>CABUWD010000001.1 GCA_902495155.1 uncultured Collinsella sp.
AGCTTTACCCTGTAGGGTCCCTGCCGCTACGTTGCAATCAGGGCATCTGGAGTGGACGGCGGCTTGGCTACGAGCTGGGGCTGAAAATCTGAATGGATGGGTGCCGTTGCTGGGAGCGCAGGCGTTGCTGATGATGATCGCTTTGGAGATTGAAAGGCCGGTGGGCTTCGGCGGTTGTTGTGCCGGAAACTACATCCCAGTTTGGAGGCGGATTGTGGGATGGGGGTTCCCGCCGTCCGCCTGTCAATCAAAACCACCCCTAAAAGGGGTGGTTTGCTCTTAGGGTATAACCCTTGGATTTCCGGCACGCGTCTAAAGGCGCCGGCCCTCACGGGGTTCGGGCCGCACTGCAGATTGACCCGTGGCGGGCCGGTCAAACCGGCGCTATTTACGCCCCGGCCCCCTGCCGAAGGGGTCCTCGTACTCCTTGACGCTCAGCCGGTCGAGCGCGATGTCGGCCTTCTCCTGCTCCCGGATGTACTTCGCGATCGTGGCCTCGTTCAGGCCGACCGTGGACACGTAGTAGCCCTCGGCCCAGAACTTCCTGTTGCCGAACTTGTACTTCATGTTCGCGTGCTTGTCGAATATCATCAGCGAGCTCTTCCCCTTCAGGTAGCCCATCACGCTCGATACGCTGTACTTCGGCGGGATCGCCAGCAGCACGTGGACGTGGTCAGGCATCAGGTGCCCCTCGATGATCTCTATCCCCTTGTACTGGCAGAGCTTCCTGAAGATCTCCCCAAGGTCGGACCTTATTTGGTTGTAGATGACTTTGCGCCTATACTTCGGCGTGAACACGACGTGGTACTTGCACATCCACTTCGTGTGCGACAGGCTGTAGGCCTTCTGGGCCATACGCCACCACCGCCCTCTCGACTCGGATTCCTTGCGGCCTGAACAATCGCAAGTGTCCGGCGAGGGGGCGGCTTTGTAAAACCGTTTGGCCCCACCCGCATAGCGGGTGGTTTCTGATGCGGCGCGCTGCGCGCCCCGCACAGGCTAAAGCCTCTAAGCAAAAAGGCCTCCAGAGCTGTTGCTCTGGAGGCCTTTCGTTTACTTGCAAATGCGCGCGTTAGTTGTTCTTGGTCAGGCGCTCGACGTCGTGGGCGATCATGTATTCCTCGTCGGTGGGGATGACCATGACCGTAACGGCGGAACCGGCGGCGCTGATGACCTGCGGTCCGTTACCCACGGCCTCGCGGTTCTTGTTGTTGTCGATGCGCACGCCCAGCCACTCAAAACAGTCGCAGAAGGCCTTGCGGATCGACCAGTCGTTCTCGCCGATGCCGGCGGTAAAGGTGATGGTATCCACGCCCGCCATAGAAGCGATCATAGAACCGGCCTGCTGCATGGCCTTGTAGGCGAACATATCGAAGGCGAGCAGGCAACGTTCATCGCCCTCGGAGGCGCGCGTACGGATGTCGCGGGCGTCGTTGGAGATGCCCGAGATGGCAAGCAGGCCAGACTGCTTGTTCATCATGTCGTCGACTTCCTGGTAGCTGTATCCGCCCTCGCGCTGAAGATAGCACACGGTGGCCGGGTCGATGGAACCGCAACGGGTACCCATCATCAGACCGTCAAGCGGCGTGAGGCCCATCGTGGTATCGCGGCACACGCCGTCCTCGATGGCGGCGAGCGAAGCACCGTTGCCCAAATGGCACGAAAGTAGGCGGTGGCAGCGCGAGCCCAGGATCTCCTTGGCCATCATCCACTCATAGCGGTGGCTCGTGCCGTGGGCGCCGTACTTGCGCACGTGGTACTTGTCGCACACGTCCTTGGGCAGCGCGTAGGTATAGGCGACCTCGGGCATGGTCATGTGGAACGAGGTGTCGAAGACCGCCACGTTGGGCAGCTCCGGATACTTCTCACGGCAATACTCAATCGCCGCGGCCTCGCCGTAGTTGTGCAGCGGGGCGAGCGGGGCCACCTCGAGAATCTTGGCCATAACTTCGTCGTCAACAACTGCGGAATCATCGAAGTGCCAGCCGCCCTGAACGATACGATGACCAATGCCATCAATCGTAAAGTCGGTCTTCTCGAGCTCCTCGAGCACACGAGCGATAGCAGAGCGATGATCGGGGAAAGGGACCTCCTCGGTCTGCTTGGCGCCACCGTTCTCGGAGTGGCCAAAGATGCCCATGTCCGAACCGATACGTTCGCAGTTGCCCTTAGCGAAAACCTCGCGGGTATCGGTATCCAAAAGCTGATATTTAAGGCTTGAGCTGCCGGCGTTGACAACAAGTACGTTCATGAGACTCCTTTGCAGTGCAATACGGTCGACGCAGACCCCTTAAGGCGGCCGCATTTTAATAAGAAGTTATCACAACTTGATAAATAGCTATCAAGCATATCGCCCAACGAGCGCAAAAGAGGGGCCGAACGGCGCTCGGTCGTCCAGCCCCTCCCCTCTTGCAATTACTTGCCGTTGACGATGCGCTCGACGTCGGAAGCGATCATGAACTCCTCGTCCGTGGGGATGACGAAAATCTTGACCTTGGAATCCTCGGCAGACAGGCACCAAGCGCCGTCACCACGCAGGGCGTTGCGGGCATGATCCATCTTGACGCCCATAAAGGCCAAGCGGTCGGCCACGCCGGCGCGGACGGCCGGAGCGTGCTCGCCGATGCCGGCAGTAAAGACCAGGGTGTCCATGCCGCACATGGAAGTAGCCATCTCGGCAGCCTTGGCGGCAATCTTGTAGACAAACATGTCGAAGGCGAGCTGAGCATCGGGGTCACCAGCGGCGGCGAGCTCCTCGACGTTGCGGCAGTCGTTGGTCTTGCCGCCGGTCACAGCCAAAAGGCCGGACTTCTTGTTCATCATCTCGTCGACCTCGTCAAAGGTGTAGCCACCCTCGCGCTGCAGGTAGCACACGGTAGCCGGGTCAATGGAGCCGCAGCGGGTGCCCATCATGACGCCATCGAGCGGGGTGAGGCCCATGGTGGTGTCCATGCACTTGCCGTCCTCGATAGCGCACAGGGAAGCGCCGGAGCCGATATGGCACACGACGACCTTGCGGGCCTCGCCGTTGGTCATCTCGGCGACCTTCTTGGAGATGTAACGGTAGCTGGTGCCGTGGGCGCCGTACTTACGGATGTGCAGCTTGTCGCAAACGTCCTTGGGTAGAGCGTAAGTCTTGGCGACCTCGGGCATGTTGAAGTGGAAAGCGGTGTCATAGACCGTGACGTTGGGCAGGTCGGGATACTGCTCGAGGCAGTACTCGATAACGTTGGCCTCGGGGTTGTTGTGCAGCGGGGCGAGCGGGGCGACCTCGCGGATCTTTGCGAGGACGTCCTCGTCGACGAGGGAGGAATCGCCGAAGTACCAACCGCCCTGAACGATACGGTGGCCGATGCCCTCGATCTTGACGCCGTTGGCCTCAAGGTCCTTCAGGACGACCTCGATGGCGACCTTGTGGTCGGGGAACTCAATGTTCTCGGTCACCTTCTTGGAGCCATTGGCAGCATGGGTGAAGGTACCACCGGTAAAGCAGACGCGCTCGCAGGAGCCCTTTGCGGACACCTTATGGGACTTGGTGTCGATGACCTGATACTTAAGGGTCGAAGATCCCGCGTTGACGACCAGAACGTTCATGTGTCTCCCTACTAACAGGCGGTGTGGCGCCGCCAGGTTACATACACTTCAATAATAAACCCAAACGCCCTCGCGCTCGGGTTTATTGGGTTGATATATAAGTTATCGGTGCCTAAATACTCATGGCCTTTGACTTGTAAGACGAAATAGCGCGGGGATATACACCAGGGAAGAAATCCCGAGCGCAACAAGCAATACGACTCGAATGCCCGCAACGCTACTCAGCGCAGCGTTGAGCATATAGAAAAGAACAGCACCCACCGCCACCATCTGGCTTTGAACCGAAATCAGTGAACAGCGCATCGATGAATCGGCAGCATTTTGGAAAACTGAGTATTTGATTGGGGCAAACAACGAGTACGCAACCGTCTGCAGCACATAGAACACGGGCAGCAAATTAGCCGGAGTAAGGGGGATCAAAAACAAAGCTGTCAATACTAAGCGAATGATGCCGCAAATACGCGCAAAACGATCCTTGTCGACATGAGCAATCACACTGGGCACAATAAGCCCCATGGAGGCGGAGGCAAAGAGCTGGACCGCAATGGTCACGCCCGAAGCGACGGCATTCATTCCGCGGCCTGCAAGCAACAGTGAGAAAAAGTCTTCCAGAGCGACGAAGGCAAATGCCTGAGAACAGTCCATGATGAACGCTGACCGAAGAATGCCATTACACGCAATAGCGGCACCGATCATCTTCGGGCTCATTCCATGTTCAGGTGTCGCCGCAGCGCCCTCTCTTCGCATCTCAGGAATGCAGACAACAACAACCAACGTCAACACCATAGCGATGATATCTGCCGAAAGACCAATGAGATATGCACCGACAGACGAAATGAAACCGCCCACGCAAGCGGAGATGGCATAAGAGGCATAGAAAACAAATCGCTCAACGACATTAAGTCTTACGAGCTGGTCCCGGGAGACGCTGTCAATGTAAATCGCTTCGATGGATCCGCTCACACATGCAGCGGCAAAACCTTTGAGAGCAAACGCGCCGATCAAAAGCAGAGGAGAACGGACAAGGAGTAGGGCGGCGTAGTATCCAAGCATTCCCACGACGCCAACGAGGCCGCTTACCTTTCGCCCAAACCTGTCAGCAATATAGCCAGTAGGAACCTCCAGAATGAACTTGCTCACTTGGTAGGCGATCATCATGCTGGATATCGCCACCATCGAGAAGCCGACAAACTCAAGGTAAACCGTCAGAAAATACAAGATGGTGCTGAAGTTCGACAGGAAAACGAACGTCATATAGAGCAAAACCATACGGTTTCTCATACCTCGCCCTCCAAGAGTCAATAATCCAAACCGAAATCTTGGAAAAGTATGAGAGCAAAGCCGTCAACCATGCGTTACGAAGCGTCACTATTCACTTGACGACGCGATGCCAAATGGTCTCACGAAGCGAGATGGCGCAATAGGTGAAGGAAAACCGTCTGGTGTCGATCAGTCCACGCATTTTGCCGATAGCAAAAGTAGATAGGCAAGGTTACGTCACGCGATCCTTCAATGGAGCACTCGCTCACTTCCGATCCATCCGATGCGAGAGAAGAGCCAGAAAAACCCAATATCAATCCCCCGGCCTGAAGAAACTCAGTCTGCGCTCTGTTTCCGTATTCGACGTCGCGGAAGCGGAAATTAACCAGCTGAGCTTCGGGACATTGATTGATTGCATTGAGACAGGGCGACAAATTAATAGGAACAGCTAACCTGCCGCCCAGTAACTCACGAACGGTCATAGCGTCAACAGATTGATGACCAGCTGGACATGAAAGAACCCTGAGCTCCTTTTCACCCATATATTTTGAAGAAAGGACGCTGTCCCGTGGTTCCTCAAATGAGATGGCCGCGTCCGAAATGCCAAGCACAAGTGATTCAAAGCATGTAGCCGTTGGCTGATGCCACACATCAAGATGAATCTGAGGGTGCGAGCGTTCAAACGAGTCGTACCAGTTTTCGGAAAAAAGACGCCCCCGCCCATGAAGGCAGGGGGCGTAAAGACGGAAGTGGCCGTCGGGCGAGACGCCGTCGCCCCTCGATTGGGCGTACTTTTTGAGATCGTCGACTTGTGCCAGGATCACGCGTGCACGACGCGCAAATTCTCTGCCCGCCGGAGACAAAACAGCCTCCCCCGCCGATCGGTCGAGCAAAACAATCTGATACTCAGATTCCAACTTTTTGATTGCCGACGAAACAGCCTGCGGACTCACATGAACGGCGCGAGCTGCTTTGCGCACGCCACCATAGTTCGCTACCGCTTGAAGGTATTCGAGTTGAGAAAGCTGCATAGATTACTCCAAAGGCAGCCAAGTCGACGGGCTACGCGCCCTCAGATGAGGTTCTCGCCCAGGTTCTTGCCGCCGAGGACGTGCATGTGGAAGTGCATGACGGTCTGGCCGGCGTTGACGCCCTTGTTGGAGATGACACGGAAACCGTCCTCCAAGCCCTTGGCCTTAGCGACCTCCTGGATGGCGTGAGCCATGGCGCCCATGGTCTCGGCCGGCACGTTATCGGCGATATCGCTGTAGTGCTTCTTGGGGATCACGAGCGTGTGGACCGGCGCCTGGGGGTTGAGGTCGTCGAAGGCGATGACCTGGTCGTCCTCATAGACAACGGTCGAGGGGATCTCGTGGTTGGCGATTTTGCAGAAGATGCAATCACACATGGCTGGTTCCTTTCTAACGACAACGCAACAGAAGGTGGCGTTGTTCAGTGAAACACCAAGACAGTTTAGCCCACTTCAAAGATCCGAATTGAGCGAAATCCATTCCTCGGCAATCGCAATGGCCAGAGGGCTTTATCCATCCATATGCTCGCGCCTATTTAAAGTGTTTGACCTCGGGAACGATCAACACCGGAAGGACGGATAGACCGTAAAGCAGAGTAATAAGCATCATTTGTTTGTCGTAATCTGAACCGGAAATAGCCGCAATCCCAATAGGAAGCATATAAGAGCCCAAAAGGCTAACTTCGGCCATAATGCCGCCAGCGCTGCCAGCATAACGAGTGCCGATTTCAACAAATGAAACTGGCAGAGCTTGAACAACTGGACCCATCATGCTCGTAACGATGCCGCACACTGCAAGCAATACCCCCATGGACTTCAAGCCCGAGGCAAACCACGCAACTGCAATTGAAATAGAGCCAAGAAGCCCGACAATCACAAGATACGGTCGCGCAAGGCGGCATTTACCGTAAAGCATCGGAGCAATCAAGCAGCCGATAATCCCAGCAGCGGTTGTCAGCGCCGCCATTTCGCCGGCCGTCGAAGCATCGGTGCCTCGCACAAGCTCAAGAGCCTGAGGTAGCACACCGGAAAAGGCGGTCGTGGCGGCAAGTGAGAAAGCGGCGCAAATCGCGCAAAGCCAAACGTTACGCGAACGAAAAGCAGTCAGAAGGGCTTGGTCGTGCTCAACGCCATCAGGAATAAGTGAGTCATGCTGTGCGTTCTTACCAAATAAACCCCAGAAGATAGTCAGAACGACCAACAACGCTTCTGCAACTGTATAGCCCATTAGCACGGAAGACATAAACGCCGATGACGCTTGCGCCGCCGCAATGCCAAAGCAAGTCGCCGCATAGTAAATGCCCATCGCAACATCCGTCTTATCTGCAAACCAAAGTCCAAGCGTCTTTGCATTATTGGCAGTCAATGCCGCCATCCCCACGCCGATGCAAAACATCGAGACAAGTTGAGCAGGATAGTTCGATAGGGTGAAAATTCTGATAGCGCCGCCGACTAAAGAAACACAGAACCCGCCAAGTATCACTACTTTGGGCCCAAGCCTATCTCCAAGTGATCCGAACGGGAGACTAAAGAAAACCGCCGCAAGCATTGGCGCCAGAAAGAGAGATGAGAATCCGACAGGGTCGATATTCATCTGAGGCATGATGACCGTAGCATAGGCAGCGACCTGATACTGCATGAAGTTGCCCAAAAAACAGAGACCACACGTCAACAGCAATATTAACCAGCGGTAACCACTCGAAGCCCGCTTTTGCTCAACTTTGTGCGCAACTTCGCACGCTTCACCATCCATTGCACCAACCTCACATTAAAAATGGTCGCGACCCCCATTTCAACTGGAGGTCGCGACCAGGCAAAACACCGATTAATTATAATTCAGAAGTCTCAGGCATCTCGGCTTTTGCCGCCGCACCAGTCTCGGGCAACATCGCAATAGGCAAAACGCTCGCAAGGAAAAGAATCGATTCGATCGTAAAGTTCAACGTCCAATTGTCACCAGAAATAGACGAAACAATAACGGGAACAAAATAGGAGCAGAGAAGGCCGACAGTACCGATTATTCCACCAGCGCTACCGGCATATTTCGCGCCAATCTCAGGAAGATCAGGAGTCATTGCCTGAATAATGGGGCCAGAAAGAGCGGTCATAAAACCATTGAGGACGAGAGCAACCCACATGACAGTGCCAAGCGGCAAAAACCAGTTTGCAACCATTACAACGGCGGCAATCACCGTGGTTACAATGAGAAACGGTTTATTCTTACCGAGCTTGAGGACGGCAGCCGGTCCCGCAAAACAAGCAAAGAAGCTACCAACTGTAATAATTGCTGCCATAGATCCAGCGGTGGCAGTATCAACGCCGCGAACGAGCTCAAGCGCAGACGGCAGAATTGCGCAATATGCCGTGGTTGAAGCGAGGGTAAGACCATAAGCCAAGGCAATGCACCAAACGCCGCGCGACTTAGCGGCAATCTTAATGTACTTCATAACCGGCTCGGGCTCGGGCATGGGCTCGCCCTCCGGGACGTTCCTCATAAAGAAGATCCACAGCGCAGCAGTTACAGCTTCGGCAATAGCAGCGACCAGATAAGACACGTCAAGCGTAGGAAAATAAGTGCTGAATGCCTGGGCTATCACGATGGACACACATGAAGCAGCATAGAAAACTCCCACGGCAAGGGAGGTCTGCTGTTTAAACCAGGAACCCAGCACCTTTGCCAGATTGGCATTGAGCGCCGCAATGCCAAAGCCGATCATAAACATCGAAACGATCTGCACGGTAAAGTCATTAATCATGAAATAACGCAGAAAGCCGCCTACAGCAGAAAGCACCATGCCAATTGACACGACAAGCTTAACGCCGTAGCGATCAGCAAGAGATCCTGCAGGAATCGACAAAAACACAGCGGTGAGCATCGGCATCAACATAAGATTGGTAAGCCCACCGGCATCGATGCCGAGAGTCGTCATCACGACGACACCCCATGCTGAAACCTGATATTGCATGAAGTTTGCCATGAAGCAAATGAGGCAAACTACGAATAAGATCATCCACCGATAACCCGATAGCTTTTCTTCTTGAGCCATTTCTTTCTCCTTACGCAGGGATAGTTCAAGCTGAATTCAATGGGGCTAATTAGCCCACTCCATTGCGGCTTCTTTCACTAATCGTTGAGTAGTACCTCGTACATAGGACGGAACACCGAATCTTCTTTGGCATGCAGCGAATGCACCGGCTTCCACTCGTTTTCGTCAATTACCATATGAATGTGGTTCTCAGCGGTATAGGGGTCCCATGGTGCCTTGCCCTCAACAAACGGTTTGCCCGTCTTCGCAAAGCTGAACCACGCATCGTTCATTTCATCCGCGAGATGCGCTGGAGGATTGTCACCCGTAAACATCAGACCACTCGCGGTATCAAGATTCTTGAAAACGAACGGCACCTCGATTGCGTGGCAAGAACCCATTCCCTCGACACGAGATTTATAATGGAACAAATAGTTGTACACGGGCTTAAACGCCGACTGCTCTTCAGCCATAAGGTCGGTGCCGACAAAGAAACCGGTTGAGTTCATAAAATTGGTGTAATTCTCGGCAAAATCGCGCTCAGGCCATGCCTTTCGATATGCTTGCTCCCAGTAATCGATATCAATCTGATCATCAAAATGAATCGGGAATTGGCCGTGCCAGAATCCGGGAAGGTCATCGAAATAGAAATGGAAATAAGTAAACTCGTCCTCGGTACATCCAATCATGATATCGATATCCTTGGCTGCGCCCTCCGCCCAGGCCTTCATCGGCTTCTTGGGAAGAAAAGACCCGTCGCAAACCGGCGAGAAAATTAGCGACACTTCGTAGGTATGACGATCGCACCACACCTGCATGCCCTCAATGAGCTCGTCTGCCGACTTCGCTAAGAGCTCTTGGGCGGTTTTGCATCCCATGATTTCGGCGAACTCCCGAGCAAAGTACTCGCCGCGCTCGCGGGTCTTATAAAGCTGGATAGGGCCGGACTCCAAAATCGCACGTTGGAAATACTTATTTGCCTCTGGCAATATGGAAAGAAGAGCCTGGCTGGAAGAGCCTGCCGACTCACCGAAAAGCGTGACACAATTGGGGTCACCGCCGAAGGCCGAAATATTCTCATGCACCCACTCGAGCGCACGGATTTGATCAAGAATGGCAAGATAGCCGGCGTCTTTGTAGTCCTCTCCGCCCGGCAGGCAATCGAGCAGCAGCGACCCAAACAAGTTCAGACGGTAGTTAATCGAAACAATAACGACATCCTTCGCTGCCGCAAAATTGGAGCCGTTATATAGCGGGTCGGCAGATCCACCTGAGAAGTAGGCACCACCATGGATATATACCATGACAGGAAGGTTCTTGCGTGCGTGTCCCCTGACCCACACGTTAAGGCTCAGGCAATCCTCCCCTTGCTCATGAAGCGAAGCGAGTTCAACTTCATCGATAAATTGCCTGGCAGAATGCCCGAATTCCACGCATTCAATTTCCTCATCGGAATCATCAAGGCGCTCAGGGGCACGCCAACGAAGATCACCTACCGGCTGCTTTGCATAGGGAATGCCCAAAAAAGCTTCAACCCCGTTTTCGAGCGTCTTGCCCGAAACTATACCCGTCCTAGTCTTGACCTTCATTGCTTGTCCTTCCTCACAATTAAGATGCTAGATCGATGCTAGATCGATATGATTTAAGCTAGCTGGCTTGAAACCATCTTAGAATTTGGAGAAAGTCAAAGGTCAACGACGTGTTTCGATGGAATACCAGCTGGATACCAAGCGCTTAAGACCGTTCACCTCGTCAAAACGACCGCTTGCCCGACAATGACGGAGTAACAAACATTAGAATAGCTCCAAGGTTTTGAGTGGCCCTAGGGCAGTCGGAAGGTGTGACATGGAACGCGAGTTTTCCCTTAATATCAAGCAGACGGCCGGCCTCTACGGCGTAAGCGCAGACACTCTTCGCTATTACGAGGCAATTGGTTTAGTTGCCCCAAAGCGCGGGGCGAATGCCTACCGTGAATACAGGAAGGACGATTTCGGCAGACTCAACATCATCATGTCAATGCTCAATATGAACTACACGCTTAGCGAAATCAGATCTTTCCTAGATAGCCATTCACTCGAAACGAGCTTTGAACTGTTCAGCAACGAACTTGATAGCATCGACGCAGCCATAGCAAAACTATCGCAACGGCGCCGAAAGATCGAGCATTGCATGCAGAACATATCCATGTCGTTAAGAGCACGCGAGGAAAAACAGTCGAGGGTGGTTCATAAGGGACCCCGAGGATATGTCATCGTAAGCGAGGATGAGCTAAGCGGCGACATAATTCCCTACGCCACCATTAAGCGCATGAAAGAACTCGGGATGGAAATCGATTCGATACACACGGTTCCATGCTTCATCCTTGACCCATCGCGCAGAAGCGCCGACGGTTGCCTGGTAGCAGAGAAGACGCTGCTTTCACTCGGATCAATCGACGATAAAGGGTGCGAGATTTTCCCAGAAGGCGACTATCTTTGCAGGACAACCACCGGACCTGCAGAAATAACGCCGACAATATGGAGGGAAATGAATGAATTCATGGACCAGAATCATCTCATTGCCGCAGGGCCTCTTCTAGAATTCTGGTATGTAAGCGAATACATATCTGACAATCAAGATGAATATTTACACACGCTAGAAATAATGGTTGAACCCGGTGAAATCGACCAGCGATAGCGCCTCAACTCACCTAACACGCCAAAAGGCAAGCAACATTCACCTCCAATGGCCAAGCCACCAGGGTAGTCTTTTTGCGACGGGGCTTTTTTGACTACTTTTTCGCAAACGCAAGTGCTCGGCGAGGCAGCCGACAAGAGGTAGTCAAAAAAGCCCCGTCCCAAAAAGACTACCCCAAAGTGGACTGCGAGATGGTTAGAACGAGAGGTTGTCGTCGGTGTTGGCGGCTTCGCCGTCGGCGAGCACGTCGTTGCCGTCGACGTCCTTAAGAAGCACCGAGACTTTCTGCTCGGCATCGGACAGGCGGGTGCGCAGGCTCTTGAGGAGCTCGACGCCGCGGGTATAGCTCTCGAGCGACTCCTCGAGCTCCATATCGCCCGACTCCAAGCTGCGGATGATGAGCTCCAACTCCTGCGAAGCCTGCTTGTACGTAAGCTGCTCGACCGGGGTTTTCTCTGCCATATCTGTTTCCTTTCCTAAAGGTTTATCGCTATGAAACGCGGCCTACTCGACCGTATCGACCGTTGCCGTCACGTTGCCGTCTGCCATGCGCACGCGGATGGCGTCACCGGCCTTAAAGGTCTTGGCGCTCGTGGCCACCCCATCATCGCTGTACGCGATGGAATAACCACGGGCAAGCACCTTGAGCGGCGACAGGGCATCTAGCGAGGCTGCCGCACGGCCCAGGTCGGACGCGGGCTTGTTGAGCATCGTGCGCCCCTGATGCTCCAGACGGGAACTCGCAAGCGCGAGCGCATGGCGCTTGCCATCGAGCCCCGAGGTGCTTGCAACCAGACGCTCGGGCAGGCGCTCAAAGTTGGAGCGGAATGTCCCGACCGAGCGTACTATGGCGCCCGACAGGCGATCGGCCGTCAGGGCAAGCTCAGACTCGCGACGCTCGACCATAAACGTTGGGTCGTTGAGGCACGGGCGGCACGCAGCCGCATCGAGCGCATCGCCCAAGCGGGCCGTATAGGTATCCCAGGCGCGGCGACCGCGCTGGTCGAGCATCTCCAGATCAACCTGATTCGACCCAATCATCGATGCCATCGCGGCACCCAGACGCTGATGGCGCGCCTCGAGCACATCGGCCAACTCCGTCATAGCCGGCGCCACCGATTCTGCCGCCGCCGTGGGCGTGGAGGCGCGGCGGTCGCTCACCATGTCGCAAATCGAGGTATCAGGCTCATGGCCAATGCCGGTCACCACGGGCACAGGACAAGCCGCCACCGCGCGAGCAAGCTCCTCGTCGTTAAAGGTCATGAGGTCCTCAAAGGAGCCGCCGCCGCGCACCAGCAAAATACAGTCGGGCGCCGGCGTGATGGCGGCGGCGCGGCGCAAGCCCTCAATGAGCTCAGCCGGCGCACCCTCACCTTGAACCTTGGCGCCCACGCAGACGAGCTCGACGAGCGGGTTGCGACGACGCAATGTGCGCTTGACGTCGTCGATTACGGCACCCGAAAGCGAGGTGACGACCGCCACGCGGGAGCAGAACACCGGAATACGGCGCTTGCGCGCTTCGTCCATCAGGCCCTCGCGACGCAGCTTTTCGGCCAGTTGCGCCACTTGTTGACGCAGCAGACCCTCCCCCGCCAGCGAGAATGAGCGAGCGACAAAGCTCATGCGGCCCGTGGCCTTATAAAGATTGAAGCTGCCCTTAAAGCTCACCTGCATGCCGTCGCGCAGATCGAACGTGCGCTTGAGATAGGCACCCTTCCAGATGATGCAGTCGACGGCCGCCGAGTCGTCCTTGATCTGAAAGTAGCAGTGGCCGCTTCGGGCATTGGGGCCACGGAAGCCCGTGACCTCGCCCAAAACGCTCAGCTGCGGAATGGCATCGAGCGCGCCGGCGGCGATCTCCACCGCCTGGCTCACGCTGAGTTCCTTACGCTCCTGCTCGTCCGAACCGTCGAACTCGGCGGAAACGGCATTGCCGGTCAGATTCCAGCCTGCCACGCAGCCTCCTTTCGTTATCGTGCACAAGGGCTCCGGCCCTGCGCAAATTCAAGTCCAACACATAGTACAGCGCCGCGGGGACACAAATCTCCGCGGCGCCTGTCAAGCCAATTTGTTATCGGTTGGAGTTTCTGTTGTAGCGAGCCATCAGGTAGAGCAGCTGAATGATCGAAGTGAGCGCTGCAGCAACATAGGTAAGCGCGGCTGCCGTCAGGACCTTCTTGGCACCATTGACCTGCTTGGAGCTCATGCCCGACTGCTCGATGTACGCCACGGCGCGGCGGCTGGCATCAATCTCGACCGGCAGCGTAACCAGTTGGAACAGCACGCTAAACGAGAAGAAGATCAGTGCGAGGGTCGTGAGTCCCGCGATGTTCATAAACAGGCCCAAGAGCAACACGATGGTCCAGGTGTTCTGGGTAAAGTTGACGACCGGCACGAGGGCGGTGCGAACCTTCATCATGGCGTAACCGCTTTGACGCTGGGCGGCATGGCCCGCCTCGTGGCAGGCGACGGCAACGCTTGCGACCGACCCGCCCGAACGGTTGGCATCCGAGAGATACAGGTTATTGTCCTGTGGGTTGTAATGGTCGGTGAGCTCGCCGGCGACACCCTTGATACCCACGGCGTTGCAGCCGTTGGCGTCGAGCATGCGGCGAGCGACCGTGGCGCCCGTGTCGCCGTCCGAGCGAACCTTGGACCAGGTTTTGTACGTCGAGTTGATATAGTTCTGTGCGGCAAGGCCAATCACCGTGCAGACAAGAACAACCAGCAGGTACAGCGGGTCGATGCCAAAGCCGTATCCATAGTAATAAGGCATGCGAATTCCTCCGAATCGAGTTACACGTTGGAGGCATTCTACCCATTCGACTGACCAGCAAATCAACATCGATGTTTTGGCAATGTCAGCGAAAACGGCCGAGAGCGAGCAAGGTGACGTGAAAGAGAAGCGACGCGTACTTTGGTACGCGAGCGACGATTGAACGTCAGATTGCCGCTCTCGGCCGTTTGCAGCGTCGAGCTGTTACGCGGTTTGGTAAAACCGCGTAACTATATACCTACAGCAATTCAATTTTGCCGTCCTTCACCGTCAACCCCATATTGCCCGAGAGCAAATCGTCCAAACGCGAACCCACAAGCTCAAAGCGCCAACCTTCGCGCAGGGGGCTTTGCTCGGGATGCTCGATGTAATCGGCCAGGTCATCGCGCGAGGCAATGACCGAGGTCGCCACGCCCGAGCGCTCGGCAACCAGGCGAATGAGCGCATACATCAGGTCCGTCACGCTCTCCAACTCCGGCGAAATCTGACGGTGCCCGCGCACCATGAGCGGCAGGCGATCGTGCGGGCAGCTCGCACCGCGCTTAATGGCCATGAGTGCGCCGTCCACGTCGCGCTCACCCAGCTGATCGGTGCCGCGGATGCTGCGGAACTCCTCAACGCGCACAGGATTGCGCTTGACGAGCGCCAGCAGCGTATCGTCGGACATGACCCACTTGCGCGGGATGTTGCGCCGCTCAGCGCGGTCCTCGCGCCAGGCTGCAAGCTCGCGCGCAATGCCCAGCTGATGGCGGCTGCAGGAGTTGATGCGCTTGACCTTGCGGAATGCCTCATGGCGGTCGGCGCGGTAGTGTGACTCGTCGGCCAGCGGACGCAACTCGTCGAGCACCCAGTCCACGCGGCCCAGCTCACGCAGGCGGCTCATCATCTCGGTATAGGCGACGATCAGGTACTTGACGTCATCGATCGCGTACTCGATCTGTTTGTCGGTCAGCGGGCGGCGCGACCAATCGGTCAGCGACTCGGTCTTGGGCAACGAGACGCCGCAAAACGTCTGCACGAGCGCGCCGTAGGAAATCTGCTGGCGCTCGCCCAAAAAGGCGGCGGCCACCTGCGTGTCAAAAATGGGACGCGGCAGCACGCCCACGGTATGGAGCATGACCTCCATATCCTGCGAGCAGGCGTGGAAGACCTTAGTCACGCTCTCGTCGGCCATAAGCTCGGCAAGCGGCGACAGGTCGTCGATCACCAAAGGATCGACCGCGACGCTCTCGGCAGGGGTGGCAATCTGAACCAAGCACAGGCGCGGGTGGAACGTGCGCTCGCGCAAAAACTCGGTATCGACGGCAATCGCGTCAAACTCACGGGCGCGCTGGCAAAAGTCGAGCAGAGCCTGATGTGTGGAAATGTACATATCAACCCATCGAATAAGGTTAGGCCCGAAAAACACGGGTAGGATATCGGCATTGCCCTACAACTATACTCGGTTAGTCACAGAACGGGAACGTAAGTATGCGCTGCCTTATCATCCACAACCCGGCATCGGGCCCCAGCTCAGATGAAATCTACGCATTCACGCACGCCCTCGCACAGGGCGGCGACGAGGTCGTGATGCGCTTTATCGGCGATGGCATGGAGCCCGAGGACGCCGTGGCAGACGTGCGCGAATTCGATCGCGTGGTTGTCTCGGGCGGCGACGGCACCGTTTCCAACGTGCTCGACCAGATGCGCGGGTGCGGCGTCCCCACGCTCGTCTTCCCCTCCGGCACGGCTTGCCTGTTCTTCAACAACATCGGCAATGCCCCCGAGGCGGCGGCGCTCGCCAAGGCATGCCGCGCCGGCCGCACGGTCAAAGTCGACATGGGCGAGCTCTTTTGGCTCGACGAGAACGGCAACGAGAAGCGCCATGGCTTTATCATCATCGCTGGCTCAGGCTTCGACGCCGAGATCATGATGAAGGCCGCTCCCACCAAAAACGACATCGGCGAGATCGCCTACTTCCTCTCTGCGCTCGCCACGCCCAACCCCACGGTGGCGCACTTTACGATTGAGCACGACGGCATTGTCGAGGAGCTCGACGGCATCTGCTGCATGGCCGGCAATACCTCGGTCATCCAAAACGACATCAACCTGTTCCCCGACTGCCGCATGAACGATGGCATGGTCGACATTGCGGTCATCGAACCCGTGCGCACCGTGCAGCTGTTGCCTACTGTGATCACCGCTGCGCTTGACCCCGCCGGTAAGGTACTCGGGCGCCCGCAGTTCAAGATCATCCAGACCAAGGAAGCCAAGATTACCTGCACCCCGTCGCTGGGCATGCAGTTCGATGGCGAGATTATCTCCAGCAATTCGGGCGTCTTTGGAGCCCGCGCGCTTCCGCAATGCCTCGACCTCATCGTCGACGAATTCTCACCGCTTGGTAAATAGGAGGACCCCATGAACGACAATCCCCTGATCGGCTTTATCATCATCGTTTTGGCCATGCTCGTCGGCTATGCGAT
Source organism: uncultured Collinsella sp. (assembly GCA_902495155.1). Lineage (GTDB taxonomy): Bacteria > Actinomycetota > Coriobacteriia > Coriobacteriales > Coriobacteriaceae > Collinsella. The sequence goes on from CABUWD010000001.1 coordinate 16,825, forward strand.
CAACGTGATCCACCGCCGGAAGAAGTAATTCCACATTGGTATGATATTCATCCAATTATCGTCTCCCCTGCTGTTTATGCATTTGCCAAACAGCGGGGGATTTTTCATTTCGGTATTTCCAGACGCTTTATCCAGATACAGTAATTGCAGGGCGTCTTTATTTGGCTAAAGCTACAGACTGAGTATAATTAACCGCTCATCGTATATTTCATTACGCTTATCGAGTAAGTATTTTTCATAGATGAATATTGTTTCCGATTCGTTACGCTAAGGGAGTGTCTTTATTGGCTGAAGCCCTCTGGCGACAGAGGGCTTTCGCACGCTGGGAGGGATTATGAGGAAAACTCACCCCGTCAACGCGCTCAAGAAGCTAGGCATAGGCCTCGCCTTTGGAGCTGCAACCATCATGTCCATGCCGACCTCTGCGCTCGCCTGCACGCAGATCTACATGGGCAAAAACCTAACGGCCGATGGCAATACGTATTATGGCCGCACCGAGGACGTTGGCACACGTTACCTCAAGCACTATGGCATTGAACCCTCGCATGGTCCCGGCCATATCTACGGCTCAGACGAGTCCGACTTCGCATACACCTCGACCAAGACCACATATCGTTATAGCTACGTGCGCGACCACCCTTCGCAGTGGCACGGACGCTGGGACGCCTACTCCGAAGCGGGAATTAACGAGAAGGGCGTTTCTTGCTCTGCCACGCTGAGCACGAGCATGAATGACGAAGCAAAGGCCGCAGATCCCCTGACCAAAACAGGCATCAGCGAATACGTCTACGCCGGCGTCATCCTTGGCGAGAGCGGCACGGCCCGCGAGGGAGTCGAGCTCATCGGCAGGCTCATTAACGAACAGGGCGCCAACGCCAACGACCAGCTCATCATTGCCGACAACAATGAGACCTGGCTGTTCGCCGCGCTTTCCGGCCATCAGTGGATTGCCATGAAGTTGACCGATGATATCGCGTCGCTCAATCCCAATATCAGCAATCTCAACTTCAAGGTTAACCTCGATGACACCGTAAACTGCATTCACTCCGAAGGCATTAAGTCCCTACCTGAAGAAAAGGGTTTCGCCAAGTATTTCGACGACGGACAGTTCGATGTTGCCCAGACCTACGGTTCGCCCATCGACAAAACTTCCGTTCACGCTTGGTCGCGCTACGTCCAGGGCCGCGATTACCTTGGGGCTCCGCTTACTGAGGGCACCGACTATGAAATCGTCCAGGACACTAGCGAAAAACCGCGCGCTAAGGTTGGCGCCATGGTAAATGAAATGCAGCCGCTGTTCTTCCAACCCGAAAAGTCCGGTTGGAATACTTTTGAACTTATTCGCGCCTTTGGCAATCGTGGCGAAAACGTTCCCGGCCTCAGCGCCAACACCGATGGTGCCTATTGCATCGGCACCGAGCGCAACGGTGAGGCCCATCTCTTCCAGATTCGCAACGGCCTCAACCCTGAAATTGCGACCATCCAATGGGAGATGCTCTCTCGAGCTGAATTCTCCATCGCCATCCCGCTGTACTCCGCCCTGATGACCGAGGTCAGCCCCTACTTCAGCGACCAGACCGTATCTTTCGACCACTGCGACGAAACAGACGTTGTAAACAACGAAGAGCCTGAGAACTCCATCAACTACGTCTTTATGGACATCAGCTCGCTTGCCTTCGAGAATCGTGCCACCCTCGGTGCTGGCGTCCATGCCTATCTTGACGCCCTCCAGAATGAGCTCATCGAGCAGAACAAGGAAGTTGACGCCGCCATGCTGGCCGAAACGACCACCGAGGGCCGCACTGCCCTAGCCAACAAGGCCGGCAAGGCTGCCACCGAGAACACCTACAAGAAGTGCAAGGCCCTGCTCCAGGAGATGCGCGCCTATCAGAAGGCCGGAAACTTCGAACAGCCCTTCACCCCAAGCGATCTGAACACCGAGACCAAGGGCCTCAAGGTGTCCATTACCTACGCCCAGGACGCTCTTGCCACCGACCCGGTCACCCCGGATCAGCCCGGCACCCCCGAGCAGCCTGGTACTCCTGAGCAGCCCGGTACCCCCGAGCAGCCCGCTAAGCCCGAGCAGCCAGACGCCAAGCCTGAGAAGCCTAGCAAGTCCGACACCACGACCACGGTAACCACTAACAAGACGAACACCAAGGGCGGCCTGCCCACCACTGGCGATCGTTTTGATGGCCGCATGGTGGCCGCATTCGCCATCGCTGGCGTTGCCGTCATCTCCGCGGGCGGTTACTTCCTCTACCGTCGCAATAAGGAGTAACGTCTTAGCTGAGCGGACAAGGCAGCAATGGCAGCCTCGCCCGCTCAACCCGCTCTTTTGACCGGCGGGAAACCCGCCTGAAATCTTTTCAAAAAAGATTTCCCCGCACACACTTCGCTGTGCTATAGTGCAGCGCAACAGCAACTAGGTGCGACCGCGCCATGGCATCACGAAAGGAGCCACCGACATGAAGAACACGATGACGTCTCTCAACAACTGGTGGTGGCGTGATGCGAATACGATCGGTCGACGGTGAGTCCCTCACGCCTGTTTTTGCGCTCTAGGTGATTGGAAGGCCTCCGGTTTCGACCGGGGGCCTTTTTCTATCTCGAGCCCGATCGCATTCGCATCACGCGCCTCCGCTTTTCTCTTGCACTCCCATTCCGAAAGGATTTTCACCATGTCTCAGAACACCACCGCCACCCAGCCCCGCACCGTCCAGACCGCCGACCGCGGCAAACTCGATGTCCGCGCCCTCGTCCTACTCGCCATCCTGCTTGCCGCCGGCTTTATCCTCAACTTCACCGTCGGTAAGGCCATCTCGGGCATCTCGGGCGGCATGATCAGCCCCGAGTTCATCATCTCGGCCTTCTGCCTCACCATCTTGGTCGTGCGCCCCAACATCGGTCAGGCGCTCATCATCGGCCTGATCTCGGCCGCCGTGATCCAGATCACCACCACCTCGCCGTTCATCGATTTTGCCGCCGAGGGCATCGCCGCCATGCTTATGGCCGCCATCGTCAACGCTGCCGGCAAGAACGGCCAAGTTAAGCCTGTCGTCGCCATTGTCGCCACCTTCGTGACCACCTTTGTCTCGGGCGTCATCTTCATGGCTATCAAGATGGCTATGCTCGGCGTGGTGGGCGAGCTCGCTGCCGCCATGCTGCCTGTCGTCGCCATGACCGCCGTCTTTAACGCCATTCTGGTCGGTGCCCTCTACTTGCCCATCCAGAAGGCCCTTAAGCTCAACTAACCCGCTCGGCTTTACGAGCCACCCCATCTTGGCGTTCATTCGTCGCTCGCGTGCCCAAGTACGCTTCGCTCCTCTTTCGCGCCAACCTGGGGCCCTCGTAAAGCCGTCTCCATGCTCCATTATTCAAAATTAATCCCCTTTTCGATTTAACCCCTTTCGTGGGGGTCTAGGACACTCTTATCTCAAATCCCACCTTAAGGAGAACATCATGGCCACCGACACTCAGGCTCGCACCATCTCCGCCAACGCCGCTTCCAACAAGGGCATCCTCGATATCACCTCGCTCGTCCTGCTCGCCGTCCTCCTTGCCGCCGGCTTTATCCTCAACATGACCGTGGGCAACGCGCTTGCCGCAACGGGTATCAAGCCGCAGTTCATCATTGCCGCCTACGCCCTGGCCATCGCACTCACGCAGGCGAGCTTTGCCCAGGCAGCCATCTTTGGCATCCTGTCAGCCGCCGTCATCCAGATCACCACGTCAATCCCCGGCCTCAACTTTGTGACCGAGCTTGCTGGCGCGCTGACGATGGCGGCGCTCGTCAAGTCCAACATCGGCGGCAACAAGGTCAACCCCTTCATCGCCGGCCTGCTCACCACCCTGGTCTCGGGTGCCCTCTTCGCCGTCCTGGGCACCGTCATCATGGGTGCCGCGCTGCCCACCGCGCTCGCCAAGGTGCCCATCGTGCTCGGCACCGCCGTCTTCAACGCCGTCGTGGTCCAGGCTCTCTTCTTCCCCCTGCGCAAGGTGCTCAACAAATAGCCTGATATGATGGACGGGCCGCGCGTTAGCGGCCCCATCACCAAAGACTGTCCCAAACAGCTAGCATTTGGGGACGTTCTTAAACGACTCGTCATTTAAGAACGTCCCCAATGACTATGAAAGGTATCCATGGAAACGATCATCAACGTCGACGATGTCTCGTTCTCCTATGGCGCGCAGACCGAGCAGGCGCTCAACCACATCTCGCTCAGCGTAAACAAGGGAGATTTCATCGGCATCATCGGGCCCTCGGGCGCCGGCAAGTCCACGCTTGCCGCCTGTCTGTCGGGTGCCGTGCCCCACCACTACACCGGCACGTTCTTCGGGTCCGTCATGGTTGACGGCCACGACACCTGCGAGGTCTCGCTGACCGACGTGTCGCAAATCGTCGGCAGTGTGCTGCAGGATATCGACACGCAGATGGTCGCCTCGGTCGTCGAGGACGAGATGCTCTTTGGCCTCGAGAACTTTGGCGTTCCCCACGACCAGATCGAACAGCGCGTGAGCGAAACGCTCGAGACCGTCGGCATCAGCGACCTGCGCGACCGCGAGATCGCCACCCTCTCGGGCGGACAGAAGCAAAAGGTAGCCATCGCCGCCATCCTCGCCATGCGTCCGCGCGTCTTGGTTCTCGACGAGCCCACCGCGGCACTCGACCCCGCCAGCTCCACTCTGGTCTTCGAGACGCTGCGTGAGGCAAACCGCGCACTCGGCATCACCATCGTCGTCATTGAGCAAAAGGTCGCCCTGCTCTCGGAGTACTGCAACCGCGTGCTCGTGCTCAACCATGGCGAAATCGCGCTGCAGGGCGAGCCACACGAGGTCTTCGCGCATACCGACGAGCTCCGTGCCATCGGCGTCGACTGCCCTCGCGTCACGCGTATCTTCAATAGCCTCGAGGCCGATGGTCTGGTAAGCGGAACCCCTTGCTTGGATGTCGATGAGGCCGAGCGCCTGATTTCGGGCATCGTCGATCCCGCACACGTGGACATCGAAGCTCAGGCGCCTGCCGGTTCCCCGCATGCACCGTCGTTGCGCCCTCATGCCAAGGACGCCGAACCCATACTCACCTTCGACCATGTTGAGTTTGCCTATCCCAATGGCGGCGCCGCCGTACACGACCTTAGCCTGACGCTCTATCCTGGCGAGCTCGTGGGCATCGTCGGCCAGAACGGTGCCGGCAAGACCACGCTCACCAAGCTGCTCACAGGCCTGCTTAAGCCCGCCTCGGGCAGCGTGCGCGTCACGGGACTGGATACCGCAGCCGTTCCCACAAGCCGCATCGCTCGCGAGGTCGCGACCCTCTTCCAAAACCCCGACCGCCAGATCTGCAAGGACACCGTGCTCGACGAGGTCGCCTTTGGCCTGGAGCTTGCTGGCATCGACCGTGCCGAGGCGCTGCGTCGCGCCCAGCTCGTCATCGACCGCTTTGGCTTGCCTGCCGATGAGGCGCCTTTCTCGCTTTCGCGCGGCCAGCGACAAATGGTGGCGCTTGCCTCCGTCGTAGTGGTTGAGCCCAAGATCGTCGTGCTCGACGAACCCACGAGCGGCCTTGATTACCGCGAGTGCATGACCGTCATGGAGACCGTACGCACCATGGCCGAGCGCGGTTGCGCCGTTATCATGGTCTGCCACGATATGGAAGTCGTCTCGGATTTTGCCGAGCGCATTGTGGTAATGGCCGACGGTCGCATCCTCGACCGCGGCCGCACGCACGAGCTATTCTCGAACATCGATCTCATGCGGCGTGCCTACGTGGAGCCTCCCCAGGTTATTGAACTCTCGCGCCGTCTGGCATCTTCCGTCTCGCCCGCTTTTGCGCAGGTGAGCGAGGTCACCGATGTCGTTCGAATTACCAAGGAGATGGTCCACCGTGGTTAACGTCATCGACTACATGCCGGGCGATACGCTGCTGCATCGCCTGAATCCCGTCGTCAAACTGGGCCTCGCCGCCGCCATCATCGTCGGCATCTTCTTGTCCGACACCTACGTGGCGCTGCTGGGCTTTTTGGCACTCACCCTTGCGCTGGGTGCCTATGCCGGCGTCGTCGACCGTCTGTTCTCGCTGCTCAAGTTGCTGATTCCGCTCGCGCTTATCATGCTGGTGCTCCAGCTGACCTTTATGCGCGATGGCAACGTGGTGTGGGGCTTTATCACCGACACGGGTCTCATCACAGGATCGAAGGCCTGTCTGCGCCTGCTGGGTGTGGCGCTACCACTCATCCTCATGCTCATGGTGACCAAGCTCAACGACCTTGCCAACGCCTGCGTCGAGGTGCTGCACGTGCCGTATCGCTATGCCTTCACCTTTACCACGGCGCTGCGCTTTGTGCCGGTGTTTGGTCAGGAGATGAACGCCATCATGGAGGCGCAGACCGCACGCGGCGTCGAGTACGACACCAAGAACCCCATCAAGAAGCTTAAGCTCATGCTGCCACTGTGTGTGCCACTGCTCATCTCGAGCGTGGGCAAGACCGATGCCACAGCCTTGGCGGCAGAACAGCGCGGCTTCTATCTGCGTACGCGCGCCAGCTCGTACAAGCGCTACCCCATCAAGGGCCTGGACATCGCCGTGCTCATCGTCAGCATCGCCCTCATCGCCATCGGCTTCCTGTTCTAGTTCACCACCGACAGCAACCACCCAACGCAAAAGGCCTCGGCTCGCACCAAACGAGCCGAGGCCTTTACTGTTTCACCAGATAAAACCTACCAAAATAAACCTGTCCCTTTTTGGCAGGTCGGAAGCTAGAGGCGGTAGGGGGCGCCGCTGCGGATGATGGATTCGCGCACCAGGACATCCATGGCGTCGAGGGTGATCTCGGGCATCTCTCGGTACTTCTGCAGCACCGAGAGCTCGGTGCAGGCCAGAATGACGCGGTCGCAGCCGCTACGGGCGAACTCCCACATCACGCGGTCGAACTTATCCATATCGGGCTCACGTCCGGCCTTCACATCATCGTAGATAAGCGACATCACATCGTTCTGACGTTTCTCGCTGGGATAGACAACCTCAACACCCGCAGCCTTACATTCGCGGCCGTAGACGCCCGCGCCCACGGTTCCGTCGGTGCCCATGATGCCAATCTTGTGCACCGGCTCGGCCGGCATACTCAGGTTGGGGTCGAACTCGCACTCCCCCATCACCGCACCGGCCAGAGCATAGCGCACCGACTCACGTGGCATGTGGATAATCGGCACCTTCGTAAACGACTGGATCTGGTCGTAGAAGTAGTGCGACGTGTTGCAGGGAATGGCAATGTGCGCACAGCCCAGCGACTCGAGTGCCTGAGCACACTCTTTCATGGTCGCCAGCAGCTTGGCATGCTCGCCGGTCTTAATGGCCAACGTGCGGTCGGGCATGGTCGACTTGGAGAGCACCACCATGTCGATATGTTCCTGATCGCAGGCAGCAGCCGTATGACGCACCACCTGGTCGTAGTAATACGACGTGGCCTCGGCGCCCATGCCGCCGATAACTCCCAGCTTTTCCATCGCCGCCTCCTTGGTGACGCTTGCGCAATTGCGCGTATCATACCCGCGCCCGCCCGATGCAAACCGGACGGGCGCCGCGCTCATCTACTTGTAATACGTCTTGAACAGCTTAAAGTGGCGCAGCTTGGTGTGCCACATGCGCAGCCAGCGGTTAAAGACAAAGTCGCCCTTCATAAACGAAGGGTCGGCGCCCTTACCTTCCTTGTCCAGGCGATGCACCTTAGCGCGCAGCTCGGGATCCTTGACGTACTTGTCGACGACGCCCATGGGGACGACCATCCACAGGGCCTCGTCCTGCGCCGTCACAAACTCCGGCTCAAACGGGCGGTTGAACACATACTCGTCCACCACATACTTGGCAACGTTAAAGCCGCTGTTGGTAACGTAGTAGTTGCTGCGGCCCTGGCGCGTGTTGAAATCGAAGAACTTAAACGAGCCGTCGCGCTCGTCGTACTTAACGTCAAAGTTGGAATAGCCCACAAAGTGAAGGTCCTCGAGCAGCTTGCGCACGCCGCCCATGAGTTCGTCGTTAGGCTCGGTAATGATACAGGCATGGTTGCCGACACCGTGGGGCTGATGCTCCTCGAGCAGCACATGGCCCAGGCACATCATGCGGACCTTACCGTTGCGGTCGGAATAGCTGGTGAGCACGCGCATGTACTCGTCGTTGCCGGGCACGCGATCCTGCAAGATCAGGTCGTCGGTGTAGCCGCTGGCATACGAATCGCGAATGACCTGTTCCAGCTCGGCGCGGTCGGCAATCTCATAGGCCTTCTTCTGGCCCTCGAACTCATGCTGCCACCACATGATGCCGTCGGAAGGCTTCAGAATCATCGGGTAAGGAAAATCGATCTGGTCGAGCACTTCGGCAGGCGCCTCACCCTGGGCATTGAGCATCGCCTTGGTAAAGGTAAACGTGTGCGGATAGGGCACGCCATGCTTCTCGCACAGCTCGTAGAAGATCTCCTTCTTCTGACACTGTTCAAGCATGCTATAGGGAGCGTAAGGCGCGACGATGTTATCCGCCAACTCATGGGCATCCTTGGCCTGAGCCACGAGGGCAACATAGTTATCGCCACAGCCCACAAGGACAATCGTCTTATCGGCATGCGCTTGGGCAATGCCGTTGACGGTTTTGAGCATCACGGGCATGGTATCGATATCCACGTTGGGCGTGTAGTCGATAATCTGGCTGCGGTACGCGGGACCCGTCTGGTACTTGCCAAAGACCAGACTCTTGACCTGGTACTCCTCGTAGAAGGCGCGCGCCACCGAGTAGGCGTTGATGTCGCCACCGAGCAGCACGGGAATGAACTCGCGCTCTGTAAACTGCAATGCCATGGAAACTTCCTATCATGAACTGCCCATACAACGGGCGGTCTTTGCGCAACTGATTTATTCTAGCGTGCCAAGCCGCCGGCGCCCAAAGCTCCACCGTATCTATGGCAATCGACGTAATCGTCCAGCACGAAGACGGCGCTCACCGTTGTATGACAACGGGCAATGAACCTACCATTGTTGTAGGATTCAACATGTTGCCCGCCCCGTCGAAAGGTGCACCGTGCCCCAGGCTCATCCGATCAACAACCCCATCATTGACGCCGCCAAGCGCGAACTTGCGGATCGTGCCCAGACGGCAGCTCCCCTACGCACCGCAAACGATGCTTACAACGGGCCTGTCCGTATCGTCTCAATCAACACGTCGGAGCACAAAGGCACGCGTAAGTCGCCCGTCTCCGATGGACGCGACACCGTCATCGAGCAATTTGGCCTCGCTTCCGATGCACACGCCGGGCACTGGCACCGCCAAGTCTCGTTTTTGGCCGCAGAATCAATCCAGACGGCGCAACATCGCGGGCTCGATGTGCACGAAGGCGACTTTGGGGAGAACTTCACCACACAAGGTATCAACCTGCTTTCGCTCCCCCTGGGCACACAGCTCAAGATCGGCAACGACGTTCTGGTCGAGATCAGCCAGATCGGCAAAGTCTGCCACACCCACTGCGCTATCTACCATCTCGCCGGCGACTGCATCTTTCCCCACGAGGGCATTTTCGGCGTGGTGCTTCGAGGCGGAGAGGTGCATGTCGGAGACGATATCCAGACAGTCAAGCTCGGCAACGGCGCATGTTCTTTCACCCCAGCCGAGGCGCTCGAAGAAATTGAGCAGGCTCGCCGCGAGGGAACCCTATAGGTGCAAAACCCCATGTTGGAGTAGCCCTTAAGGCATGAATCTGCGATCAGACCGAGTTCCGTAACGTTAAAGTTGAACTCTATGGTTTCTCAACAATTCACTATAACTGCAGGTCAAAGCCAAAGCCTCAAGTTTAACTTGACCCTTTGGAACCTTTAAGGTTCAAGTTGAGGTCGAAAGCAGTAGTAGAATACCGTTCGAACCATAACCTACGATTGATTGCAGAGGGACTGGATGCAGCATTCGAATCATCGCACCGCAGCGCTCATTGCGTCGAAGCCGGCTCGTATCATCACGAGCGCCGCGCTCGCCGTTGCGCTGACGGCCACGCCGATGCTCTCCCCCGTTGCGGCGTATGCCGCCTCGCAGGCAACGCAGGACCAGCTTTCCGCAGCCCAGCAGAAGATCGAAGCCGCCACGAGCGCCTACAACGACGCCCGCACCAAACTCGATGACCTGCAAAAGCAGATTGACTCCAATGAGGCAAGCATCGAGGAAATCGAGGCCAAGCTTCCCGAGCAGCAGGCCAAGGCAAGCTCCGCCATGCGCGATCTGTACAAGTATCAGAAGGGCACCAATCCCATCGTGAGCTTCCTGGTCAACGCACAGAGCCTGGGTGAGTTCATCACGACCTGCAAATACACCAACCAGATCACGAGCTCGAGCGTCGACGAGATCGAACAGCTCAATAACATGCAAACCGAACTCGAGCAGAACAAGGCTGAGCTCCAGCAGGCCAAGTCTCAGCTTGAGGCAGAGCAGAAAAACGCCGAGGATGCGCTGGCGCAGGCCCAGCAGCTCCGCAGCGAGGCACAGGCAAAAGCCGAGCAGGAAAATGCCGCCGAGCTTGCCAAGCTTGAGGCCGATAAGGCCGCTGCCGCCGAGAAGCTCTCGGGCGAGGGCGTAAGCGGCAGCAATTCCAGCAGCCAGGCCACCAACACCAACACCACCATCGACACCACGGTGAACAACGCCAATACCGGTAGCTCCGATTACGATTCGTTCATTAATGAGTGGACGAGCCGCATCGACAAGTATCTCGCCGGCTCCCCCATGGCAGGCCAGGGCTATAACTTTGCCGTCGCCGCTTGGAATACCGGTGTCGATCCCCGTTGGTCCCCCGCCATCGCCTGCATCGAGAGCACCAAGGGCGCTTATTGCGCCAATTCTTACAACGCCTGGGGCTGGAGTGCACGTGGCGGCGGTTGGCGCAGCTTTGGCAGCTGGAGCGAGGGCATCTCCGCTCACGTTGCCTATCTGGGCGCCAACTACGGCTCCACCCTTACCCCGGCTGCGGCCAAAAAGTACTGCCCGCCCACGTGGCAGGACTGGTACAACAAAGTCGCCGCTCAGATGAACCGCATCTAAGTGCAACTGCAAAGGGCCCCAATAGGGCCCTTTTCTTTTAGGTAGCGGAGGTATCGACGACGCCGGTCGCATTGGCAACCGCGACTATGACGATCATGCACAGGAGCAGCACACCCAATGCCTTGAGCCAGAGTTTCGCGAGTTTCTTGCCGCGATAGCTGTCGAGCAGTGCGAATCGCCGACGAAGACGGCGCTTATCGAGCAGCGCAAAATGCATAAGCACCATAAGGCCATCGACAAAGAAAAAATACTCGATTATGAGAAGCCACGTCGGGTAGCTTTGGTTTGCTCCGGTGGGGTGAAAGACGGCAAAGTGACTTCCGGCAAAGAACACAAGCAGCGAGAAGAAGACGAGCGTATTCCAAATGCGCCCCAGAGACTCCGGAACGCGAGAGAGCAGACCGCATGCAGTGGAGGCGGCAGGCCTAGGAAGCCCTGTGGGGTTCTGGAGCCCTTGGGGCGTCAACACCGTCTCCGAGGCCGGAGTACGGACAAGCACAGGCGCAGGAGGCCGCACGGGGCGACTTAGATCGTATGCCGCGCGCGTCGCCCGTCCCAACGCTTCCGCGCTCGCAAAACGCTTGGCCGGGTCGAGCGCCATCGACATGCAGACGGCATCGGCAAGTGGAGTGGGAATGCCGCATGCCTCACATTGCTCGCGCATGTCGAGCCCTGGTTTAGGGTCGACTCCCGTCAAGCAAAAGAACAACAGGGCCCCAAGTGCGTAGACATCGCTGCGCACACTCGTCTGCCCAAACCCATACTGCTCGGGCGGCGCATAGGGTCGCGTGCCAAACTTGACGGTGTCAGCATCGGCGCCATCGCGCCATACGCGCGCGATCCCCAGGTCGATAATCACCAGCGATGAAAATGTCAGGCCGTCATCAGGCGTATAGTTGGCACCTGTCACGATGATATTCGACGGCTTGAGGTCGCGATGGATCACCGGCGCCGACGTCTCCCCCACCATTGCAAAACCGGCATGGAGCTCGCCCACGGCATCGCATAGGGCAGGATACAATTCACGCGCATAATCGGGGGTGGCTCCCAGACGGTCCACCAGAGCCCCGAGTGTCTCCCCTTCGATGTATTCCATAACCACGTTGAGCTCGTCGCCCACACGACGACAATCGACGATTCTGGGCAGGTGCTCAAAACGCCTACCTGCCCGTTGCGCGGCAAACAGACGCTCGTATGCCCCGCCGATTTGAGCCGAAGCATCGATGCGTTTACGGACAAAGGGGCCGAGCGAACCACCGCCGGTTCCTTCAAAGTACACGAGCTCGGTTGTTTCAACGGACGAGCGCTTAAGTACACGCTCCACGCGATAGCTGTCGTCGCGATCGAGCGACGCCAGGTGCTCGGCAAGCGCTGCGGTCAGCTCGTCATCGGAATATGTTGGGGTCTGAGTATCCATAGCCTCCATCATAGCGCAGGGCGCAGACACCCCATGGCATCCGCGCCCCGTTCGTTTGCATCGTTGTTCGGCAGCTCCGCCGGCTCAGATATCAGCCGCTAACTCACCGTCTCCTCGCCAAAGCGATACAGCTCCTCGTTGACCTTTTGGAGGCTGCACCCACGATCGATGCAAAAGATGATAATCGCATCGCGGCGGTCCTTGCAGTTAAGGACGCTTACCCCGGCAGCCGTCAGCGCACGGTTAGTCTCTTTGAGCGTCAGCGCCATCGCAAAGGCAATCTGCAGCACCTTATTGCGGCTCGGATGCCGCGCACCGGTAAAAATCTGATAGCCAAAGGTCTCATTGAGATCGGCCATACGAACCACGCGCGAGCGCTCCAAGCCCTTTTCCTGCAGTAGCTGCTTCAGGTAGTTCGAAAGCGACGGGGCGGCAAAGTCGTGCTCCCTGATATAGCCATCGATGTTCGGCGCATCGAGAAGCTCATTGAGCAACTCGTCAGTCAGCTTTTTATCGGGCATACGACCTCACCTCCCCCTGTGCATGCAACATGCTAGAAACCGCTCACATCCGAGCGCTCCCAACTGACGACCTGATCGGGAGACACCGTACCCAGCGCCTCGAACTTCCAGGAGCCGCCTGCCTTCAGATGATTGGTATTTGCAAGAGCCGTTCCAACCTGGTTGCCATCAGCATCATACAGAACATATTCAATCTGAATGTAGCTCTTTTCCTTGTCCGTGTTATTGGTCAGCGTGCCCGTGATCTTATAGGCAAACTGATTGGAGGTGTCTTCAGCCTCGTCAGCAATGGTATACGGTTCTTGCGGTTCTTTTTGCTCCTCAGCCTGCTGTGTCGCCTCGGCAGGTTTTGCCGAATCGCTCGCAGACGAATCGGTTGAATTGCCACCCATAGAGCCCACGGCACCGACGATAACCAGCACCACGATGACGCCTAGGACAATCTTGCCGATCGGCTTCTTTCCCTCTTTTGCCATTATTCATCCTTCCTACGATCCGGCTACCGCGCCGGCACACAGCACATCGTAGGAAGGATTGAACTTGAATTCATTAGCTGAGAGCTAAGGCTGCGGTAAACGACCAATGCAGTTATCCAAACGCCGAGCAAACGCACTTTGCGCGACCGTCTGCTGGCAGTGCATCAACCCACCGTGACGGATTCCCCGGTAAAGGCACTGATCATCAACAGGACAAAGAAAACAAGGTAGCTGGCACTCAGCAGGTACGCAATGATCAGAAAGACGACCCAGCCGACATTGGTTTTACCGTCGGCACGGCGTTGCTCGCGATTGCGGCAGAGCCAAATCGTCACGCCGATGGCAGTGATAAACAGCACGAGCGCCGCCGCGGCAAGCCCGGCAAGCGCAAACATCACGCCAATGCTCACAGCAATAACCGGAAGCAGCAGCAAACCGCACCCGCATCCACCCGGACTATATACGGCAGACTGTCGGCGTCGCCTCATCGCCGCGCCACCCCCATCATCTTTGAGCACTACAGTGCGATGGCCTGCTGAACAGGAACGATCTTGCCGAGTTCCGGTTCGATCCGCCTTTTCTCGGCCTCGAGATCAAACGCTATCTGGGCGCGCAGCCAATAACCATCCGTCAGGCCAAAGTAGCGGCAAAGGCGAAGGTCGGTATCGGCCGTCACGCGACGTTTTCCCAAGACAATCTGCCCGATACGCTGAGCCGGAATCCCAGTCTCTTTCGCAAGGCGATATTGAGAAATGCCCATGGGAACAAGAAACTCCTCTTTGAGAAGCTCGCCAGGAGTCACCGGCGACAGCAAATCGGGCGCAGTCTCATCACTTGTGATAATCGACGATTTCGACATTCCAAGCCATCCCCTGTCTCCACTCAAAACAGACCCGATAGCGCTCATTACGATACAATCATAGTATCGCCTTACGTTAGTAACGTCAAACGTTTCTATAGACTTACATCTCTATTATATCGTACGTTTGTTCGTGTTTTCTAGAACAAATAGTCCTTCACACCTTAGTCAAGCAAAAGCAATCGTTTATAGACATCGAGGCCTTTGAGTAGGATTTCCTCGTCGAAGAGCATGCTATCGGTATGCAGAGCGCTTGTGGCATAGGCGGGGCAGCCATCCGAATCACTTGGGTTGTCTTGGCCCTCTGGCATACCCGTGCCCAGCAGGAAAAACACGCCCGGCAAATGGCGCTGATAGAACGCGAAATCCTCGGCAATTAACAGCGGCTCCTCCATAAGCTGCAGCCCGGGCAAGGCAGGCGCGACGCTGGCAAATAGCTCGGGGTCGTTGTCGACCGGCGGATAGCCCTCGGCAAAGTCGAGATCGTACGTGCAGCCCGTTGCAGCGCAGGCATCGTCCAGCACGCGGCGCACGCCCTCGCGTGCCCGGTCGAACATGTCGTCTGTAAACACACGCAGGCTGCCGGCAACATGGGCCTCCCCCGCCACAGCATTGCAGACGGTGCCTGCCTGCAGCAGGCCGAACTTGCCAATGCAGGGCTCATCGGCACCCAGCTCATCCATCAGTTCGCGCTCGGCAACCAAGAACTTGGCAGCCGCCAGCGCCGCATCGTGCGACTCCTCGACCGGAACGCCATAGGTCTTAGCAATATGGATGCTCGTCCCGTGAATATGAATGTGTGTCTCACTCGAACGCGCCAGCAACGGACCGGAGCAGCTCGCCAACGTGCCGGCGGGCAGATCGGGCCACACATGGAAGCCAAAAATGCGGTCGGCCCCATAGCGCTCGAACACACCGCTCTCGCATACCGTCTTGGCACCACCGGTCGTTTCCTCGGCCGGCTGGAACACAAAGAGAACATTGCGCCTAATGGCGCCCGGATGCTCGCGAATCGTAAGGTCGACATACGTCGCGGCGGCAAGCGCCATGGCCATGTGTCCGTCATGTCCGCAAGCGTGCATCTTGCCGGGATGGGTTGAGGCAAAGGCCGCTCCCGTCGCTTCCGCGATGGGCAGCGCATCCATATCGGCGCGAATCGCCGTGGCATGCGCGGCATCAACGCCGGCGTCGAAGAAAGCACAGACGCAGCTGGGGCACGGATGGGTCACTTCGCAGGTGAGCGGTGCCAGCACGCCCTCGATATAGGTAATGGTTTGCGGAAGATCGAAATCGAGCTCCGGAATGCGATGGAGATCGCGGCGATAGCGACGGAGTTCTTGGAGCTCGGTCATAAAGGATCCTTTCATGGGGCATATCCATTCACACAATATTGTGATGCAGAATTGTGACGCCCTTGTTTCTAGCATATCCCTGCATTTTTTAAACGTTATATACGAATACTCTTGTTTGGTAAAGTGCAACGTGGTAGGGTCGTTACCACTTGATAGAGGCGCGGGCACGAAGAACCGCGGGCGAGCCGGCAGGCTTTGACCCCGTGGGGAGGCGAAACCCGCCGAACTGGGCTTTTCGGGCACGAACAACCTGGTGGGCCTGTGGGAAACACCCACAGGACTGTCTGCAGCAATGCGGGAGCGCTATCCGGACATTGGGTCCACGCTATGCGGATTCGATGCGCAGATGGCGCCGTCTGGATAGCGAGGTTTACGGGACATGGCATTGACCCCCAACGAGGCATATGCGGCCAAGCAGCCGTTTGTGGACAAGGAGACACTCGAGCATATCGTCGAGCAGTTCCCCACGCCGTTTCATCTATACGACGAGGCTGGCATCCGCCGCAACATGCAAGAAGTGCGCGACGCCTTTGCGTGGAACCCAGGCTTTAAGGAATACTTTGCCGTCAAGGCCAACCCCAACCCGGCGCTCATCTCCATTCTCAACGAATACGGCTGCGGCTGCGACTGCTCGAGCTATACCGAGCTCATGATCGCCCGCTCGCTGGGTATCACGGGACACGACATCATGTTCTCGTCCAACGATACGCCGGCTGCCGACTTTGAGCTCGCCGACAAGCTGGGTGCCATCGTCAACTTTGACGACATCAGCCACATCGAGTTCTTTGAGCGTGTTGCGGGACCCATCCCCAAAACGGTCAGCTGCCGCTTTAATCCAGGCGGCCTGTTCCAGCTCTCCAACGGCATCATGGACAACCCAGGCGACTCCAAATATGGCATGACCACCGAGCAGCTCTTCGAGGCCTTCCGCATGCTCAAAGCCAAGGGCGCCGAGGACTTTGGCATCCACGCATTCCTTGCCAGCAACACCGTCACCAACGACTACTACCCCGAGCTCGCGCGTATCCTCTTTGAGCTTGCCGTACGCCTGGAGCGCGAGACCGGCGCACACGTCGCCTTCATCAATCTGTCCGGCGGCGTCGGCATCCCCTACCTGCCCGAGCAGCAGGCCAACGACATTCGCGCCATCGGCGAGGGAGTACACGCGGCATACGACGAGATCCTGGTTCCCGCCGGCATGGGCGATGTGGCCATCTGCACTGAGATGGGCCGCTTTATGATGGGCCCCTACGGCTGTCTGGTCACCAAGGCTATCCACGAGAAGCAGATCTACAAGGACTATATCGGTGTCGATGCAAGCGCCGTCGATTTGATTCGCCCTGCCATGTATGGCGCCTACCACCACATTACGGTGATGGGTCAGCCGGGCGGCGCCGACAAGGCCACGGCGCCCGTCACGAACACCTATGACATCACGGGCAATCTGTGCGAGAACAACGATAAGTTCGCCATCGACCGCGAGCTGCCGCATATCGACATGGGTGACCTGCTTGTAATCCACGATACCGGTGCGCATGGCTACTCCATGGGCTACAACTACAACGGACGTCTGCGCTCCGCCGAGGTCCTGCTGCGCCCCGATGGCGCGGCCGACCTCATCCGCCGCGCCGAGCGCCCGGGCGATTACTTTTCCACGCTCGACGTGCTGCCGTGCGGCCGAGAGCTGCTGGCCAAGTCGCGCGCCGAAAGCGCCCGCCGTCGCGCCCAAGACGAGCGCCTGGCAGTCGCAGCTCAATGGAACAAACGCATCCAGATCGCGGAGGCGAAGGAGAAGAACATGGACATCCGCAATCTCGAGGGCTCAATCGTCGCCCTGGTTACGCCGTTTAAAAAGGACGGCAGTGTCGACTTTGACGCGCTCGAGCGCCTTATCGATTTCCACTTGCAAAATAGCACCGACGCCATTCTCACCCTGGGCACCACCGGCGAGAGCGCCACGATGACCGATGACGAGGACAACTCCGTCGTCGCCGCCGTGGTCAAGCATGTTGCAGGACGCGTCCCCGTCATCGCCGGCTCAGGCTCCAACTCCACGCAGACCATGCTCACCAAGTCGCTTACTTACCAGGGCTTGGGAGCCGACGGCCTGCTGCTCATTACCCCCTACTACAACAAGTCCAACGAAGAGGGTATCTATCAGCACTTTAAGACCGTCGCCGATGCCGTTGACATCCCCTGCATCCTGTACAACATCCCCGGCCGCTGCGGCTGCGGTATCAGCGAGCGCAACGTAGAGCGCCTAGCCGCGCACCCCAACATCATGGGCATCAAGGAGGCCTCGGGCAACGTCGCCTACGCGGCCAAGATCGCCCACCTGCTGTCCGACGATTTCCGCATGTACTCGGGCGAGGATGCACTCACAGTGCCGCTCATGAGCCTGGGCGCTTCGGGCACCATCAGCGTGTGGGCCGACGTGCAGCCGCAGCTTGTACACGACATGTGCCGCGCTTATCTGGACGGCGACGTAGCGCGCGCCCGCGATATCCAGATTGCCGGCCAGCCGCTCATCAACGCCCTCTTTAGCGAGGTCAACCCCATCCCCGTCAAGGAAGCGCTCGCCCAGATGGGCATGATCGAGGCAAACTACCGTATGCCGCTGTGCCCCATGGCAGACGACACGCGAGCCGCACTTACCGATGCTCTGAAGGGAGCTGGTCTACTTGATTAAGACCGTCATTATGGGAACGGGCCGCATGGGCTCGCTCATCCGCACTACCGCCGAAGGCATTGTCGACGCCGCCGGGCAGCCCGTTTTTGATATCGTGGCCCAGATTGGCTTCGATTTGAGCGAGCTCGAGAACGCACCGGCTGCCGACGTCATCATCGACTTCTCGAACGTCGCGACCTTCGACGCCGTCGTCGCCTATGTCGAGCGCACGGGCGCGGCGTTGGTCTCAGGCACCACAGGCTACACCCCCGAGCAGATGGACCGCCTGCGTGAGCTGGGCCAGAACACCCGCGTTATGCACTCGGGCAATTACTCCATCGGTATCGCAGCCCTGCGCCATCTGGTAGCGCAGGCTACACGCGAGCTGCCCGGCTTTGACTGCGAAATCGTCGAGACGCACCACAACCAAAAGGTCGACGCCCCCAGCGGCACTGCCAAGCTACTGCTCGACGCCGTCGTCGAAGCCGAGCCCGAGGCAGGCTACCACCCCGTCTATGGCCGCGAGGGCATGTGCGGAGCACGCGATCCCAAGGAAATCGGTATGCACTCGCTGCGCGGCGGCACCGTCGCCGGCGTGCACGAGGTGAGCTTCTTTGGCCAGGACGAGGAGGTCACGCTCACCCACCGCGCCACGAGCCGTCAGATCTTTGTCAACGGCGCCTTGGCAGCCGCGCAGAAGCTCGTCACCCGCGAACCCGGCTTCTATACGTTCGACAAGGTCATGTTTGCCTAACCAGGTATCAACCGAATCCACCCAAAGGAGAGATAGCAAATGAGCAACGCAGCCGAGATGGATGCACAGGAGATTATCAACTACATCGCCACCGCGCCCAAAAAGACGCCCGTCAAGCTGTACGTGCGCGAGAAGCCGGGCATGAAGGTTGCCTGGGGCGACGCACATGTCTACGGCGGCCGTCGCGGCAAGACCGTCTTTGGCGACTGGGACGAGCTCAAGACCATCCTGGACGCCAATGCCGATTCCATCGATTACTACGACGTTGAAAACGATTGCCGCAACTCCGCCGTGCCCATGCTCGACCTTAAGGGCATCAACGCCCGCATCGAGCCGGGCGCGATCATCCGCGACCGCGTCGAGATTGGCGACCGTGCCGTCATCATGATGGGCGCCATCATCAACATCGGCTCCGTTATCGGCGAGGGTTCCATGATCGATATGGGCGCCGTGCTGGGCGGCCGCGCCACCGTGGGCAAGAACTGCCATATCGGCGCCGGCACCGTGCTGGCAGGCGTTGTGGAGCCCGCCAGCGCCACGCCCGTCATCATCGAGGACGATGTCATGATCGGCGCCAACGCCGTGGTTCTGGAGGGCGTGCACGTAGGCAAGGGCGCTGTCGTTGCCGCCGGCGCCGTGTGCGTCGAGGACGTCCCCGCCGGTGCCGTCGTGGCCGGTGTCCCCGCCCGCGTCATCAAGATGCGCGACGAGAAGACCGACAGCAAAACCGGCCTGGAAGAGGGCTTACGTCAACTTTAATAGTTACGCGGTTTTGACAAACCGCGTTTTCACTGACGTATGCTCAACCTGCGGGGCAATTCAGCCCCAAGCAACAAAGGCCGAAGTCCCGAAGGGCTTCGACCTTTGTTTTTCAGCAGCGTCCAGCGCAGCTTATCGATTCTCAATTGACCCGATATTTTTGAGCTCGATGGAAATGAGGCCGTTGGGCTCGTTGACGAACTCAATGTACTCGGAGTTCGAACCCATCTCGGCCGGGAAGCTGATCTCGATACCCGTGTCGGTACGGATCTTGTGATTGCGCACGGCCGCGCGTTCGACCTGCTTGCGCTCCACGGGCACACGCTCAGGCACCTTCTCCTCGGTCAGTGCCGCGCGCACGCTCTCCTTGATGACCGGCTCGTCCTCAAAGACCTCGTCGACGATATCCCAAGGCGGCAGTTCCTCGTCATCCTCGACCTTCTCGGC
Source organism: uncultured Collinsella sp. (assembly GCA_902495155.1). GTDB lineage: Bacteria > Actinomycetota > Coriobacteriia > Coriobacteriales > Coriobacteriaceae > Collinsella. Next base: position 37,146 of record CABUWD010000001.1, read on the forward strand.
AACAGCAGCCTTAACCTTGGCGAGCGCTACGGCCGTATTGGCACCGTGCTCCTCGGCGACTTCCTCGACCACACGCGTCACGGTGTCGATGACCTCCTTGCCCGATACGCCCGTGTCGCACTGCAGCAGGCCATCGGGGATAAGCATACGGTCCTCGCCGGCGATCTTGCGTTTCTTGTCCACATAGCCGATCTCCATGGTGCTTGCACGCACGATTGCATAGCTCGGCACCTTTTGCGAAGGGTTCGGCAGAATGGCGTAGTGGCGCGCAATGTCGTTGCGCACCTCGCCCTCTTCGCGACCTACCTCGTGCATAAAAGCCTGCTTGGAGCCCAGCAGCATCACGGCAAACCAGCGGGCATCCTCATCGTCATCAAAGTCCGCCACAAGCACGTCAGTGGACTCGGCTTTCTCGGCCTTGGTAAGTTCGGAAGAGATGAACTCCGCAATCTGCTGAGACAGGTCCACGAACTCACGCTCACCAAAGAAATAGCCCTTGAGCTCGCCGCCGAATGCGGAGTTCTCGGCAAACGTGGCGCGTTTATTGTCGGCCGAGGTGCGTGCGCGGCGCAGATGCGTGGTCACGAAGTTGCGCACGGTACGGCTCTCGATATCGAGCTCGCGCTGGCTCATGACGTTGACGGCAGAGTCAAAGTCCAGGATATGCAGAATCGCGTGATTGATTTTCATATACGGCATTCCGTTCTAGATCGATTTCGGCACGAATCAGTATAGCGGTCGAGCCCGCCCCAGGCGCTTCGAAGATTGGTGCATCGGGGACAGGTTGCTTGCACCAATGGTTAGCGCAGGAGCTCGGACTGCCAAGCCTCGAGCTGTTCTGCCAAACTCTTGCCGGCAGCGGGCACGTCGATCTGGGGTCGTTTGGGCAGCAGCGCACACTTAAGAATCGCAACGATGGTCTGCGAGACAAAGCGTCGTGTATCCTCGTCAAAGCCTTGCGCAGCCTGGAGCATCACGGGCAGGCTCTCGCGCAGATTCCCAGCGATATCCGCAAACCGCTCAGCACCCGTAGCCTCAAACACGGAGAACAACGCATCTACAAAACGCTCGCGTTCGCTAGGCGACACTGCAAGCAGCATCTCACGAATGGAACCATCAACGTATCGAGCACCGGCAGACAGGCGCTCACAGTACACGAAGTCGTGACCATCAACCACCCAGCTAAAGGGATTGTGCTGCAGCAGGCTGAACTCGGTGCTCTCAACGATGGCATAGTCCTCCTGTGTCTCGAACATCATGCCAAAGATCGACGACCGAGGTAGCGTCTTGTCGATTCGACCGGAAAGATCGGCAAAGGCGTTGCCGTTCAGAAACTCCTCGACGAAGCCCGGGCCATCATGGGAATACGCCCGTTCGATTCGTTCACGGGCAACATCGGAGCACATCGCTGCACCGTACACCGCAAGGTTTCCACCCTTGGAATGACCCCCGCACAAAAGCGGCCCGCCAATCGCATCCGCCGCCTCGTCCACATAACGTGCCGCGGATTCCTGGGCCGGCACAGGACACCGGAACGCCATGTTAAAGTCTTCTTTCCAGCCCACAATCGTACTATCGGTCCCCCGGAAGGAAAGATAACTAAACCCCGCCGGAAACCGGAACGCCATGGCTGCAAACTGCTCCGTCGCCACCATATCGCTCACAGCACGATAGCCGCAAACGTGCACGCCACGGTAGCGAGGACTTGCTGCCACGGCCTCCAACAAGGCCCTGCTCCCCTCTGGATCCCACAAGTCGTCAATCATGTCCCGATAGCACTCGGCACGCAGCAGCTCGCGTACGTCTAGGCCCTGCCAGTTCGTCAGCTCCGCCATATCACCCGGCAAACGCAAATAGGACAACCACGCAAAGACCAGGCTGTCCACCGCGCAGAACGGCCGCTCCTCAAACGGATCAAACGCCGTCTGAGCATAGGTCAAAAAATTAGGCGAATCCGACATGGCCCTCCCATCAACTATGGTGCATTGGAGTCAGGTTACTTTGCACCAAAAAGGCGCCCGGGCCGTGTGGACCCGGACGCCTTCATTGTAGCTTTTCGCTCTAGCGAGCTTGATTTAGCAGGAGAAGTCGACGCTGTCGATGATGTCCTTGAGGGCCTTGGCGGAGACGGTGAGCTCATGCTGCTCGTCGTCGTTCAGCGGCACGGGGACGCGGCAGACAACGCCGTCGCGGCCAACGACGGTCGGCATGGAGATGGCAAGATCGGACAGGCCATACTCGCCCACCATGAGCGAGGAGACAGGCAGAACGGTCTGCTCATCGCGCATAACGGCGGTGCAGATGCGCTTGACGGCCATGGCGACACCATAGTAGGTGGCGTGCTTCTTCTCGATGATGGTGTAGGCGGAGTTCTTGACGTCCTCGGCGATGCGCTTCTCGGCAGCCTCATGCTCCAAGTGGCCGTGAAGCTCACAGAAGGTGTTCAGCGGAACGCCGGCAACCTGAGCGCTGGACCAAGCGACAAACTCGGAGTCGCCGTGCTCGCCCATGACATAGGCCTGGACATCGCGCGGGTCAACCTCGACGTGGGCACCAAGCATCTGCTGCAGACGGCCAGTGTCGAGCACGGTGCCGGAGCCGATAACATGGCCCTCGGGCAGGCCGGACATCTTGATGGCAGCATAGGTCAGAACATCAACCGGGTTGGAGACGATGAGCAGAATGCCGTCGAAGCCGGACTTCTTAATCTCGGGGATAATGGACTTAAAGATGCTGACGTTCTTGTTGACCAGGTCCAGGCGGGTCTCACCTGGCTTCTGGGCAGCGCCAGCGGTGACAACGATCATGGCGGCGTCGGCGACATCGGAATAATCGCCGGCGTAGATCTTCATCGGCTCGGCAAACGTCATGCCGTGCGCGATATCCAGGGCCTCACCCTCGGCACGGTTTTTGTCCACGTCAATGAGGACCATCTCGGAGAACAGACCGCTCTGCATCAGAGCGAACGCCGAAGACGAACCGACGAAACCGCAGCCGACAATAGCGACCTTCTTCTCGTTAACCATTAGAAACTCCCATCTCTCTCCACAAACAAGCCGCCCGGGAACGACCCGAGCGGCTTGCCGTAATCCCAATACATCCAATCGGGACTTTGATTATGCTCCTATTCGCAACCAAAAATCGACCGTTTACCGAAATTGTTTGCAGAATTCGTAAAATAACTGCACGAAATCGGTTTCGAGCTATTGACGAGTCGAAATAGGTTTCTAATACAGGCCCGCCTCGCGAATGGCCTCGACAGCCAAAGCGATCTGATCGGGCGGCAGGACCAGTGCCATACGCACGTGCCCCTCGCCCGAAGGGCCAAAGCTCGCGCCCGGCGTCACCACAACGCCGGCCTTCTCCATAAGCTCCTCGCAAAACGCCATGGAATCGGTGCGACCACCGGGAAGCTTGGCCCACACAAACATAGAGCCATGCGCGTTGGGACGCTCCCAGCCCAGGCCCTCAAGACCGTCGCACAGGGCATCGCGGCGTTCCTGGTACTTCAGACGCTGCGCCTCGACCTCATCGCGCGGACCGTTCAGGCACGCGATGGCGGCCTTCTGAATCGGGAAGAACATACCAAAGTCGATCTGACCACGCAGCTTGGCAAAGGCCGAGACAACATCCTCGCGACCGACCAAAAAGCCGATGCGGGCACCGGTGACGTTAAACGACTTGGAAAGCGAGAAGAACTCCACGCCCACCTCAAGCGCACCGGGATACTGCAAGAAGCTGCCGCCGGGCTCGCCGTCAAACACGATGTCGGAGTACGCGTTGTCGTGAACGATGAGCAGATCATGCTCGCGGGCGAAAGCGATAATCTCCTCGTAGACCTCGGGTGTGCCCACCGAGCCCACCGGGTTCGCAGGCAGCGACACGATCATATACTTGGCACGATCGGCCACCTCGGGATCGATACCCGCCACATAGGGCAGGTAATTATGCTCGGCAACCAGCGGATAGTATTCGAGCTTGGCATCGGCGATCTTGGCACCCGCCTCAAAGACCGGGTAGCACGGATCGGGAACCAGAATGGTGTCACCCGGATCGAGCAGGGCCAGGCCCAAATGGCCCACCCCCTCCTGCGTGCCGTTGCACGACTGCACCATAGACGGCGTAATGCCCGAAACGCCAAAGCGACGCTCATAGTAATCGCACACGGCCTGCTTGAGTTCGGGCAGGTCGCGCAGGGCATACTTCCACATCTCGGGATCTTGGGCTGCCTGCGTGAGCGCCTCGACCACATGGTCGTACGGCTTAAAGTCGGGCGTGCCCACGCTCATGTTGTAAATGGTCTTGCCCTGAGCCTTCAGCGCGAGAAGCTTGTTGTTGAGCGAGGCGAAGACCTCCGCGCCAAAGCGGTCGAGACGCTGCGATGCCTGCATGGTGCCACCTTTCAATATGAAAAACGCGGCGCTCCGACAAGTGCGCCGCGCGATACGGGCCATCAGATTGCAAAAGTGTAACGCTTGCAACCCCCGTATTGGTTCAATTTAGCCAACCTTAGTCAACTGGATTGAGCGCGTCGATCTGCGCAAGCCACAGACGCGAGCTAGCGTCACTCGGCATACGCCAATCGCCGCGCGGGCTGAGCGTCACCGAGCCCACCTTGGGACCATCGGGCAGGCAGCTGCGCTTAAACTGCTGGGCAAAGAAGCGACGGTAGAACGTACGTAGCCACGTGTGGACGGTCTTGGCGTCGTAGACGCCCTCGAAGCTCTTGAGCGCCATGCGGTAGATCTTGCCCGGCTCAAAGCCAAAACGCAGCAGGTAGTAGAGGAAGTAGTCGTGCAACTCGTACGGGCCCACCAAATCCTCGGTCTTCTGCGCAATCTCGCCGTCGCCCGTGGGCGGCAGAAGCTCGGGGGACACCGGCGTATCGAGGATATCGAGCAAGACCTCGGCAATGCGCCCGCCAAAGACATCGGCGGCATAGCGTACCAGATGGCGCACAAGCGTCTTGGGCACGCTCGCGTTGACGGCGTACATGCTCATGTGGTCGCCGTTATAGGTAGCCCAGCCGAGCGCCAGCTCCGACAGGTCGCCCGTGCCAATGACAAAACCGCCAGCCTGGTTGGCCAGATCCATCAGAATCTGCGTACGCTCGCGCGCCTGGCTGTTCTCGTAGGTCACGTCCTGCACAGCTGGATCATGCTCAATGTCCTTGAAGTGCTGCTCCACAGCCGCGTGGATCGAAACCTCGCGGAAGCTCACACCCAGGTCGCGAGCGAGCGACTCGGCATTCGACTTGGTGCGATGCGTCGTGCCGAAGCCGGGCATGGACACGGCTGTGATACCAGTGCGCGGCAGCCCCAGTGCATCGAAGGCACGCACGGTCACAAGCAGCGCTAGCGTGGAGTCCAAGCCGCCCGAAAGGCCGATAACCGCAGCCTTGGTACCCGTGTGGGCAAGGCGGGTCTTGAGGCCCGCAGTCTGCAGATCGAGGATCGTCTCGCAGCGCTCGGCCAAGTCGCCGTGGTCGACCGGCACAAAGGGCGCGCGCGGGAAAACGCGGTCTATGCCGAGCGCATCGCGCAGGACAGGCTCTTCGGCGAGCGAGCCCTCAAACGAGAACTCGACGGTCACGGCCTCCGGCGCATCGTCCGCGCGCGTCCATGTCGTCGAGCGACGGCGCTCAGCAACCAGGCGGTCAAGGTCAACGTCGGCGATGGCCATATCGCAGGTAAGCAGTTTGGTCGCGGCGAGCTTGGAGCCGTTTTCGTAGACGAGGTTCTCGCCCGCAAAGACCATGTCGGTCGTGGACTCGCCCTCGCTCGCGTCCGCGTAGGCATAGGCGCAATACAGGCGCGCGCTCTGGTTGGAAATGAGGCTGCGGCGGTAATCCGCCTTACCGATAATCTCGTCCGAAGCCGACGGATTGAGGATCACCGTCGCACCGGCAAGCGCCATCTCGGTCGAAGGCGGCGCCGGTACCCACAGGTCCTCGCAAACCTCAACGCCCAGCACCATATCCTCGGCACCCTCATCACAGCAGCGGTAGACAAGTCCCGAACCCAGCGGAACCGGACCCTGACCGGCAAACTCGACCCACACGGGATCTGCGGGCGCCGGAGCAAACCAGCGGCGCTCGTAGAACTCGCCATAGTTGGGCAGATACTTCTTGGCCGTGAGGCCCAAAAGCTCGCCCGCACAGCACACGGCGGCACAGTTGTAAATATTCTCGGCAACTGCAACGGGAAGACCGATGGTAAAGACAATCGGCAGCTCACGGGTTTCATCGAGAACATGTGCCAGCGCGGTCTCGCAGGCATGCAGCAGCGTGCGGTTATGGAACAGATCGGCCGCGGTATAGCCGGTCAGGTTAAGTTCGGGCAGTACCAGCGCGCGAACGCCACGCCCGGCAGCATCGCGAACAGCCGCCAGCGCAACCTCGGCATTGCCCTCGACATCGGCCACGCGAATCCGCGGCGAGGCCGCCGCCACACGCAAAAAGCCATCAGACTGAGAAAGGTGAAGATTCATAAGAATGCTCCCGTGCGTAAACGCTATTCAACACAATTAGCAAGCCCTATTGTAGTTCAACCGCCGGGTGGAACCGCATCCCACCAACTTGGTGAGCAATTGATGAGTTGATGGTATCTGTTAAATGTCACGTACGATTCACATCTGGTGGGTACCCTGATGGCTACACGAAACGAAGCAGATTTACACCGGGAGGACCCCGTATGACAACCAAGTACACCGACGCGCCGCGCACGCGCGTCATGACGCCGGCATCGCTCAACAACGGCGTACACGAGAACCATTCCATTGGACAGACCATGGCCATCGCGCCCAAAAAGGGCCTGTTCGACGACATTTCCATTCCCCAGATCATCGCCGGCGCCGCAGCTGCCGCCACGAGCGTGGCGCTTGCTTCAAAGATCGGCATTGCCGGCTCGGTGATTGGTGCCGCTGTGAGCTCAGTCATCACTGTTGTGTCCTCGCAGGTCTATCGCCACTTTATCTCCGCCAGCGCCGAAGCAATCAAGGGCACGCATGCCGCTGTCGACTACCCTGCCGGCGCCTACGAGCCCGTTGAGCCCGATGTCGAGGAGCACCTAGGTGGCGCCGCGACCACGCAGGAGATGCGCCAGGTTGCGGGACGCGCGACCACGGCGCGCGTCGCCCCCAACAGCCTGCGCGCCAAGGCGGCGGCAGAGCGCAGCCAGACACAAAAGAAGGTCATCGTCTTCTCGATCGCCATCGCCATCGTCGCGGTCATCGCCTGCGCCGGCGCCATCCTTATCACCACTGCCGGTGAGGGTCTGGGCGAGCGTCCCGAGCCAATCCTGTCGTCGCGCACGACCGAGAGCGATGCAAATGGCAACACTCAGCCGCAGGATCAGCAGGCACAGACGGACGACACGCAAGACAGTCCTACCTCTGCCAATTCGTCCTCGAACACCCAAAACCAATCGCAGGGCACCGATTCCTCTATGGCCAACAGTGGCACGCCGTCCGGCACGACCGACTCAAGCCAAACGACTGACGGTTCACAGCCGAACACGGGAGGCCAGACGAGCGACACCACGTCGGGAACGGGCACGGCAGACAGTAACAACACCAACAGCTCGAGCGGAACCGCTTCCGGCACGGCATCTGACAACTCGAGCCAAGGCACGGCATCGGGCAACTAAGCACGTTTGCCTCTCATAGATAACCGACCTGTACAACGGGCGCGAATCGAAAGCGGTTCGCGCCCGTTTGCCTTGGGCGCCGCCATGGCGAACGCCATGCGATGGTAAGATGCTTTACATGTGTAAAGAGGAGATTTGCCATGAGCAAGACAATAATTAGGCCCACGCTTTCGCTGGGCAACCACATCTATCTGTATCGCCTGCTGCGCGATGCAATCGGATGCGGCAAGCAAACGTTTATGACGCAGGTCGAGGAGGCGCTCGCCGCCGGCGACATGACCGCTTATGATCTGGGCTTCGAGTCCACGCGCGAGCTGCTCGAGGAGCTCAACGACTGCATTAAGCTGACCGTCTTTAAGGGCGGCCGCCTGTATGCCACCGTCATCGCCAACGAGGCCTGGGATGCCGCCCTTGCCAAGGGCGAGGACAAGCCCAAGGCCGCCAAGGGCGCCAAGCAGTCCTACAAAAAGAAGAAACGCAGCGAAAAGGACCTCAAAGCCGTGCGCCCCAAGCACGTTAAGCGTCCCAAGCCCGAAGCCATGGTTGAAGCCGCGCCGGAACCCGAGCCCGAGACAGAGATCGAAGTCGCTATTGAGGTAACAGCAGGAACCGAAATCGCCGCCACGACCGATTCCGAAGTCATACCCGAGCAGGACGCCACTGCGGAGCTCAACGAGGCTCCCAAGTCGACAACCGAAGAAGCCGCTGACCAACCCGAGACGCTTGCTTTCCAAAACAGCGATGTCTTTGACAACGAGGCCGAGGACGATCAGTCCGACGAGCCCGCCGATCAAGGCGTTACCGAGTCGGCGCCGGAGCCCGAGACGCCGCAGCCCGCCATCTCGCTCACGGTCGTCTATGACCCCGAGAACGCCAACGCCGGCATCACCACCATGGCTTCCACGCCGGTCGAGACAAAGCCGAGCATCGAGAACGAGAACGCAGCGCAGGTTGAGATTGAAACTGCAGCTGCAGACGCGCCCGTCACCGTGAAGCCCGCAGATTCCACAATCAAGCCGGAAGCGACGCCGGAGCCCGCACCCGTCATCGAATCCGTGCCCACCTCTGGTTGCGACCAAATTCCCGCACCGGCACCGGCTCCGGCACCCGCAGCGGCCCCAACCCCCGTACCTGCAGCGCCCGCCATCCCCGAGGACTTCCCCGTCGATTTCGCAACCGAGGTCTTCTGCCCCGGCCCGCTTCTGCACCAGCTGTCGACCTATCTCCCCTACGGCGCCGATACCCTCGGCATCGTCGGCGAGTACTACTGGATCGCCCGCGAGCGCGGTACCATCGAGGCCGCGCGAAACCGCGCAAGCTTCCCCCTGCGCTACACGCAGGCCGGCGAGCGCCGCGAGGTTGCCGTGCGCATCCGCCGCAATACCACCGGTGGCCTTGGATCCACCTGGGCCATCGATAAAGTCGAAGAACCCGAGCAGTAACGACAAACGGCTCAAATCCAAATCAGGATTTGAGCCGTTTTTATTTGTTGATGTTGCGTAACCAACAGCGAGCGGGCCGCAAGTGCCCCAGGTTGCCGTGAAAGAGGAGCGACGCGTACTTCGGTACGCGAGCGACGGCTTGAACGGCAAGATGGGGTGCTTGCGACCCGCGCAGCGTCGAGCAGTTACGCGGTTTGGAAAACCGCGTAACGATCTAGTCGCGCGTCAGCTTACGGTGAATACGATGCGGCTGGGCTGCGTCCTCGCCAAGGCGCTCGATGCGGTTGGCCTGATAGGCCTCGAAGTTGCCCTCAAACCAATACCAGTTGCCCGGATTCTCGTCGGTGCCCTCCCACGCCAGAATGTGCGTGGCGACGCGGTCCAGGAACATACGGTCGTGGCTAATGACCACCGAGCAGCCCGGGAACTCGAGCAGCGCCGCTTCGAGCGAGGACAGCGTCTCGACGTCGAGGTCATTCGTGGGCTCGTCGAGGAGCAGCAGGTTGCCGCCCTGCTTGAGCGTAAGCGCCAAGTTCAGACGGTTGCGCTCGCCACCGGAGAGTACGCCGGCGCGCTTCTGCTGGTCCTGGCCTTTAAAGCCAAAGCTCGCCACATAAGCACGGCTCGGAACCTCGGTCTCACCGACCATCATGTGGTCCAGGCCATCCGAGACGACCTCCCACAGGTTCTTATCGGGGTCGATGCCGGAACGGTTCTGATCGACATAGGAGATCTTGACGGTCTCGCCCACCTCGAGCTCGCCCGAAGTCAGCGGCTCCAGGCCCACGATGGTCTTGAACAGCGTGGTCTTGCCCACACCGTTGGGGCCGATGACACCCACGATACCGTTGCGCGGCAGGGTGAACGATAGGTCGTCGATGAGCACACGGCCATCGAACTCCTTGTGCAGGTGATGAGCCTCGAGCACCTTGTTGCCCAGACGCGGGCCCACGGGGATGCGGATGTCGGTCCAGTCGAGCTTCTGGCTTGCGCGGGCCTCGGCCTCCATCTCCTCGTAACGAGCCAGACGGGCCTTGTTCTTGGCCTGGCGAGCCTTGGGCGAGCTGCGTACCCACTCGAGCTCGGCCTCCATGCGCTTGGCGAGCTTGGCGTCGCGGTTGCCCTGCGCCTCGATACGGGCGGCCTTGGTCTCCAGATACGTGGAGTAGTTGCCCTTGTAGGGATAGAGGTGACCGCGGTCGACCTCGCAGATCCACTCGGCAACGTTATCCAAGAAGTAGCGGTCGTGCGTGACGGCCAGCACGGCACCCTGGTAGTTATGCAGGAAGTGCTCGAGCCACAGGATCGACTCGGCGTCCAGGTGGTTCGTGGGCTCGTCGAGCAACAGCAGGTCGGGAGCCTCGAGCAGCAGCTTGCACAGGGCCACGCGACGGCGCTCGCCGCCGGAAAGCACGTTGACCGGCATGTCGGAATCGGGCAGCTGCAGGGCGTCCATGGCCTGACCGAGCTTGGAATCGATATCCCAGCCGTCGGCGGCGTCGATCTCGTCCTGGAGCTTGCCCATCTCGGCCATGAGGGCATCCATGTCGCAGTCCGGGTCGCACATCTCCTCGCCGATTATGTTGAAGCGATCGACCTTGGCGATCATGTCGCCAAATGCCATGCGCACGTTCTCGATGACGGTCTTGTCATCGTCGAGCGGCGGCTCCTGCTGCAGGATGCCCACGGTGTAGCCGGGGGTGAGCTTGGCATCACCGTTGGAGACCTCCTCGATGCCGGCCATAATCTTGAGCAGGGTCGACTTGCCCATGCCGTTGGGGCCCACAACGCCGATCTTGGCACCGGGGTAGAAGCTCAGGGTCACGTCGTCAAGGATTACCTTGTCGCCATGGGCCTTGCGAGCCTGATACATCTGGTAGATAAACTCCGCCATTTGCCTGTTTTATCCTTTCTACCTGCTGTTTCCCTATTCTTGATTCGCTTTAGTGGAAACGAAATGAGGGAACCAGCTCTGAAACGTAACGAAAAAGGGGCATGGTTGCCCACACCCCCTAATACTACCTGGGAAAAGTCCCCCGGAACATACTATGAACTGCGTACGCTAGTTTTCCGCAACCTTAGCGAACGGCCCGCTGCGATTTGCGCCACAGCAGATACGAGTAGACGTAGACGGCTCCGACCGAACCAAACGCCAGAACCGCAATCACCGCGGCGACGACTTCACTCGAAAGCACGCTGCCTGCCACGCCCATCACAATCAGGCCAATACCCAGCACCATAAAGCAGGCGCCGCCAAAACGCTGCGTACGGCGCCAGTTCTCGGGATCGGCAAGCGCCCAAGGTGTCTTGATACCGAGCGTATAGTTCTGCTTCACACGCGGCAAATAGTTGCCTACGCCGATGAACAGCAAACCGACAACACCGGAAATCAGCACGTTAACCGAACCGACCGCCGGCACCACGCCCCAGACCGTAAGCTCTCCCAGCCAGCTTATGGCGCACATGAACAAGGTGAAGGCGATTACGAAGCCCTGGTAGAACTTGCCCGAGGTTCGATATGCCTCACCTTTGGGGTCGATGCGCGGCACCACGCAGAACATTGCGAGAAGCGCCAGAGGCAGCACGCCGAGCACGGAGGCCATCCAGCTAGGACCCCAACCGTCGACGGCGCCGTTCGCGCCCCAATGCGTGGGAATCTGCGCAGGCAAGCTCGGCATCACCATGAGGTGCGCTACGACATTGGCGACGCACAGAGCGACCAGCGCAATCCACACGCGCGACGATACCCCCGTGGGGTGAATGCCCTTGTTTTCGTTATTCATCCTTATCACCTTCCGTGTTTGTAAAACCCATAAACCAGCCAATCAAATCCTGCATGACGGTGGTGTTTAAGCTGTATACGATGTTTTGGCCATGGCGCTCGTCGGTCACCAACCCGGCGTTTTTGAGCGTCGCCAAGTGATGGCTCAGCGACGGCTTACTGATATCGAAATGCTCGGCAAGCTCCCCCGCCGTGCAATTGCCCTCGCGCAGCAACTCCAAAATGCGCCGTCGCGTTGGATCGGCAAGCGCCTTAAAACCCTCTCCCGGCATAAGACCTCCTCTCATCATCTCTCATGACGCGCACACTATACTCGATATTTAGATGTTTGTCTAACTATCTAATACAGGAACATCTATAGAACATTCGTTCGTATTTAGCTACAATGGAAGTTGAAGCAGATGGGCCAGCTCCCTCTACCCGAGAAGGAGATGGACTATGAGTATTGACGATGTCCTGACGTTGTTATTGCTTGTAATCGCGGCTGTGGAGCTCGGCATCCACATTGGAGGTCGAATGAAATAGCCGCCCCCGCGTAATGCGAAGACGGCCACTTCTCACGCTACAAACGTGTTTGGGAGTTGGCCAACCCGCGGCAACGGGTGCCATCTGCTTCATCTTATGCGAATCACTGCCTCATTTCAACAAGCCCCTAGGGCTCAAATGGAATCGCGATAATACCTATAATGACGATAGCTAAAACACGATTCGCTTCCCCATCGGAGGATGTCTATGACCGAAACCACAGCCGCAACCCCCAACGAGACACGCGACACCAAGCTCGAGATCATCATGGGCCGCGAGGCACTCGACAAACTCGCCGCCGCCACGGTGCTGGTGCTCGGCTGCGGAGGTGTGGGCTCCAATTGCTGCGAGGCACTTGTCCGCGGCGGCATTGGTCATTTCGTCATTCTGGATAAGGACATCATCGCGCCCAGCAATATCAATCGCCAGGCCATCGCCTTTCAAAGCACCATCGGCAAGCGCAAGGTCGATGTTATGGAAGCCATGATCCACGACATCAATCCAGCCGCTACCGTCATCAAGCGCACCGAATACCTGTTGAGCGACAATATCGACGAATTTTTCGCGCGCGTTTTGGAGCAGACGGACGGCAAGCTCGACTACGTCGTCGACGCCATCGACACCATCTCGGCCAAGCTCACCATTGCCAAATATGCTCAGGACCACGACATTCGTTTGGTTAGCTCCATGGGCGGGGCCAACAAGCTCCATCCCGAGTGCCTCCGCTTTGCCGACATTTTCGATACGGTACGTGACCCCATGAGCCGCATCATGCGCAAAGAATGCAAGAAGCGCGGAATCAAGAGTCTACATGTACTGTTTAGCTGCGAGGAATCGGTTAAGACACAGCCCCGCGACCCTTCCAATATCCACGAGCGCACCGAGCTCGGAACCGCCAGCTTTATGCCGCCCATCATGGGCCAGATGATTGCCGGCGAGGTTATCCGCCAGATCAGTGGCCGCGGCACCGAGCGCGTGCGCGCCGATGGCCAGCGCTTGGACTAGCGGAGCGCGCCGAGATGGAGCCCCGGTTATTTGATGCACACTGCCATCTTGATTTAATGGCTCACCCGGACGCCGTTGCCGATGAGGCAACGGCGCTGGGCTTGGGTCTATTTGATTGCGGCGTCGATCCACGCGACTTTTCGGCCGCAAACGAGCGCGCTCGTCGCCACCCGGGCATCATCGCCGGCGTTGGGCTTCACCCCTGGTGGCTCGCCGATGGCCACTGCGGTTTTGCCGAAGTCAATCTGCTTTGCGAAGTTGCTGCCCAAGAACGCTACATCGGCGAAGTCGGACTCGACTTTTCCGCGCGCTTTGCTGGAAGTGAGCCGCTACAAATACAGGCACTTAACCGGCTCTGCGATGCGCTCGTGCAGCATCCTCTTACCGGGCGCGTGATATCAATTCACGCCGTTCGTTCGGCAGGAGCCGTACTGGACGTCCTCGAATCGCATGGACTACTCATCCCAAACCCCGACTCCCCCGCTATCATCTTCCACTGGTTTAGCGGCACTTCGGACGAACTCACCCGCGCGCGTAATGCGGGCTGCTATTTTTCCGTCAACGAACGCATGCTCGCGACCAAGCGCTGTCGCGAATACGCACGACAGATTCCACTCGACCGCCTACTGCTCGAGACCGATGCGCCGGCCGAGCCAAACACAGAAACAAGCACGCAGTCGCTCATCAGGTCGCTCACAAGGACCTCAGAACGCATCACCTCGCTCAAAAACTGCGACGCAAAGCGCATCGAGTCGATAGTTTTAACAAATGCGCGCTCTGTTTTTGACCTTCGCTAACCCCTGGTGTGCAAAAAATGCCAAATATGAGTACTGCTACCGGAATGGATACATTTCTTTTAACTTTCCAACCGCCAGAATAATCCTCGATTGTCCGCTAATTAAAGCTTTTACAGTCATTCATCCTGCGTTTTCACAAATCTTAAACCCCTCCAGACGCTCAAATCACGTCTGAAGGGGTTGATTTTGCTGCGACTAAATTAGTCACAGTACTCATATTTGGCATTTTTTGCACACCGGGTCCCGAGGAGGCGCCTGCACCTCCCCGGGACCGCTCGGCTATTCGACGATTGGTGCTCCGTGGCCCCAAGAACCTTCCATGCCGCACACGGTCGAGGCAAACCCGGCAGCAAAGTCGAGCGCGCGCTCGATGGCCTCGGCGCCATCTTCACCACGCTTGGCGGAATCGAGATAGCACATCAAAAACGAGGTAAGGAACGAGTCGCCCGCCCCCATGGTGTCCTTCATGTCCGTTACCGGTTTAGCCAGCTGGCGGTAATAACGATCGCCGTCGTAAGCAATGCAGCCCTCGGCGCCCGCCGTAGCCGACACAAAACGCGGACCCAGGCCCTTCACCCATGCCAGACGCTCGCGAACCTCATCCTCACTCGCAGCATCCGCCGCACTAAAGAAAGCGAAATCGACGTAGGGCGCAATCTGCTCGTAGTACTCGTCGGTAGAGTCGTCCGAAAAGTCAAAAGAGACCGTGACGCCCGCAGCCTTCAACTTGGGCAGCTCGCGCTCGGTAAAGCAATAGTTGCCCGAATGAACCACATCGAACTGCTTCATGTACGAAAGGTCAAAGCGATCGAGGACATAGCGCGCATCGCCACGGATACCGCCCTCGTTGGAGCCAAGGAAGACACGGTCACCGTCAACGACGGTCACGCGAGCCGCTCCGTTCTCGCCAATCATCTGCTCGCACTTGTCAAGCTCGATACCCTCATCCTCGAGGCTTGCAATGACATGCTCGGCAGCGGCATCATTGCCAAAAATGCCCATGTATGCGGAGCGTGCGGCACCGCATTTCTTGGCATAAACGGCGAAGTTCACCGCGTTGCCGCCAGGATACATGGTGTGGATATGCTCGTAGCGGTCGACGACGTTGTCGCCAAATCCGAGCGCGTTAACGTTAAATGCCATGGCCTTTGTCCCTTCTAGTACTCGACGACGCCCATATAGCGGCGGAAATCGGGATCGTGATCAAACACCTTGCCGCGTGCAGCACGCAGCTCGCAGTTCATGGCGTAGAACAGCACCGGGTCCAGATAGGCACGGACGCTCGCCGGCACGGCTTCCATACCGTACTCCTTGGCATCGAGCACCATCAGCGTATCGGTATGCGTCTTAAGGAACGCCAGGGCGCGCTCGTCCATAGCACGGCACTCGCTGGAGCCCATCTGCAGGAAGTAAAATACGCCATCCTGAGTAGCCTCGAAGGGGCCATGGAAGTACTCGGCAGAGTGGATGTAGCTGCAGTGCTGCCACTGCATCTCCATAAGAGAGCAGATAGCGAAACCGTAGGTCTGGCTAAAGTTGGGACCGCTGCCCAGAATATAGAAGAACTCGTGCTCCTGGCAAAGCTTGGCAAAGCGATCGCCCAGCTCGGCATTTACCTTCTCGCGTGCCGGGGGAAGAATCTTATCCATCTCGGCAATACCGGCATACATATCGGCAAGATCGGCGTAGCCCTCCTGCTGATCGAGCAGCTCTGCTGCAAGCGACAGCGAAATGCCAGCGGGGACCTCGGCCTGCGGCACGCCCTCGCCCCATGGGTAGACCCACGTGGTCCACTTGCCGGAGTCGATCTTGGATCCAGCGTTGTCGGTCTGGGCGATCACCGTAGCGCCGGCAGCAAGGGCAATCTCGCAGCCCTCGACGACCTCCGGGGTGTTGCCACTATGGCTACAAGCGATGACCAGGGACTTCTCGCCCAGACGACGCGGACGCATAATGTCGAATTCACGCGCGGTATAGATATACGAAGTGAAGGTGGTTGCCTCGCGCTGCAGAAGCTCATGAGCCGGGATCAAATCGATCATGGAGCCACCGCAAGCAATCCAGTAGACGCTGTCGAACTTGCCCTTCTCGGCAATTGCCTCTTTGATCAGATCGTGTGCGTTCATATCCAGTTCCTTTCTTGTTTGACCCGCAATCAATGACGTTGGTTGCGTAGCCGATGGTTGTTTTAGTCAATCAGATATTTCTCGAATGCGGCCATGTTCTTGGCATCTGCCGCCGCCGGGTCATCGTAGTAACGACCGTCCGTGATTTCCTGGCCCAGCATGCCGTCGAAACCATGGGCGTTGAGTGTGGCGACGAAGGCGTCCATATCGTGCTTGCCATCGCCCCACACCAGATGGCCATACGGGTCACCGTCGATAAAGTGCATCTCGTGAATTGCCCCATCACCAAAGGCGGCAAACCAGTCCTCGAGCGTCTCGCCTGCAACGCCCATCGCGGTTGTATCAACCATGGGCTGTAAGTACGGGCTTGCGACCTCGTCAATCATGCGCTTCGCATCGGAAACCGTCGTCACAAGGTTGCTCTCCTCGGGACGCAGGCTTTCCATCGTAAGCACCAGACCGTGCTCGCCGGCATACTCCGCCAGAATGGACAAGTGCTCGCGGCTGCGCTTCCAGGCTTCCTCGCGGTCCTCGTCCCAGTCGCCCCAGCCCGAGTTGATGGACATGCGGTCGCACCCAAGTACCTCGGCAAGCTCAATGCCGTGCTTAAAGTACGCCAGGCTGCGCTGTTCATGCAGCGGTTTGCGTGCGCAGTACTGCCAAGGATAGACAACATTCTCGGGACACAGAGTACGATACCTAAGCCCACGGTCTGCAGCCTTTTTCGCCAGGACCTCAGCCTCAAAGTAGCCCGTGTGGTCGAGCGTCACATGCGGCTCCGCACACCACAGCTCAATGGACTCAAAGCCCAAACGCTGCTGCACATCAAGGAAGTAATCGAGCGACCACATGATGTAGTGGATATTCATGCCCGCAATCTGTTCGCGGTGCAGCGTCGGTTTGGATTCAGACATCTTATGCCTCCTTATTTCGGTCGAACACGATTTGTCCGTCCGACATCGTCATGTCAACCGCAAGATCACGTGCGTCGCGATAATCGAGGTCGAACACATCCCGATCGAGCACGCAGATATCGGCAAGCTTGCCAACCTCGAGCGTACCCAGCTCGTCTTCGCGCATCAGGTCGTACGCGCCCCCGGCAGTCCAAGCGCACAAGAGCTCGACAAGCGTCAGCGTGTTGACCTCATTCACGGGCAGTCCGTCGTCGAAGTATCCGCCGCACGCACTGTAGATTGACTCGCCCAGGCTCGGAATCAGCAGCGGCAAATCCGTTCCACAGCACACTGTGCATCCGGAATCTTCCATGCCGCGGCGATTCCAGCTGTGCAAAAGTCGCGTCTCGCCAATTTGTCGACGCATCATCGACAGGCAATCCTCGCGCCGGTCCAGCGTCAGAATCTGCGGATAGACCTCGCAAATTCCACCCAACTTGCCAAACTCGACAAGATCGGTCGGGTCAGAGTTCTCGAGATCGGTAATCGCATGGCGACGAAGCATCCGTCCATGCTCGTCTCGAGGCAGCGAGGCATAGAGCGCCACGGTGCGACGAACGGCGCCATCGCCCTGGCAATGCAAGGAATATCGGAAGCCGTCAGCATCAATTGCACGCAGCTCGTTCTCAATCAGATCCCACTCTGGCTCCTCGACGACCGTCTTGCCGGCAGCGCCCGCATCGGCCGAGTCCTCATAGGGGTCTATCATCTCGGCAAGCCCCGCCCATACGCCGCGATCGGTCATACGGTTGAAGCCAGAAAAACGAACGAACGGTCCCCGGAAGCGCTCTCGTGCCTCGCGGGCATATGACAGATTTGCACCGGCACCCACCGGCTGCGACATCATAGAGACGCGAACCGTCAGCTCACCAGATTCCTCACGGCGAGCCATTTCGTCGGCAAAGCCGTAGTAGTCATCAAACGCCATTTCCTTGATGGCGGTAACGCCGCGCTCGTTAAGCATGCTCATGTAGTCCGAATACCCGGCACGCACCTCGGGCAGCGCGAGGAAATCGCTCATCATGCGCCAGATCTTCTCGGCATAGCACGCCTGGGGTGTAAAGCCGTATCGCGCACTGGCGGCAGCATTGAGAACGCAGGTCTCCGCACCCGATGTAAAGCAGACGACGGGGATATCGCCAAAACAATCGTCAAACACAGCTGCCGTATTTGCGTTCTCGGCATCCGATGCCAACGTTTCGGGTAGGTTGTGGCCAAAAGCCGCCGCGCAATCCGGATGATCTTCTTTCCATGCACGCAAGAGCGACACAGCCTCTTTGGCATCAGCGATGCCGGACAGATCAGACCCCAACGTCCGCAGCGCCCAACCTGTATAGAAGGTATGCACATCGATCAGGCCAGGCATGACAGTGCGATCGCCCAGGTCAACTACCTCGTCCGCCTGGGTCAAATACGAAGCTACCTCACACTTGGTGCCAACAGCCTCAATTCGATTGCCACGGACCGCTACGAAACCTTCAAACGGCAGGTCCCCCGTACCGGTAAAGACGCTCTTAGACGTCAGGACCGTCAAACGATCAGACATCACAACCACCTACGCCGGAAGCATGCCGGAAATGGCAGTAACGACCAAGCCAAACACGACCATGAAGATGAAGAACTTCCAAATGGTCTTCCACCATTGGCCAAACGAAATCTTAGCCACGGCAAGGCCGGCGACCGTCATGCCCGCCACGGGGCTGATGGTGTTGATGGTCTGGTTGGCAAACTGGAGCGCGGTGACGGCCGCCTCGGGATTGAGGCCCATGAGCTCGGTCAGGGAGCCCATAACGGGCATGGTGAGCGCCGCCAGGCCAGAACTCGAGGGAACCAGCAAAGAGAGCAGGCCAAGGACGATATACATAAACGTGGTGTACACGGCGGCCGGTGCTCCGGCGAGCGCAGTAGCGAGCGCCTGGAGAATGGTGTCGATGATCATGCCGCCCTCGGCGATGACCAGAATACCGCGAGCGATACCGATAACGATGGCAGCGTACGCAAAGTCGGCGAGACCCTTAACGAACTCCTCAGCGATCGTCTGCTGGTCAAGGCCGCCCAGGATACCGGCAAGCAAGCCCATGCCAAGGAACACAGCAGAAATCTCATTCATGTACCAACCCTGGGTAACAAGACCCCAGACGATAATGCCCATACCGCAAGCAAAATCGATAAGCACGAGCTTCTGACGGATAGTGAACTCTTCCTCGATGGAGGCATCGGTCACGGAAAACTCAATACGCTTGAGCTTATCGTCCTCGTACGTAATGGACGACTCGGGGTTTTTCTTGACGCGCATGGCGTAGCGCATGGCCCATGCGATACCGACGGCAGTGAAGATGACCCAAGAAACGGCGCGCAGCCACAGTTGCGGATTGCCCTCGATGCCAATGATGCCTTGGGCGATCAAAACATTAAACGGGTCGATGGTCGAAGCACAATATCCCAGGTTAGGACCAAGGAAGCAGATGATGAATGCCGTCATCGAGTCATAGCCGATACCCATCATGATGGGAATGAAGATGGCATAGAACGGCAGGGCTTCCTCAGACATACCAAACGTAGTGCCGCAAATGGACAGCAACGTCATCGTGATGGGAATGATGAGGATGTCCTTGTTCTTGAGCTTTTTAACCACACGGCTCATGCCGGCATTCAAAGCGTTGGTCTTGGTGATGATTGCGAACGATCCGCCAATCAATAAGACGAACGCAACGACGTCGGCAGCCTCCTGGATGCCCTTAGTGGGCGCTTGCAGGACCGCGAAGATATCCTGGCCCAGATTGATGGTCTCGCCGGTCTCGGAATCGGTGTAGTTCTTATCGACCTGTTCATAGGTTCCAGCAACGGCGACTTCACGCTCGCCCGCCGCCGTCGAAATCATCTTGCGCTGATACTGACCAGAGGGAACGATCCAAGTCAGGACCGCAAAGACAACGATCAGCAAGAACATGATCGTATAGACATGCGGTAATTTGAACTTAAAACGTCTGTTTGTCTTCTTCGCCTTCGTATCTGACATAGATACCTCCAAAGAACTCGAGACTGCATCGCATCTCGCCTCAACGCTTGCACAAGCAAACGTTCTATGACGTCCCATAGATTACCAGCAGCTTTTTCCTTCATCAAGATAATTTCAAACTGGTTGCCGCAACGCGGTTGAACGGTTGCGTTTGCGCCGTGAACGGTATGGAAGCGCCCGGTGAGATAATCCTCCGGGCG
>CABUWD010000002.1 GCA_902495155.1 uncultured Collinsella sp.
ATAACGGCCGTTGGGCTCTTTTGGCGCCAGCCCTTCTCGACCCGCACGCCACTCATGGTATGTTTATCGTGATAATAAGGACGGAGGTGCCCGTGGCACGCAATAAGTACCCGGAGGAGACGGTCGAGAAGATTCTCGACGTTGCCGAGCGGCTCCTCATGGAGCGCGGCTACGAGCACACCACGATGATCTGAAGAGCAATACGCTAAACCGAAAAAGGTAATCGAAGCCGCGCCTGTGGACTTATCGAGGGTCGAGATTCCCGCCCCATCCATCGGCACCCGGCGGAAGGTCGTCGATGTCCTCGACCGCTTCGGCACCCTAACGAAATCGCTCACCGACGGTAGGATAAACCCCCATGAATATATGAATTGACCTGCTGACTCCAATGAAGATTGGAGGGTAACTGCCAGGGGTGACGGCCCAGCGAGTGTTATTTTGCGAGCTATGCGCATTGAAAGCGACCTTTCGTGGTATAAACTACTTGCCGGAAGCCGCGGCTTTCAGAGTACGGCTTACGTGTACGTTTAACCTCCGTGGGCGACGGGGTGCCGCAAGGCGTAGAATATCGCCCACCTGTAGGGGCCTGCAGCGATGCGGGCCCCGCTTCGTATGAAGGGGGCGTAACCGATGAAGATCGTATCCATCTCCCAGGACTTCTTCGACCTCGTCGAGGGCGACCGCGAGCTCATGCTTAAGCACAATCGCCCCTGCATCGTGGTGGTGAGGCTGCGTTTCCGCGGGAAGCGCAGGGGCTTCGCCGTGCCGCTGCGTTCCAACATCGCCCCTAACGCGCCCAAAGACCAGTACTTTGCGTTGCCACCCCGCCCCACGACGCGCCCCGGCTGCCGCCACGGCATCCACTACATCAAGATGTTCCCCATAACCAAGGTCTACCAGCGCCGCTTCAGGACCGAGGGCTCGGCCTATTACGAGACGCTCCAGCGCATCATCGACGGCAACACCAAGCGCATCGTCTCCGAGTGCCAGGCATACCTCGACCGCTACGAGCGCGAGGGAAGGCCTCGCTTTGCCGTCGACATCGACCGCATCGTGGGGCTGCTGGAGAGCGAGAAGTAGGGCACCTCGGCTCAGTCTCGAGCCATGCGGAGTCGCTCCGCATTTTTGAACGCCGCGTGTGCGTCCCAAATACTTGAGAAACAAGCTGTGAAGTGCGGTGGCGCGCCCGTGCCCGCGCGCAGCCATCTCCATCAGCGTTTACGGTGCACTACAACATCACGGGCAAACCGCCTGACAAGCCGAGCATCCTGATCGTTCCGTCTATGAGCTACGTTGCTGTGCGGGGCAAGGGCGATTCCAATGCCGAAGGCGGCGCATAGCAGAACGCGTTGCCGATGCTCTACGGCGTCGCATATACCATCAAGATTTCGAAGAGGGCCCGCGGGAAATCGAGGGCTATTTCGACTTCGTCGTGCCGCCGGTCGAGGGCTTCTGCCGACATGACATGGCTGGGGCTTACCCTCCGACGCGCCCTTGCGCATATTTCCTTATCGGTTTTGAAACCGAGAAAGAGCTGATGATTGATTGGGTCGACCGCAATACGTACATGGAGCGGCTTTGGGCGATCGAGGACACCCGGGACATCAAGGTGATCACGGGGATGCGCCGCTCTGGTAGGTCCGAGCTTATGAAGGCGTTCTCCGCCTCCGTTGCTCGGAGGGACCCATCCTCCAACAACGTCTACATCGATCTGCTGGACCTCGACTACGAGCCGCTGCTTGAGTATCACACGCTGTATCACGAAATCATCGAGCGGCACAAAGAGGGCACCCGCAACCGTCTCTTCATCGACAAGGTGCAGCTGTGCGAGGGTTTCGAGAAAGCAATTAACAGCATTCACGCACGTGGCGGATGGGATATCTACCTCACGGGATCGAACGCGTTCCTCCTGAGTTCGGACCTGGCAACCCTGTTCACAGGGCGCCACGGGGAGGTACACATCCTCCCCTTCAGCTTCGGCGAATACCGCTCCTACTTCGACGAGCAGGGGGCCGTCGACGACGACTTCGACGGATTCATCAGGCGCGGCGGGCTCGCCGGGTCCTACGATTACGATGACATCTCGGAGTCGTACGGTTTCCTTCGGCGCGGGCGGATCGGGACCGAGCGCCGATCTAGAGGCACTCGGTCAGAATCTGGAACACCTCGCTGCGCTCCAGTTTCTTGGCGCAGCCGCCGGTGAGCACACAGGTGTCCGCAACCTTGCGCAGCGTCTCGTCGGACGTGTCGGATCCCATCTCGGCGAAGCTCGTGGGAAGCTCCATCTCGCCGATGAACGTCTGCAGGCGGTCGATGCCCTCGAGCGCCACCGTAAGGTCGTCTTTGCCCTTGGCGTCGACGTCCCACACCTCGCGCGCCCAGCGGGCGAACTGCGCGGGCGCCTCGGGGGCCAGGTGGCGGTAGAGCGCAGGGTGGATGACCGCGAGGCCTATTCCGTGGTTGGTGTGGGTGTACGCGCCGTACTGGTGCTGGATCATGTGCGCCTGGAAGTCCGTTGACTTGCCGATCTTGAGCACGCCGTTCTCGGCCATGGCGGAGTCGTATACGAGCTCGCTGAGCGCCTCGAGGTTCTGATTGTCGTCCGCGATGATCCGCATGTTGCGGATGACGTTACGCTGGATGGCGAGGTTGATGTCGTCGGTGACGTTGCGTCCGCGCGGGCTTCCGAAATAGCTCTCCATGCAGTGCGAGAGCGTGTCAAACGCGCCGCTCATGAACTGCGCGTGCGGTACGGTGAGCGTGAGTGCCGGGTCGAGCGCCGCCCACATGGGCATCGCCCCAAGATAGGCGCCCTTCACGTGCGTCTCCTCGTTGGTGATGACGGCGCCGTTGTTCTGCTCGGCGCCCGTGCCGGAGAGCGTAACGATGCATCCCATGGGGATGAACGAGCTCGGCATCTTGCCGTCGGCGTGCTCGAACGTCTCGATGTCCTCGTCAAGCGTCGCCTGCGCGGAAACCACCTTGCAGCAGTCGAAGACCGACCCGCCGCCGACGGCGAGAATGAAGTCGACCTGCTCCTCGCGTGCGAGCGCGGCGCCTTCCTGGCACTTCTCGTAGGTCGGGTTGGGCATGATGCCGCCGAAGTCCACCACGCGCTTGCCCGCGCTCGTGAGCTTATCGACCACGTGGCCGTAGACGCCGGTTCGTTTGACCGAGCCTCCGCCGTAGGCGAGCATCACTGTCTTGCCCATGGCACCCATCTCGGCGTCGAGTGTCTGGTCCATAGCCCCCTCGCCGAAATAGTTCCTGACCGGGTAGTCGTACGTGAATGAGTTCATGGCAATTCTTCCTAGTAAGTTATCAGTGCGGTCTGACCGCTCGTCTACACGTTGCGCACGAGCCCGGACATCCATTCGATGGTGGCGGGGTCGTGGTGGTCGAAGAACGCACTGCGCCCGGTGTCGAGCGCGGCGATGGCGACCATCTCGTCGTCGCCCAGCGCGAAGTCGAAGACGTCGTAGTTCTGCTCCATGCGATCGCGGTGCGTGCTCTTAGGGATGCAGGCCACACCGCGCTGCAGCAGCCAGCGCAACACGACCTGGGCGACCGTCTTGCCGTGCGCCTCGCCGATGCGAGCGAGGACCTCGTTGCGGAAGATGTCGTTTCTGCCCTCCGCAAAGGGCGCCCAGCCCTCCAAGGCTACCTCCTTGCCGGCCATATACTCCTGTGCTTCGCGCTGCTGGAAGAACACGTTGCATTCGACTTGGTTCACGGCGGGGGCGATGCGGTTGAACGAGATAAGGTTTGCGAGGTGATCGGGGTAGAAGTTAGCTGTGCCTATGGCGCGGATAACGCCCTGCTCGTAGAGCTCCTCCATGGCGCGCCACGCGCCGAAGACGTCGCCGAACGGCTGATGGATGAGGTAGAGGTCGACGTAGTCGAGCCCCAGCCGCTTGAGCGACGCGTCGAAGCCGCGCTTGGCCCCCTCGTAGCTCACATCCGACATCCACAGCTTGGTCGTCACGAACACCTCGTCGCGCGGCAGGCCGCTCGCACGAATGGCGGACCCGACCGCCTCTTCGTTGCCGTAGCTCGCGGCCGTGTCGAGCAGCCGGTAGCCGACCGAGAGCGCGTCCTCCACGGCGCGCTGGCATTCCGCGGCGTCCGGGATCTGGTACACGCCGAAGCCGAGCTGCGGCATCCTGACGCCGTTGTTCAAGGTGATGTAGTCCATGGTGCCTTCCTTTCTCGCAACTTGACGTATCCACCATACGAGGGGCGCCGCGCCGGCGGAAGTTTCCGTTGGTGAGGGTTCTATAACGCTGGGGTGCGTACGGGGTTATAACCCGCGGGTTCTAGGCGTCACCTCAAAGAGATCGGCGCCGAGCTCGTCCTCGACAGCCGACTGGTCCTCGGCGGCGGCTTGGTTGGTCCGTTATCGTCTGAGCGCTACTCCTGCGCGTCAAAATCGGGGCGTATGGCCAGGTAGCCCGCGAGTGCTTCCTCAGTGGCGGTGTAGTAGGTCATGGTCCCGTCGAGCTTGGCAATCTCGGCCATCTCGTCTTCGGTGAGGGAGAAGTCGAAGATGTTCGCGTTGTCGGCGATGTGGGCGGGGTTCTTGGAGCCGGGGATGATGGAGGTTCCCATCTGCACGTGCCAGCGCAGGATCACCTGGGCCGGGGTCTTGCCGTACTTCTCGGCGAGAGCGACGAAGACGGGCTCCTCCAGAAGACCTTTGTCGCCGTGGCCGAGCGGGTACCACGCCTCGATCACCGTGACGTACGGCGCGAGGTAGGCGCGCAGGTCGCGCTGGGCGTGGTAGGGGTGGCACTCAACGGTCACGAGCTGCGGCTTGATGTCGGCGACCTCGATGACCTCGGCAATCTTGTCTTGCGGGAAGTTGGAGAGGCCGAGGGCGCGCACCTTGCCCGCGCGGTAGGCCTCCTCCATCGTGCGCCACGCGGCCAGGTAGTCGCCTACCGGCTGGTGCAGGATGAGCATGTCGACGTAGTCGAGCCCTAGGCGCTGGAGCGTGGCGTCCACCGCCGGCATGCCCGCGTCGTAGACACTCGGCCAGAGCTTGGTGGAGACGAAGATCTTGTCGCGTGCGATGCCGCTCTTGGCGATGGCACGGCCCACGGCGCGCTCGTTCATGTAGGCGTTGGCGGTGTCGATGTGCTCGTAGCCAGCCGTGAGCGCGGCGGTTGCGGCCGCCTCGGCCTCGGCCGGGGTCATGAGGAAGGTGCCCAAACCCTCGATGGGCATCTCTACGTCGTTGTCGAGCTTCAGATACTCCATGGTCTCCTCCTTAATGGTGACTTTTCGAATACAAGGCTACGGCGTTTACTGACGCGCGAGAAGTTCACGTTGGAATGATGGATATAACCATGGGGTATATACGGCACATAATGCGTGACAGGAGGATCGATGTACAACCCACAGCTTGATACTTTCATCCGCGTGGCGGAGGCGGGCAGCTTCTCCAAGGCGGCACAAGAGTCCTTCATCACGCCCACGGCCGTCATCAAGCAGATGAACCTGCTGGAGTCGCGGCTAGGCCTTACGCTGTTCCACCGATCGCATCAGGGGCTTTCGCTTACGCGAGCAGGCAGGTCGCTGCTCGCCGACGCCCGCCATATCGTGCAGTACTCTCAAGAATCAATCGCACGCGCCCGCGTCGCCGAGCGCGGAGAGAAGCGCATCATCCGCGTGGGAGTGTCGCTCATGACGCCCAGCACGCCGCTCACGAAGCTATGGCCGAAGGTGAAGGAACGTTGCCCTGGCATGAGCCTTCAGGTGGTCACGTTTGAAAACACACCCTCGGCGGCGCGCGGTTTGGCGAACCTCGGGCAAGACATGGATATCGTGGTGGGGATTTTCGACGATGCCTTTCTTAAAGAGCGCGGGTGCCTGGGCCTCGAGCTTTCGCGCGAGCCGCTCTGGTGCGCCGTTCCCGTCGACAGCGAGCTCGCCAAACGCGACATCGTCACATTCGACGACCTCCACAATCACAGTCTTATGCTTATACGCCGGGGCTGGAACACCGAAATCGACCGCGTACGCGACGAGATACTCTTGCATCATCCTCAAATCGCGCTCGTAGACTTCCCGCAATATCGGGTGGAGGTGTTCAATCGCGGCGCGAACGAGGACCTCGCGCTTGCGACGCTGCCGTTGTGGGCCAACGTCCACCCCATGCTCAAAACCGTCCCTACCGATTGGGACTGTCTCGTGTCTTACGGGCTGCTTCATTCGCCGCACCCCGCAGACCATGTGCGGGAGTTCCTCGATGCGGTGTCTGCCGTGCTCGAGGCAAAGCATCGATAGGCAATCGCGAACAGATGCGCTTATGCCTATGGGAATAACGGGAACTGGCTTCTGAGCTTGCGTTTTGATACCGTCGAGTACCGCCCGATGTTGTTTCGGCGTCGCCATAGAGCAAAGCCATCAGCGAAATGACGGGAATAACAGCCTCCGAACCTTCTGTTCGGAGGCTTTCTTTTTGCATGTCTGCCTAAACGACTCCTTGCCAAAGCCCCTTGAGCATCGGGCGGCATTATTGAGCGTGGGCGCTATCGTAGGTATCTTTGATCTCTTCCGGCAAATCGTCGGGAATCAGCGCCTTCACTCTATCCTCGTTGCCATCTTGGATCGCCTGCTCGTAGTACCAGCATTTGAACTTCAACATATCCAGCGCACGGTTCATGTTCGCGATTTCCGATTCCATGTGGGCCTTCCGCTCCTCGAACATGGCCTTGCGCTTGGGATATGTCGATGGGCCCTCCGCGCACCATTCCATGAACAGCCGGATGTCCTTGATCTCCATCCCAGCCTTCTTTAAGCATTCGATGACCCGAAGCGCCTCGAGTTCCGTATCGCCGAATCGGCGAATGCCGGATGTCCGCTCCAATTCCGGGAACAATCCATGCTTGTCGTAATAGCGCAGCGTGGAAACGGGCAGACCGAACATATCCGCCACCTGTCCGATTGTGTACATGGTTCCTCCGGACAAATCTCGAATTTACTCCTTGACCTAAAGTTAGGTTTAGGTATTACCTTTATTTTCGTCAATATATATAAGGAGTGCAAGGGATTTTCGCCAAAGGCGCGCGCTTGCCGGAACGGTTTTCGCCGGCGGCGTGAACGGCGTGGGCGAAATCGCCGGGCATCCCGCTCTGGAGCAGGCGCATCGAATGGGCATGGGAATCTAGGCGGGCAGCTTGGCCGCGCGGAAAGAGATTTGTGTCCAGGATTATCGACAGGAGGAAATCAATCATGGCAATTAAACAGACGGCGGGCAGAGATGCCTTGGGGGACTTTGCCCCCAAATTTGCACAGCTCAATGACGATGTGCTGTTCGGAGAGGTGTGGAGCCGAGAAGACGGGCTTTCCCTTCGAGACCGCAGCGTGGTGACGGTGGTTGCCTTGATGGCACAGGGGCTGACGGACTCTTCGTTCCAATATCATCTGATGTCCGCAAAGAACAATGGCGTGACCAGGACGGAGATAGCAGAAATCCTTACGCACGCGGCGTTTTACGCGGGATGGCCCAAGGCATGGGCGGCCTTCCGCATGGCGAAGGAGGTCTGGGCGGACGAAGACGCTGCCGACGCAAAGGCGCAGCACCAAAACGAGATGGCGTTTCCCATCGGTGCCCCCAACGACGCATTCGCGAAGTACTTTATCGGTCAAAGCTACCTCTCACCCCTTTCCACCGAGCAAGTCGGCGTTTACAACGTGACGTTTGAGCCCGGCTGCCGCAACAACTGGCACACCCATCACGCCAAAAGCGGCGGCGGGCAGATCCTCGTCTGCGTGGCTGGCCGAGGGTTTTACCAGGAATGGGGCAAACCGGCACAGGAGCTGTGCCCCGGCGATGTGGTAAATATTCCCGCAGGCGTAAAGCACTGGCACGGTGCGGCGCCCGACAGCTGGTTCTCCCATCTCGCGGTGGAGGTTCCGGGCGAGGATGCCTCCAACGAGTGGTCGGAGCCCGTGGACGACGAGCAATACCTTAAAGCGACCGACAAGGAGGCTTAGGCATGGAGCAGTTGAAACTGACGCAGGAATGGGACAAGGTGTTCCCCAAAAACGACAAGGTTGAGCACAGCAAGGCGACCTTCTACAACCGATACGGCATCACGCTGGCTGCCGACGTGTACGTGCCTAAGAACGCGGAAGGCAAGCTGCCCGCCATCGCCGTCAGCGGCCCGTTTGGCGCGGTGAAGGAGCAGTCCTCCGGTCTGTACGCGCAGAAGATGGCGGAGCTGGGCTTTTTCGCAATTGCTTTTGACCCGTCCTATACCGGCGAGAGCGGCGGCACGCCCCGCTATGTAACATCGCCAGACATCAACACCGAGGACTTCTGCGCAGCGGTGGATTTCCTCTCTGTGCAGGAAAGCGTTGACCCGGAGCGTATCGGCGTCATCGGTATCTGCGGTTGGGGCGGCATGGCAGTCAATGCGGCGGCTATCGACACCCGTATCAAAGCTACCGCGGCTATGACCATGTACGATATGACCCGTGTGACCGCCAACGGCTATTTTGACGCCGAGGATTCCGAGCAGGCGCGCTTTGAAAAGCGGAAAGCGCTGAACGCGCAGCGCACCGAGGACTATAAAAACGGCAGCTATGCGCTGGCGGGCGGCGTGGTCGATCCACTACCGGAGGATGCGCCGCAGTTCGTGAGGGACTATTACGCCTACTACAAGACTCCGCGTGGTTACCATCCCCGCAGCCTGAACTCCAACGGCGGCTGGAATATGACGTCCTCGCTGTCGTTTTTGAATATGCCGATTTTGCAATACAGCAGCGAAATTCGCTCTGCGGTACTGCTGGTGCATGGCGAGAAGGCGCACTCCCGCTATTTCAGCGAAACCGTGTACGGCAAGCTGACGGGGGACAACAAGGAATTGCTCATTATCCCTGGTGCCAGCCACACCGACCTTTACGATCAGATGGACATCATTCCGTTTGGAAAGCTGAAGGCATTCTTTGAGGAATATCTGAAATAAGGTGTGCCTTGATTTAATGCCAAGTCTCCAGCAACGATTCTTCTAAAGAGTGGGAGTAGCTGAAACGAGGCGATTGAATAACTCCATACGTTTAGGTTAAAACAAACTAATATGCCGCGCGCCTGCGGCATGAAGGAGGGAGATTTCTATGAACATCGTTGTATTGAGCGGCAGCCCGCGCAAGGGCGCCAATACCGACACCATGGTCGAGGCGTTTGCCGAGACCGCGCGCGAGAGTGGCAATACGGTCGAGGTCGTCCGCGTTGCCAGCAAGAAGATTGCTGGTTGCCTGGGATGTCAGTACTGCTTTACCCATGAGGGCACCTGTGTGCAGAAGGATGACATGGCCGACGTGATCGAGTCGCTGAAAGGCGCCGACATGGTTGTCTTCGCTTCGCCTATCTACTGGTTTGATATCACTGCGCAGGAGAAGGCCGCCATCGACCGCCTGTACGCCTTCGGTGCCACGGGCTTCCCGTTCACCAAGACGGCCCTTTTGCTCGATAGCCACAGCGAGGGCGTCTATGATGCGGCGATCGCTATGTACAAGTCAACCTGCGCGTACTGCAAGTGGGAGGACCAGGGCGTTGTCACCATCAGCGGTATGACCGAGCGCGACAGCATGGCATTGTCGCCCAAGTTGGAAGAGGTGCGAGAGCTCGCTCGTAAGCTCTCTTAAGGCAAGAAGAGCGCATGGCAATCGGTGGTGGTGGAAATGCTTGCAATCCTTATCAAGAGATAGGGGTGTATTCCCTCAAGTGCCGTATAGAACAATTTTTTAACGCAGAAAAATAACTGAAAACAAATTAATCCGCGTTAAAATATTGTAAAACAGAAGTTCATGAGGGAAGGTTGCGCATGCGTCGCAAGGCAGACGAGCTCCTTAGGGAATGGCGAGACAGGGCTGATAGAAAACCTTTGCTGGTCAAAGGCGTGCGCCAGTGCGGTAAGACCTATCTGCTCAGAACGTACGCCCAGGATCTTTTCGAATCGGTTGTCTACGTTAATCTTGAGAATGACCGGTCGGCGCGGGCGGATTTTTCGGGCGGTCTTGACCCTCATTCGATCGTACGCGCGATCGAGGCTCGTACGGGACAGCGTATCGTGCCTGGCAAAACCTTACTGTTCATTGACGAGATTCAGGCATGCGAGGAAGCGCTCACTTCCCTTAAATACTTTTGCGAAGATGCTCCCGAGTATTATGTTGCGGCTGCTGGGTCGCTTCTTGGGGTTGCCATTAACCATCAGTCGTATTCGTTCCCCGTTGGAAAGACCGACTTGATTGAGATGACTCCACTCGATTTCGAGGAGTATCTCTGGGCGATGGGGCACGATCAGCTGGTCGATGAAATACGCTCGTCATTCGAGTTAATGGGTCCTCTTGCGCCAAGCCTTCATGAAAAGGCGCTTGGGCTCTATCGACAGTATCTTGTTGTTGGCGGAATGCCCGAGGCAGTCCAAACGTACATCGATGATCAGTCAATCATTGATGTGGCCGAAAAGCATCGGATTATTCTCGACGGTTATTCCGCCGACACCAATAAGTATGCTGATGAACGCTTGAGCGCAAAGACGCGTGCGTGCTTCGATTCCATTCCACAGCAGCTTGCCAAAGAGAATCGTAAATTTCAATACAAGGTAGTGCGAGCGGGGGGCAATGCGTCTCTCTTTGGAGATGCTCTCGACTGGCTTGTATTGTCGGGTACGGTGGCGCGCTGCAGCCTAGTCGGGCAGATTGAAAGCCCTTTAGAGGCCTTCGTTAACCCTTCTGCTTTTAAAATCTATCAGGCGGATACAGGGCTGCTCGTCTCCAAGGCCGGTGCTCAACGCGCCGATATTCTTGCCGGCATCGGCGGAACATTCATGGGTGCACTTACCGAAAACTACGTTGCCCAACAGCTTTCAGCCATGGGCTATCCGCTGCATTATTGGGCGCGAGATAATCGTGCGGAAATCGACTTTGTAGTAGAGAAGCAGGGATGCTTGTCTGCGATTGAAGTCAAGGCGGGGGAGAACACAAGATCTCGAAGCCTGTCCTCACTTAAAAAGACCCATCCGGGCGTGCGCCTTATCAGGCTATCGACTAAGCCCTTTGGAATGAATGATGGACTTATGTCTGTTCCACTTTATGCGGCATTTTGTCTATAGGGAAGATGCTACTGTAATGCATGGGGCCCGGAGCGCGGCATTTACTGCGCTCCGGGCCCCACCGTTTTAAGAGCTTATGGCGGTCTGCCGTCGTCCTAGTCAAACAGACTCGGCATGTCGTTTTCTTTCATGAGGGCACCGGCGGAGGGTAGGCTCTGTGCGGTGAACTTTTCGGCCGAGACGCCGGCGCCAAGAATCTCCTCGGTCGTGCCGACCGTGGTGACCGAGCGGCCCTTCTTTGCCGTGAAGGCCTGGACGCCCT
This sequence comes from uncultured Collinsella sp., assembly GCA_902495155.1. GTDB lineage: Bacteria > Actinomycetota > Coriobacteriia > Coriobacteriales > Coriobacteriaceae > Collinsella. The sequence continues at coordinate 11,386 of CABUWD010000002.1, forward strand.
GCGTGTTGGTGGTCGTCTTGGTCTTGAGCAACGACGTGTTGAAGTTCATCAGGCGATAGTCGCTCGAGACCAGCGCGAGGTCGCGGTCTTCCTTGAGTACCTGCGCATACAGCAGTTTGCTGCCGCCGTAGATTGCGTTCTTGAGGCGCTTGCGGTTGGTCTTGGTGACGTATCCGGCAAGTGCGACGCGCACTACGCGGCCGTTCTCAAAGACAAACAGCACGTCGGCCTTGTAGTCCTCGGGGTCGATGACCCAGATCACGCTCTCGTCGGGTTCCATCTCAAGATCGGTCGGCAGGTACGAGCCCAGCTGGGCCGACTTGGTGTCCTCAAACGCCGCAACCTTGCACTTGTACACCTGGCTCTTGTTGGTAAAGACCAGCAGCTCGTGGGTGTTGGAGGACGGGAACTCGATAAAGGGTTTGTCGCCGTCCTTGTACTTGAGCGTGGTCGCCTTCTTGAGTACGCGGTCCGTCATCTTCTTAAGGTAGCCATCGCGCGAGAGCATGATGGTGACCGGGTACTCCTCGACCTCGGGCTCCAAGCTTACCTCGATAACCTCATGGGGCTCAATCCTGCCCGTGCGGCGTGGCATCACGTACTTCTTGTTGACCGCGGCCAGCTCATCGCTGATGACCTTCTTGATGTTCTCCTCGCTGGAGAGGATCTCCTCAAGCTCGGCAATCTCGCCTTCGAGCTTGGCGATGTCCTTGGTGCGGTTGAGGATGTATTCCTCGTTGATGTTGCGGAGCTTAAGCTCGGCAACAAACTCGGCCTGGGTCTCGTCGATGTCGAAACCCTTCATAAGGTTGGGCACGACCTCGGCTTCGAGCTTGGTGCCGCGGATGATGGCGATGGCCTTGTCGATGTCGAGCAAGATCGCCTCGAGGCCGTGCAGCAGGTGCAGGCGCTCGGACTTTTTGCCCAGGTCAAAGTTAATGCGGCGACGCGTGGACTCAATACGCCACTTGACCCACTCGTGCAAGATCTGGCGCACGCCCATAACGCGGGGATAGCCGTCGACCAGTACGTTGAAGTTGCACGAGAACGAATCCTGCAGCGTGGTCGAGCGATAGAGCTTGGCCATGAGTTTGTCGGGGTCGACGCCACGCTTAAGGTCGATGGCGATGCGCAGACCCGAAAGGTCGGTCTCGTCGCGAATGTCAGCGATCTCCTTGACCTTGCCCTCCTTGGAGAGCTTGACGATGCGCTCGATGATGACATCGGTCTTGGTGGTGTAGGGGATCTCGTAGACCTCGATGATGCGCTCTTCGGGAATCCAGCGCCAGCGGGAGCGAATCTGGAAGCTGCCCAGGCCGGTCTCGACGATCTTCTCCATCTCCTCGCGGCGGTAGATGATCTCGCCGCCGGTCGAGAAGTCGGGCATGGGCATGTACTCGAGCAGGTCGCAGTCGGGATCCTTGAGGTAGTGCATCGTTGCGGTACAGACCTCGTTGAGGTTAAAGCCGCAGATGTCAGACGCCATGGCGACGCCGATGCCCTTGTTGGCCGAGACGAGGATGTTGGGGAACGTGGTGGGCAGCAGACGCGGTTCCTTCATGGCCCCGTCGTAGCTGTCGACAAAGTCGACCGGGTCCTTGTCGATGTCCTTGAAGATCTCGGCGCTGATGGGGGAGAGCTTGGCCTCGGTATAACGCGAGGCGGCATAGCTCAGGTCGCCCGAATAGTACTTGCCAAAGTTGCCCTTCGACTCCACGAAGGGGGCAAGCAGCGCCTCATTGCCGGTTGCCAGACGCACCATCGTCTCGTAGATCGCGGCGTCGCCGTGCGGGTTGAGCTTCATGGTCTGGCCCACGATGTTGGCGCTCTTCTGGCGCTCGCCCTTGAGCAGACCCATCTTGTACATGGTGTAGAGCAACTTGCGGTGCGAGGGCTTAAAGCCGTCGATCTCGGGGAACGCACGCGAAACGTTGACGCTCATAGCGTAGGGCATGTAGTTGACCTCGAGCGTTTGCGTGATTGGCTGATCGGTGACCTCGGAGTGCAGGCCGATGACGTTCTCGGCGTTGACCTGCTTTTTCTTTGGCTGGTTCTTCGTCTTCTTCTTTGCCACGATATCCTCTTGAACTTCTTATAGGCCGTCGTTGTCGATTTGCTGCTACTGCAGGTCCAGCTGGTCCAGGTATTCCTTGCCGTGCTCGGAGATATGGCGCTTGCGGCCCGCCTCGTCGTTGCCCAGCAACAGGTTGAACATAGTTTCCATCTTGGTGACGTCCTCGGGCTCCACCTTGATCAGGCGACGCGTCTCGGGGTTCATGGTGGTGAGCCACATCATGTCCGGATCGTTCTCACCAAGACCCTTGGAGCGGTTGATGGAGCACTTTTGGTCGCCGATTTCCTTGAGGATGCCGTTCTTCTCGAGCTCGGTGTAGGCAAAGTAGGTCTTCTCTTTGCAGTTGATCTCGTAGAGCGGCGACTCGGCGATATACACGTAGCCTTCGTCGATAAGCGTGGGCACCAGGCGGTAGAGCATGGTGAGCACGAGCGTGCGGATGTGATAACCGTCGACATCGGCGTCCGTACAGATGATGACCTTGTTCCAGTTGAGGTTGTCCAGGTCAAAGGCGCCGAGGTTCTTGATGCGCTTGTCTTTGATCTCCACGCCGCAGCCCAGCACGCGCATGAGGTCCATGATGATGTCGGACTTAAAGATGCGCGGGTAGTCCTCCTTCAGGCAGTTGAGGATCTTGCCGCGGACGGGCATAACGCCCTGGAACTCGGCATCGCGCGAGGTGCGAATGGCACCTGCTGCCGAGTCGCCCTCTACGATGTAGATTTCGCGGCGGCTCTTGTCCTTGGAGCGGCAGTCGATGAACTTCTGCACGCGGTTGGCCATGTCGGTCTTCTGCTGCAGGTTGGTCTTGATGCTCTGGCGCGTCTTCTCGGCATTCTCGCGCGAGCGCTTGTTGATGAGCACCTGCTCCATGATCTTGTTGGCGGCGTCTTTGTTCTCGATCAAGTAGGTCGAGAGGCGTTCCTTAAAGAATGCCGTCATGGCCTGCTGGATAAAGCGGTTATTGATGGCCTTCTTAGTCTGGTTTTCGTAGGACGTCTGGGTGGAGAAGCAGTTGGTCACCAGCACCAGACAGTCCTGGACGTCCGGCCATTTGATGCCGCTCTCGTTTTTGTTGTACTTGCCCTGTTGCTTAATGTAAGCATCGATGGCGCTGGTCAGAGCGCTACGGGCGGCCTTCTCGGGCGAACCGCCGTTCTCGAGCCAGGAGGAGTTGTGGTAGTACTCCTGCATCATGAAGGTGCGCGAGAAGCACATGCACGCGGTGATCTTTACGTTGTAGTCGGGCAAGTCCTCACGGTCGCGACCGCGACGATCGGCCTCGATAAAGAAAGGCTCGGTAAGGTAGTCGGTACCGACCTTCTCGAGCACATAGTCCTCGATGCCCTTGGGGTAGCAAAAGTCCTCTTCGGAAAACTCGCCATCGTCGCCCTCGATGCGCAGGCGGAAGGTCACGTTGGCGTTGACCACGGCCTGACGGCGCATGGTCTCGCGATACCAATCGTGGGGAATGCTAATCGAGGTAAAGACCTCAAGATCGGGGCGCCACTTGATAGTGGTGCCGGTGCGGTTCTCGTCGCTAGGCTCAATCTCGAGTGCCTTCTTTTTGGCGCCGACGACCTTGCCCTTCTTAAAGTGTAAGGAGTACTTGTTGCCGTCACGCCAGACGGTGACGTCCATGTACTCGGAAGCGTACTGAGTCGCGCACGAGCCCAGGCCGTTGGTGCCGAGCGAGAAGTCGTAGTCGCCGCCCTGGTTGTTGTTATACTTGCCGCCGGCATAGAGCTCGCAAAAGACAAGTTCCCAGTTAAAGCGTTTCTCGGAGGGGTTCCAGTCGAGCGGGCAGCCGCGGCCGTTGTCCTCTACCTGAATGGAGCCATCGCGAAAGGCGGTAAGGGTGATGAGCTTGCCGTAGCCCTGGCGCGCCTCGTCAACGGCGTTGGACAGAATCTCGAAGGCAGCGTGTGCACAGCCATCGAGTCCGTCCGAGCCAAAGATAACGGCAGGGCGCAGGCGTACGCGCTCCTCGTCCTTGAGCTGGCGGATACTGTCGTTACCATAGTTTGCGGTGTTTTTTGCCATACTCGCTCTCTCGGTGCTCCCTTGCTGCGTTTAAGTCATATAGATAGTCAAGGTAGCATAGCCCAGCCCACAGACGATTCCAACCAACACGAAATCCATCGAACAATCGTTCGGAGTTCGATGGAGATTCGTTTACTCGGACAAAACCGAGTCGGTTCTGTCCGAGTAAGTTTGAATAGTGAACCGAAGTTGTAATGTCCGCATGGCGATGTCGGACATGGTTTTCATAATGACAGATATAGTTGACATTGTCTGATATATGCAATATATTTCTGTCATGTTGCAACGGATATCTGTCCATTACTACGAAAGGAACTCCATGCCGGGCAAAAAGAACCTACGCATGAAGGCGGCGCGCGCGGCGGTTGGCCTTTCGCAAGCTGACTTGGCCGAGGCCGTGGGCGTTACGCGCCAGACCATCGGTCTTATCGAGGCGGGCGGCTACAACCCCACGCTCAATTTGTGCGTGGCAATCTGTAAGGCGCTGCGCGTTACGTTGAACGACTTGTTTTGGGAAGACGAAACCGACGCCGAACCTAACGCTCTTTAGGAGTTCGCTATGAAATTTGAAGATTTAAAACTCGTGCAAAAGTGGCGTGAATATGCCGGCCCAAAGGATGAGCGCCTGGAGGCTGAGAGCGCGAAGATCTACAAGATTGGTTTCGTGCTGCTATCGTTTGGCATGTTGATGATCTTTTTCTACCAGTTTATAGCTCGACAGGTTGCGTGGGTTCACAGCGACGCCAGTGAAATGCCGCATGGCTTTGCAACGCCGTTCGAGGCAGCCATGTATTTGTGGCTCGTTCTCGTGATGTTGATTTGCGCAGGACTGCAAACGCGGAAGGGCTATGTCGATACTAATCGTTTTGGGCAAACCGAGCATCTTCCTGCTGGATATTTCCTGCTTGTCAGCGGTCTTAGCGGCGCCGCGTTCGCGCTTGTTGTTGCCGCAATGCGCTGTATCGCTGAGGCGCAGATCGTACCGCTCGAAAGCGTCTTTTGGTTGGCGAACCTGGCCACGGGCGTGTTCTGCGGCGCGACGATTTTCATAGCCACATTCGCCGCTCTGTGCGCAACGTTTTTCACGGCGAAAAGACGCCGTGCCAAGCTCGAGGCAGAACTCGACTCCCCTGATGATATCTAATGCGTAATGGGCTGGCTCTGGGTATCCAGAACCAGCCCATTTTCATGTTCGATGAGCCGAGTCGGCGTCTCTCACGAAAGTAACTAGGAGCTAGCGAGGCTTATCCAAATTGGCCTCATTGGCGGTGTCTTTTTCGAGCGCCGTGCGGCGGGCGCTGTAGGCGACGAGGCCGGCGCCTGCCGCGGCGAGTGCTGCGGCGGCTGCCGTAAGGGGAGCGTTGACATCGCCCGTGCCCGCAAGCGCGCCCGCTTTTCCGGAGCGCTTGTTATTGCCGTGGTCCTTGCCACTGCCGGAGCTGCTTCCGCCCGCGCCGCCGCCCTCGTCAGTACCGCCGCCACTCGAGCCACCATCGCCGTCTGCTGTCATCGGGGCGTCGTGAAGTCCTGTCGTATCCGCGCTGCCGCATACGCCGACCTGAACTTCTGAGCGCCGCATGCCGCGTCGGGCACATGAAGCTCGTGCAGCACGGCACCCAGCGCCGAGTTTGCACCCGGTCGAATTTCCTCGAGCGTTACGGGATCGAGCGCCACCAGATTACGCGCCTTTGCATACAGCGTTACGCGTTTGCCCACTTCGTCGCTCCAACTCTCGGGGATGGCGAAGCTCATGCGAAACTGTGCCGTGCAACCCGGTGCCAGCACGGCGTTGCCGATGTCGGCTACCAGCGGGTGCATTGCAAAACGTGCGCCCAGCGTCTCGAGCGCGTACTTCACGTGTGCCATGTCGTTGGCCGAAGCGTCCTCGGCAAGCTCTGGATCGTAGATCGAAGCCATGTGTGCGTTCACTCCGAATCCGATGGATGCGCTGGAGAACGGCTGGCTGGAGCCCTCTCGGTATAGATCAATCGTGCCGGCGGTCAGCAAGGTGTTGCCGTCGTTTCGCACCGTGACCATGAAGGATTCGCCTGCTGCTCCGGGCACCACCGCGCCCGAGGTAGCGACCGCGCCCGTCGGAGTGGCACACGCCACCAAGGGCACTTCGATGCCGTGCAGCTCTGCCTCGCTCTTCTCCGCGCTCACAATGTGCGTGGCGAGCGCGGAGAGCATGCCTCCCGATGTCAAAAATGTCGTTATCTGATCGGCGGGATGGTCCAGCTCGCACATCACGAACGGCTCCGTGAACAGATCGCCTGCCAAGGTGCTGGCGAAGATGCGGAAGTGTTTGCCCATCACTGCTACCGGGTTGCCTTCTTCGTCGTAGGTTTGTCCCACCTTGCCATCGGTGTTCTCTACATAGAGCACGCACCTGCCGTTGTTGCTTACGCTAAACGATGCCGGGCCACAGCCTGCGGCGCCCACGGGCTGCGTTGCAAATGCCGATGCGCCTCGCGTCCAAGTAATATGTTGCAGTTGCTCGTTGACGGTTGCCAAAAAGCCCGAATGTTGTGGCCACGGCATCGCGCGGGGTACCGTGGCGTCTGGTGACATAACGCCCCAGCCCGCAATGGACTGGCCGATCACGGCGTACGATGCGCAGCCGCAACCGTCTGCGGTCTCGTACGCAACGGGCACCACCATTTTGCCGTTGATATTCTCGGGCTCGCCCAGCTCGATACTCGACGGTGCTTGCGGAAAGCGGAGAACTTGGCGGAACGTCAGGCTGTCGCCCGAAACGTCCGACCATAGGGTAAAGCACTCCAGCGCAACCTCAGCCTCGCTGCCGAGCGCCTTTTCTGCGGTGGTTCCGCGGCGGTGGAGGTAGGCACCCGACAGGCGCCCGTCGACCAGCGTCTTGCCCACCGTGATACGCGGGCACTGCAGGCAATGGTAGCCATCCTCTTGCAGGCGGCCGCGCGAGATGCTGCGCCACGACGTGTGCGACATCACGCGAACTCCGCCGTTGCTTATGCGCAGGCGCACAACGGACAGTATGCCGGATGTGCTCGCCGCATCGAAAAGGGTGTTGTCGCCGTCGGGGCGCTCGCCCGAGACCAGCAGCACGTAGGCGTCCTGGTTTCCTCTTCCGTCCGTGTATTCCACCACGTCGAAGTCGTAATCGTATATGCCGTCGCGCTCCACGTCGCCCTCGCCAAACCCAAGGGGAAAGTCCACGGGCGTGGGGACAGACCACGTGCCGTTTGTTTTTGTATGTACCACCAGTCGCGAGCGGCCATTGTCGCCGTAGCGCACCGAGGCGATACGGAATAGGCACTCCACGCCGGCAATCATCGTTAGCTTCATGTGGGCTTCGCTGAGCACGCCGGAAAACAGCACGTTGTCGCTCGAGGGTTTTATGCCGCCGCGATCGTCCTCCGACACGCGGGCAGAATTGGCGTTGGGGTCCGCAACGGCGTTCGTCGCCTGCCCGATATAGGTGTACTCATACATCGGCGCGGCATTTTCGTCGTTCTCCATCAGCACGTGGACGAAATGTTCGACCTGTCCCGTGTCGTCGCTCTCCGCGTCTGCCTCGAGTTCAATGCACGTGACTGACCGGTCCCAATCGCGCACGACAGGCACGACGTTTACGGCAGTGGCCTTAACCTCGGCGCGTGCGAGCAGCTCGGCGTTGGTGACGATGGTGGCCGATGCGATAAATTGCGGCACGCCGGCCGCCTCGATGTTGCCGGGCGTGCCGAAGCAGGCATCCAACGTGTAAGGCGTATCTCCGCCCAATGCGAGCTCAGAGCGCTGGAGCACATACTGGTTGCCATTGTTCACCGACATATTCCACGAATCGAGGAGTGTAGGCCACGACCCCGACCAAGCCTTGGTGGTCCACTTGAACATTACGAATTGGAGTATCACATCGACATCGACGTCTGCACCTACGCGCAGTCGCGGAAGCTGGTGTCCATCTGCCTTCTCGTACCCAATGAACAGCGTGAGGGATGCGGCGCCGCGCACGGCAGACGAAGCGACGCCTGCAACGCCGGCGCCAAAGGTGACGGCAAGCCCGATCTGGATGGTGAACGAGCCCGACGTGTTTGAATAGTCGAGCGAAATGTTTTTAAAAAACGCCGCGCCGCTGCCGTGCGTGTGGGCACCCACGGCGAGCGCCAGCTTCGCCAGCACCCAGGGGTTGACGTTTAGGAAAAACGGCACCGGTCCTAGGGTAAACTGCTCGGTCCAATTGAGGTCGGTTCTTACCTGGAAGAGGGCCTTAATATTGCCGTATGCGGGGTCGTTGTTGTTACCCCAGGTTTTGCCCACCCAATCGTAGGCGAGCGAGCCGTACAGCTGCGTGGCGATATCCATCGTAAATAGCAGCGTGCAGTGGTGGCGAAGCAGCTTAGTGTTCCTTGGATCGGTGCCCGAACCGGCACTCATACTCTTGTACTGATTCCACTTCCCCTCCATCTCGTCGAGGTAGCGGTTTGCCTGCTTGGCACCCGACTCGCGCGGTGACTTCTTCCAGTACTCCGGATCCGGATTGCCCGAATCGTTCATGTAGCCGACCGGTTTGTATCCTCCGCCAAACAGTACGTACCCGGCAAACGAGAAATCGAACAAAATGGGGAACGAAGGCATCCAGCACGTGAACTTATTGCCGCCGATGCCGGGAAACGCCGCTGGGAAATCAAACGGAGTGACCTCTTGGTCCATGGTGGTGGGGACGATAGTGGTCGAGCCCGATTCCGCCTTTGCGGCCGGCGCGGTGACAACGGCCATGGGGGAGGAGAGTGTATAGGTCTTGCCCTGGTAGTCGAGGACAAAGCGCAACTTGCATCCTTCCTCCAGAAGGCCCGAAGCTGCATCGAGGAACGTGTCTTCGAGCGTGAACGTCGCCAGATTATCCGCGCCCGATGCGCTGGCCTTGACTTGGCCAATCTGCGTGACGGTTTCGGGTGAGCTGCCCGCGGCGGGCACTACTTTGTTGATGCGCAGCGTTGCCTGTCCACCCTGTGGCAGATGCGCCTGCACGGTAAAGGCGTGCGTATCAGGCTGTTCGTTTGCCGTGTCGTCCTTTGGCAATGCCATGAACGTGGCTTCAGCGTACTGGATGTCCCATTCGTCGAATGTGAGCTGGCGGAAGTACGGCTTGCCGTCGGAAAGCGGACGTGTGGGCGCGGTTATGGCGGTGCCGCCCTGGATACGCGCAAGGGGAATCTCGACATCACGGTAGCCCACCATGCTAATGGAGATGCCGCCGTTAAAGTCGTACGCGTCGAGAAGCGTCGCCTCGTCCACGTAGCCTTCCGAAAGCGGAGCGACCTCAAAGATGGCCGTGCCCTCGTCGTCGGTCGTGGCGGTGAGCTGCTTGCCCGCGGCATAACGCGACGCGAGCGTGACCTGGGCACCCATGATGGGCGTATTCTTGTTGGCGACGTCGACCACGACCACACCAAACATGGTGCGCGAGAGAACGAGCACCTTGAAGGGGTCTTTTTCGTCGGCATAGGCTTCGGTGGGCGCGAACGGCAATATGAAGGCGTTTGCGCTTCCCGGCACGCGCGGCAACATAATGCTCGCCAGCGAGGACGCTCCGGCAACAAGTAGCGAACGGCGATCAAGCATTTTGGGCTCCCATCCCGCAAATATCGGAGGAAATAATCCAATTTTGCGAGAAGGTGCCCCGTGGTGGTAGTGCCGTTCAAGGGTCAAAATGTCCAATTTGATCGAGCGAAGCGCCGGGTTCCGGAACGCGTTCGATGCGCTTGGCAGCCCGGTCGCTAACGCAACATATGCGCGACCAGCTCCGCGCGCGTGCCGATGCCAAGCTTTGCGTATACGCCGGATAGGCGGTTTTTGACGGTGCCCGGCGATACTCCCATATGGCGTGCGATTTCGGCGTTGGTCCACCCACGGCAGGCGAGCATGGCCATGGTGAACTCCGTGGTCGTTAGATCGTCGGCCACGTCCTCGCCCGAATCGGGGTTGTGGATGCGCCGCCAACCGTAGCTGAATCGATACGTGATCTCGATGATGTGAGCGAAGTCGTCAGGGTATTGCGTTTTTAGGCACGCCTCGATGAGTCCCTGTAAAAGGCCGTGATGCTCGCCAATGAGCTCGATAAGGCCGTCGGGACGCGCAATGTTCCAAGCGGTTCCGAAGTGTGCCTTTGCGGCGTCGACGTCTTTGAGACTCATGCATGCCATAGAAGCTGCCAAGTGCAGGAACAGCTCCGAGATGGGATAACTTCCCTGTTTCATGATCAGGGCGTTTTCCGCCATACCCAGACTGCGGCCATATTCGCCGCGCAGATACAAGGCGTGTGCCATCACGTAGCTGGCGAACAGGCGCAGGCCTTCGGGCAGATGCGCCGCAAGCGGATAAAACTCTTCGGCGGAATACGGGGAAGGCAAGTGCAGCAGGACGCTCGCGGCGGAGGCGAACAGGATATGCGTGGCGTGGACGGCGGGCGATTCCTCGTCAGTCGGCGTATCGAGGATGCCCGCGAGGCAACGGCGGGCATCGGCGATGCGGTTGAGCGACAGGCTGGCATATCTGCAGATGAAGCATGCAGAATAGCGCAGCGCGGGATCGGTGGCGTCAAGATAGGGGCGTGCCGTCTCAGCAGCGAGGGTGGCCTGCCCGCGAAAGTACAGCGCTTCTGCCGTGGCGATGGCGCGCGAATCGGGGTCGGAAATGCTTGCAACCGCAGCGTCAATCTGCCCCGGCACAAAGGCGGTGCACATCAACGGCATGGGAACGCGTGGGTAGCCATCGCAGTCCATCTTCCATCTCCCAACAGCTGGCAACAATAGCAGCAATTGTACTCCTGTTGCTCGGGACTGGAATTTGTGGGTATCGCCTACGATTGTGCCGAACGTATAAAGGGAGGTCCCCGGCATCTGCCGCATGTGCTACGACCTTACGCCCAAGCCCGTCGGCACGGTCGAGTGGGAGTAAGCTTCTACTCTTTTGGGCGAATTGCATTGACGGAGAGGAGGTCCCGCGCAAACGTGTGCGGGACCCCTTTCGTTTTACTGTTCGGTTAACGCTGCAGATTTCTTTGGAAGGCTTACGAGCATGGTGGTCCCGTTCTCGGAACTTGCTTCGACCTCTACCGTGCCACCGTGAAGCGCTGCAATCTCCCAAACAAGCGCTAGTCCGAGTCCTGCGCCGCCGTATGCCCTGCTGCGGGATTTGTCTAGACGAAAGAACGGCTGGAAGATGCTCTCTCGGTACTGCTTGGGTATTCCCGGGCCCTCATCTTTGACTCGCAGGAGCACGTGGCTGTCGCTGCCGCTGATGGAGACATTGACAGTCGAGCCGGAGCGGCTGTAACGGATGGCGTTTTCGACCAGGTTGAACACCAGCCGATAGAGGAGCGCATCGTTCCCGATTACTAAAGCATCTCCAGCACAATTGAGGGCTATGCCCTTATTCTCGGCAAGTGGCGCAAGGTCGGTGAGGACCTCTTCGGACAAGGGACCGAGTTCAACATCGTCCTCGCAAGGAACGCTGCGGAGCTCACTCATCTCGAGTAATACCTTGGTCATTCGAGACATGCGCTCGGTTTGTTCTTGTAGCAGGCCGAGCAGCTCGGCTGTTTCGGGTTGCAAACCGGAGTGCTCGGAGATGAAAAGTTCAATCTGTGCTTGCATAAGGGCGAGCGGGGTGCGCAGCTCGTGTGCGGCGTTGCCGGTAAACTGACGCTGCGCAGAGAACCCTTCGCCAAGACGGGCGATCATGCCGTTGAAAGAGGCGCTGCATCGCTGTAGCTCGGTGGGCACATCTTCACTGAGTCTGATTTCGCTTAGGTTGTCAGGCTGCACACGCTCAACCTGGGCTGCAAAAGCCCGTAGCGGTTTGAGTGCACGGCCGCTCACAAAGTATGCCAGCACGCCGCCAAGGAGTGTGACTCCAGCCGTGATGCACCAGGTTGTCGTGCCAAAAGACTCTTGCGCGTCGTTTACGACGATCGTGACCTTGTCATCGGGGGTCGCTTTCGTTGGGTCGAACGCCTGGGGCGAATCTTCGCCGGTTGCGTTAAAGGCCGAGATGTTACTGCCGATGGCATCCATGTAGCGTATGCCCGTATAGCCGACCAGGCAGTTCGTCAGCACGCACGCCGCACACGTCAGCAGCGCCGTCATAATCGTTATGCGCCATTGCAGAGAAAGCCTTTTCATTCGCTATCCTCCATGACGTAGCCCTCTCCAATCCGATTGCGAATCGGGTCGTATCCCAAAGCGCTGCGTAGCTTTTTGCGGAGTGACGAGATATGAACGCGGGTTGCGTTGCTAAAGCTGTTCACGCTGCTATCCCAAACGTGCTCGATAAGCTCCTCTTGACTTACCGGACGTCCCTGATTAAGCATCAGGTATTCCATGATTCCCGTTTCCTTGCGCGTAAGAGACAAAGCCTCGCTGTTCACGGAAGCGATGCGCGCTTTGGTGTCAAAGCGGAGCTTTCCGCAGGTTAAAACTATGTCGCTTTGCGTAAAGCGCCTGAGGGTAAGGCTGCGGATCCTTGCCGCAAGCTCGTCCAGATGAAACGGCTTGGTGAGGTAATCGTTGGCGCCGGCATCGAGTCCGGCGACTTTATCGGATACTTCGCCGCGTGCGGACAGAATCAGTACCTTAGTCTCGCAGTCAGTTTTCCTAAGTTCCCTGAGTACGGTCATGCCGTCGATGCGGGGAAGGTTGAGGTCGAGTACCACGAGGTCGAAGGCCTCAACGTCCAGTAGGTCGAGCGCCTCCTGTCCGTCGTGACAGCAGTCGACACTGTACGCCAAGTTCCGCAAGCTGCGCGCGATTGCGTCACACAGCGCCCGCTCGTCCTCGACGATCAAAATACGCATAACAGTCTCCTTGCACATTTCAAATCGCGCTTAACACGGATTTTATAGCCGATATGGTCCAATGGTCGCGTAACGAAAGGAGTGGTCAGGTTGTTCAAAGCGGTAAAACCCGTGGTACAGGTCGCTTTGTTGATCGTCGGAATTGCCATGGTGTGCTTTGGCGTTGTGCGTGGCGAGGCGGATGCCGTGCTGGCCAAAGCGATTAGGCTGTGCTTGGAGTGTATCGGAATTGGATAAAAGAGAAAACACTGCGGCGCATGTTTTGGCTCGATTTCGCGGATTCATTCAGGCGGCGGCGACGCTCGTCACCAACATTCACCTGCCAAACTTTGCCAAAGGCGGCATCTATCAGGGCGCGGGAAAAACAGTCTGCGTACCTGGACTTAACTGCTATTCGTGCCCCGCGGCATCGGGTGCGTGCCCCATCGGGTCGTTCCAGTCGGTGGTAGGTTCATCCAAGTTCAACTTTTCTTACTACGTCACCGGTACGCTCATTTTGCTCGGCGTGCTGCTGGGACGCTTTGTGTGCGGGTTTTTGTGCCCGTTTGGCTGGCTGCAGGAGCTGCTTCATAAGATTCCCAGCAAAAAGCTTTCGACAAAAAGGCTCAAGGCGCTTACGTATATCAAATACGTTGTGCTGCTATTTGCCGTGGTGCTGCTGCCCGTCTTGGTGGTTAACGACGTGGGCATGGGCGACCCGTTCTTTTGTAAGTACATCTGTCCGCAGGGCGTACTCGAGGGCGCCATTCCGCTGGCCATTGCCAATGCCGGCATTCGATCTGCGTTGGGACATCTCTTTACTTGGAAACTTGTCGTTCTCATTGCTGTGGTAGTGCTGAGCGTTTTGTTCTATCGCCCCTTCTGCAAATGGATTTGTCCACTCGGCGCATTCTATGCGCTCATGAATAAAGTGTCCCTACTGGGAATCCGGGTCGATGCATGCAAATGCGTCTCGTGCGGCAAGTGTTCAAGGGTTTGTCAGATGGACGTTGATGTGGTCCGCGCGCCCAATCATGCCGAATGCATCCGGTGCGGAAAGTGCATCGGGGCCTGTCCCGTCGATGCCATCAGCTATCGCTATGGCCTGGATGTGTCGGCGGAAAAGCTCCCCTTGACCGCCGATAAAAAGTAAACAAGCTTCGACAAAACGGAGGAATGACTATGAAGCTTTCTAAGATTGCGGCCCTGTTTATGGTGCCGGTGCTGGCCTTGTGTCTTGTGGCGTGTTCGGCGCCTGGTGGCAATGCGAGCGAATCTGCGGGCTCCGATCCTAAGATCGCAGAACTCACTGCGCAGAAGCCGACCAATGCCGACGAGGCCGCCGAGCTGTATGCGAAGCTCATGCAAAAGGAGAACGAGATCTTTTCGAGTGATAACGCGCTGTGGGAAAAGGTATTCAATGCGGCAAATAAAGACTCGGCAATGATTGAGGACGGCAGCAATTACGGCGATTTTCTGCTCAAGACCATCGACGGCGCCAAGGATGAGTTCACGGCGGATGAGCTTAAGACGCTCAAGGCCGGTGCACAGCAGATCAAGGAGATCGAGGACAAGCTCGAGAGCTTGGAGAAGGAGTTCCCCGGCTGTGGAAGCACGCCGAGCGCAGGCGAGAGCGTCGACGCTTCGGCCGCTGGCATGACGGCTGATGCCAATGCTTCGAGCGAGGCGACGAAGTTCCCCAGCTTTACGGGCAAGGACCTGGATGGCAACGACGTGAGCAGCGACGAGCTGTTCTCTAAGAACAAAGTCACCGTCATGAACTTCTGGTTCACTACTTGCAAGCCGTGCGTGGGCGAGCTGGGCGATCTTGAGAAACTGAATCAGGAGCTGGCCAAGAAGGGCGGCCAGGTCGTGGGCGTCAATTCCTTTACGCTCGATGGCAACAAGGGCGAGATTGCAGATGCCAAGGACGTGCTGAGCAAGAAGGGCGTGACGTATAAGAACATCTGGTTCAAGTCGGATAGCGAGGCCGGCAAGTTTACGTCAAATCTGTTCTCGTTTCCGACAACGTATGTCATCGATCAGAATGGCAACATCGTAGGGGATCCAATCGTGGGAGCCATCAGCTCTGCTGAGCAGCGCGCAGCGCTCGACAAGCTTATCGACCAGGCGATTGCGAATAGCGAGCAGTAGAAAACGCGTAAAGCACAGCGAGGATCGTGCGCCGCTGTGTGGAGTGGTCCGCTGCCTTTCAAGACAAGCTTCACCATATAGAGGTCCCGCTCGGGACCTCTTATTTTAGGCGCCGTCCCGTTCGTTTTTTGATGCGGTTCCCTACATTCTTCACTGGCGCCGGCAAAAAATGGGGATAGAGTAGGACAAACGCGTCGAATACGAACGGCGGGGGAGAGCGGGTGAACGTGCCCGCGCGGGAGAGGTTGCCGTCCATGTTGGAGCTCAAAGGTATTTGCAAAAGGTACGTTACCCAGTCGTTTACGCAGGTGGCGCTCGACAGCGTAAGCCTGGCTTTTCGCGATAACGAGTTCGTGGCCATTCTGGGACCTTCGGGGTCGGGCAAAACTACGATGCTCAACGTTATCGGTGGGCTCGATCATTTCGATTCTGGCGACCTGCTGATCGACGGTATTTCGACCAGGGATTTTCACGATCGCGATTGGGATGCCTATCGCAACAACCGCATCGGCTTTGTGTTCCAGAGCTATAACCTCATTCCGCATCAGACCATTTTGGAAAACGTGGAGCTGGCGCTCACGCTCACGGGCGTGGGGCATGCCGAGCGCCGCCAGCGTGCGCGCGAGGCGTTGGAGAAAGTCGGCCTGGGCGAGCACGTTAACAAGCGCCCGAGCCAGCTATCGGGCGGGCAGATGCAGCGCGTGGCCATCGCCCGCGCCCTGATCAACGATCCCGAGATCGTGCTGGCAGACGAGCCGACCGGCGCCTTGGATTCCACAACGTCCGTGCAGGTCATGGACTTGCTCAAGGACGTGGCGCGCGACCGTCTGGTTATTATGGTCACGCACAATCCCGAGCTGGCGTACCAGTACGCCACGCGCATCGTCAACCTGGCGGACGGCAAGATCACCGACGATTCCGATCCTTTCGATGTCGCTGACGCCACGCGCCGCGAGGCAAAGCCTACGCGCAAAACCTCGATGAGCTTTGTGACGGCGCTGGGGCTTTCTGCCCGCAACCTTATGACCAAGAAGGGCCGCACGGCCATGACTGCTTTTGCGGGCTCGATTGGCATTATCGGCATTGCGGCGATTCTGGCGCTGTCCAACGGCGTAAACGGCTACATCAAAAAGGTCGAGGAGGATACGCTCTCGAGCTACCCGCTCACCATTTCCAAGCAGGATTACGACCTGTCGTCCATGATGGGCGGACAGGGGGCCACGGATGACGAGGCGTCCAACGGCGAGGATTCGTCCGACGACGGTACCGACGGCAAGGCTCAGGGAACCGATAAGATTCCCGTGGTCACGGCCGTAAAAGATATGTTTGCGAGCGTTAAGTCCAACGACATGACGAGCTTTAAGGCATGGCTTGACGACGGCGGCGATGGTATCGACAAAGAGGTCAACGCCATCCAGTATGGCTACGGCGTGACGCCAGTTGTCTATCGTTCGAGTAAGGGCGACGAGAAGCCCGTCCGGCTGGTGCCCAACGCTATGACCGAGGCCATGAGCGGAGGCGCAAGTTCGGCGGCAACGGTGAGCATGGAATCCATGGGAACCTCGGTCTTTAACGAGATGATCGACGACCAGAGTCTGCTCGACAGCCAGTACGATGTCGTCGCTGGCCATTGGCCTACGTCCGCCAACGAAGCCGTGATGGTGCTTTCGAGCCGTGGCACGGTGGGCGATTACACGCTCTACAGCATCGGTGCGCTGGACATTGATGAGCTCAATGACCTGGTTAACAGCGCCATGGCGGCCGACGGTGGGGTCGAAACGCCCGAGACCGGCACCGACTTTACCTACGACGATGCGCTGTCCACGACGTTTAAGGTGCTGTCGCCGGCCGATGCGTATCGCAAAAACGAAGAGACCGGCATGTGGACCGATATGTCTGGCGACGCCGACTTTATGGCCGCCAAGGTTGCCGACGGTATCGACGTGCACATTGTGGGCGTGGTGCGACCCAACGAGACGGCCAACGCGAGCGCGTTGTCCCCGGGCATTGCCTACACGCATGCGCTGACTCGCCAGCTTATGGAGCGCGCCGCCGATTCGCAGATTGTGCAAGAGCAACTCGCCCACCCCGAGACGGATGTCTTTACGGGCAAGTCTTTCGATGAGCTGCAAGGCGAGGCCAAACAAGGCGTGGACCTGGGCAGCATGTTCAGTGTGGACGAGGCGGCACTGAAGAGCGCGTTCTCGTTCGATGCGTCTGCGCTCTCGGGTGCGGCCGGCGGTATGGACCTTTCTGGTATCGACTTATCCGGGTTGGACATTGACCTCTCGGACGTTGGCAAGGACATCGACTTCAGCGACATCATGGCACAAGCACCGGCTCCAGATTTCTCGGGCATCTTTGACGGTCTGGAGCTCACGCCCGAGCAAATGCAGCAGGTGGGAACACTAGCCAACCAGCTGTTTGAGGGCTTTTTGCGGTCTGATCAGTTTAGGGCGCTGTCGCCCGAAGATCTTAAGGACGCGTCAAAGCTTGCCGCCGCGTTCTCGACGTATCTTGAGAGTGATACGGCAGCCCAGCAAATCATGGCCCAGCTCAAAGCGCTCGGCGGCGATGCCCTGGCCGAGCGGCTGCAGCAGGCAATGACCGACTATGTGCAAAAGCAGCTGGCTCCGTATCTGCAGCAGGCTATTGATCAGGTGATGAAGGCAATCAGCGAGCAGATTGCGACGACGGTATCGTCCCAGCTCAAGGCGGGCGCGGCAGGGCTCATGGACCAGATGGCGACGCAGATGTCTTCGAGTTTTGCCAACCTGGCGAGCGCCATGCACGTGGATGCGAGTGCCTTTGCTCGTGCCATCCATTTCAACATGGACGCCGAGGACCTGAGTTCGCTCATGATGAGCTATGCCAAGGCGTCGAAGCTCACCTACGACAACAATCTGACCACGTTGGGCTATGCGGACGAGGCAGACCCCATCTCGGTCAAGATTTTCCCGCGCGACTTTGAGGCCAAGGAGCGCGTACTCGATCACATCGATGCGTACAACAAGCAGGTCAAAGCCGCTGGCCACGATGATCGGGCAATTTCGTACACCGACTACATGGGCATCATCATGGGTTCGGTGACCGACATCGTGAACACCATCAGCTTGGTGCTCATCGCATTCGTGAGCATCAGCCTGGTGGTGAGCTCCATCATGATCGGCATCATCACCTACATCAGCGTGCTGGAGCGCAAAAAGGAGATTGGCATTCTGCGCGCGATTGGCGCGTCGAAGCGCAACGTGGCAAACGTGTTCAACGCTGAGACTTTTATCGAAGGCCTCATCGCCGGTGTCTTTGCCATTGTCGTCGTGGTGGCCGTGAGCTTCCCGGTTAATGCCTGGGCGCTTGCTGCCAAACAGGTCCCCAACCTGATGAGCCTGCCCTTGCAGGATGCGCTGGTGCTTATTGCGATTTCGGTACTGCTGACGGTTGTCGCTGGCCTGCTGCCGGCCCGCAGCGCGTCCAAAAAGGATCCCGTGGAAGCCCTGCGCTCCGAATAATGTGACAAGGGACGGTTCTTTGTCGCATTGAGCGGCTTGTGAATCCGAGGTCTAATACTTTTCCGAGAAGTGAACGAGTCAAAATGAACCTCCGAAGCGCTAACGTTTATTGAAGGCGGTTTCCTGCGGTTTTGATTGTTAAATCCTGCGGTTTTGGCGTCAGAAAATGTCGATGCTTCGGGGGTCCAAAAACGGTCGTTCACTTCTCGGAAAAGTATTAGACTTCGCTATATTGGCGGCGTTCGCGAGCGGCAACCAGAGTGTAGCCCCCTAGCGTTTCTTTGCAGAGAGCATGAGCCTAATTTCCGGATGGGTGTATTCGTCGAATTCTTCTGCGGCTTCGGTGTCAAAGGTGTAGTACGACTTGATAGATTCGTCCTCCGTCTTGATGCTGATTTCTTCATATAGGGATCCGGCTAAAAATGCCTGTTTAAATTCATCCGACAGGCTGCATGGCGTGAGGATGCCCGGTGTGGCAACGGAAATGTCCAGCCCGTTGAGCGGGGCGCAGAGTGTCGCGATGTCCTGCTCGGCGCGAGCGAGATTGTCTGCAAGGCTTGCCTCGGGGTCGATCTGACTGGTGTAATCGACGTCCGTGAGCATGCCGTCTGCATCAAAAGAAAGGTAGACATAGGCTGCTTGAGCGCCAAGGTCATTGTCGCGCAGATAGCCGATAATGCGGTAGCCGTAGTCGTGATACGACTCGTACGGGTCGTCTGCGGCGACGCGTTCGCACACGGGCTCCAAGGCATCCTGCGCGATGGCGAGCTGCTCGGCGGCTGCAGCCTTTCTTGCCTGAAGCTCGTTATTTCCCTGGACAAACTGCGGGATGTAGACGCCAAGCAGCACAATGGCGGGCAACACCGCGAGAGCTATGATCTGCTTCTTGACGTTTGGAATCGTCACGCCGTATGCGTTTGCCATGGCCTCGGCATTGCTCGAGGTCTCGGCTAGCACGTCTGCCGCCGTGGCGACTGCCCCTACGGCGCCGGCGACCTCCGCGGCGCCGCCCAGGTTGCGCGCGAGATCGTTATCACTGTTCTTGAGCAGGCGGCCGGCAGCTTGCGTGGCAAGCACGCCGGCGACCTCCGCGGAATGGTCCTTGTTGGTCTGGGCCACCGCAAGCCTGCTCTGCAGTTCCTTCCACTGTTTGCCCTGCATTCCAAAGCGCGGCGCAAGAGCGCAATAGCAAAAGATGGCGAGTTCGATTACGGTGAGTGCGATGGCGGTATATATGCCCGCGGGTTGGAATTCCTTTTGGTGAAACGCGATATCGTTGATCATTTGGAGTGGCAACATCAACAGACATGCTACGAACGACATGAGGAGTGCGGCCGTTGCGATCTTGGGGTACGTGCAGTATCGCTGGATGCGCTTCTTTTCTTGTTCGGTGAGCTGCTGCATGGGGCCTCGACTCTCATCGTTTTTCGGGGGCGATGCGCACACGCTCTTGAGTATAGATGAGTGGAGGATGTCTGTTGTTCATACATAGCGGTCAACAGCGCGCTGTTGGTGATCGTTTGATCGCGAACGTCGTCTTTTGGAGCATGAAGCCGCTGCCGATGCCCACAAACAGCAAATCGAAGGTGAATGGTTTCCCGAGAAGTGAACGACCTAATTTGGGCCCCTGAAGCACCCACGTTTTTCGACGCTAAAACTGCAGGATTTGAGTGATAAAACCGCAGGAATTGGCCTTCCAAAAGTGTCGATGCATCGAGGGTCCGATTTCACTCGTTCACTTCGCGGAAAACCATTCACCTTCGTTGCATGAGGCGCCGGATGGAAGGGTGATTATCGTCAAGCTGCTGCCTCTGCCTTGTGGGCCGCCTCGAGGACAAGGCATAATGCATGTGACAAGGGGGCAGTCCCTTTGCCGCATTGATCTGAGAGTAGATGTTGATGATTCTTTCGCTTGCCCCTATGGAGGGGATTACCGGGCATGTGTTCCGTCGCGTGCATGCGGAGTGCTTCGGTGCGCTCGATTGCTATTACACGCCGTTTTTGCCGCCGCCGCGGGTGGGCAACCGCTTTGGCGGCAAGGCGTTTAAGGAGATCGATCCTGCCAATAACCAGGGGCTTAACGTAGTGCCTCAGCTGATGTCCAAGAACGCGGACGAGTTTGTGTGGGCGGCACAGGTGCTCGCCGACATGGGCTATCGGGAGGTCAATCTCAACCTGGGTTGCCCTTCGGGAACGGTTGTCGCTAAGGGCAAGGGCTCGGGTTTCCTGCGCAATCTCGATGAGCTCGAGGTGTTTCTAAGCGACGTGTGCGAACGCTCTCCGCTGCCGGTGTCGGTCAAGACTAGGTTGGGGCTCGAGGACGACGGCGAATACGAGCGCGTGCTCGACCTTTACTGCCGCATGCCGCTGGCCGAGCTAATCGTGCATCCGCGCGTGCAAAAGGATCGTTACACGGGCTCGCCGCGCAAAGCGTTTTACGGCGAGACGCTGGAGCGCGCGCCGTTCCCGGTGGCATACAACGGCGACATCTTTGATCTTGAGGATATGGATGCGCTGGTGGAGGCCTATCCCGGTACACGCCATGTGATGCTGGGGCGTGGCCTGCTCGCGAACCCCGCTCTGGCTCGCATGGTCAAGGGCGGCCCTGCTGCCACGGATGCTGAGCTGCAGCGCTTCCACGACACGCTGTTTGCGGCATATGCAGAAGAGATTGGCGGCAACGCGGTCTTTCGCATGAAGGAGTGGTGGTTCTACGCCAAATGCGCCTTCGCCGATCCCGCTACCGTTCACAAGCTCGTACGTAAGACTAAAAAGGTCGACGAATACCGCGCCGCCGTCGATCGCGTCTTTCGCGAGCAGCCACTTGCACCCATAGCCCGCTTCCACGGCTAGTTGGTCGTTGGGGACGTTCTTTAACGGCTAGTCATTTAAGAACGTCCCCAATGGCTGTGTTGCACTAGAGCAGGTTCTCCTGTGCCCACGCGATGATGTCGCTCGATTCGTAGAGTGGTTTGCCGTCGATGAACAGGCAGGGAACCTGGCGTTTTCCGCCGACGGCGATGAGCGTCTGCTCGGCATCGGGGTCGGTCGAGATGTTGCGCTCAGGGATGGTCACGCCGTTATCGGCCAGAAAGCGCTTGACCTTTATGCAATACGGGCAGCCGGTCATAACGTACAGCGCGAGCTCATGATCAGTAGCCATAGGTCTCCAATCGGTTGAGGTTTTGATTGAAATACCCAAAGCCGCCGCGGTCTATGCGCACGCCAACGACGACTCGATGGCCTGGACCAGAAACGCCGTGGCTCCGGTGCCGCAGGGCTTGTCGTAGTAGTCAACAAAGCGCTGGTCGGCAAGATAGCCGTGGGCGAGGCCCAGGTACGCTTCGTTCTGGGGTTCGCGTCCCCAGTTGAGACCAATCCAACGACGATGCATCGCGACAAGCTTGCGAGCCTCGCTTCCATCCGCATCGCCGTCGCCCATGGCAATCGAGAGTTGACCCAGAATAGCGCGTTCAAGTTCCTTCATGTCGTTCCATGTCTGAGGATCCATGTCCAGTAACGTTTCGTTTGCTGCATCGATAGCCTCATCGCCATAGCGCGCCCGCGCCTCGGCACCGTAGCGCTCCTCGTTTTCCTGCACGGTGCGCCAGCGCTCCAGTTGCGGCAGGACGGCGCCCATGAGCGAGACGGCTTCGTCGAGCGACATGCCGGTGTTTTGCGCCAGCCGCGGGGCGCAATCTTCAATCATCGCCTCCATGGTGGTGTCGTAGGTGTACTTGCCGTGGTCGTAGCACCACTTGCAGTAATGGTCGGTCGTGGCGCCCGCAGCATCGGTACCGCAGTCGTCGGGCGTAAGTATCATGCCGCAGCTCTGACAATAGTGCTCGGGCATTTCGAGCAGATGAGACAGGGGCTCGCCGGTCACGGCGGCGATGAGCTTCATCATGTCGATGCCCGGTGTGACCTCTCCACGCTCCCAACGGCTGACGGCTTGGCGTGTGACGAAGAGCTTGGCGGCGAGCTGCTCCTGGGTAAGGTGATGGGCGCGACGGACGGCGATGAGCTTTTCTGCAAAGGCCATAGCGGCTCCTTTCTGCTGGTTGATGGCTTAAGCATACGCGGCGGCAGGCGCCCTTCCAAGCAACCGTTGTTTGCACGACGGGAGACCGCGGCGAAGAATTGCGCGCAACGCCCCACGCCTCCATGCCGTACAATGACCGGCATGGAACCTATTGCACACATACATACCGACCTGCCGCAGAAGTTCGGCATTCCGCGCAACAGCTTTTTGGCGCCTCATCTGCAGGGACGCATCGTTTTTGAGCCGGAATTTGCCTCCAATGCGGCGGTTGAGGGCCTGGACACCTTCTCTCACCTATGGCTGCTGTGGCGCTTCGAAAACGGAACGCCCGGCGGCACGGCAAACGACATTGCTGCCGATGCCAAGTTGCAGGACAGGTCCGGCACCAACGTCAAGTGGTCGAAAACCGTGCGTCCGCCGCGTCTGGGTGGAGCCGAGCGCGTGGGCGTATTTGCCACGCGCAGTCCGTTTCGCCCTAATCCCATCGGTCTTACCTGCGTCAAGCTCGATCGTGTCGAGCTCACCGACGATGGTCCGATCATCCATGTGCTGGGGGCCGACCTGCGCGACGCTACGCCCATCTACGACATTAAGCCCTACATTCCGTTTGCGGACTGTCACCCGGATGCGACCGGCGGCTGGATTGAGGATGCTCCGTGGCAAGAGCTCGATGTTGAGTTTCCGCAAGCGCTACAGGATATGGTCCCGCCCGCAAAGCTCCCCGGCTTGGTCGAAGTCCTTCGCCAAGACCCACGCCGCGCAGGCAGCAAGCACGAGCCAAACCGCATTTACCACTTGGCTTACGCCGGGCTCGACATATCGTTTACGGTCGATGAAACCCAGCTAACCGTAGTCGCCGTCAACGACGCGCGAGACTAACCAGCCATTCGCCCGCACCCGTCAAATTAAGCGCCAAACCCCGCGCCAAAACCGCCCGTGCTGGTGGACAATAGCGCCTATCGAAACAGTCTACTTTGCACGGGGGTCCAGCATGAAATACGACTTCACTTCAATCATCGACCGCCACGGCATGGACTCCATCGCCGTTGACTCTTGGGGCGAGATCCCCGGTATGGCTCCGAACGCACCCGACGAGGGCTTCGACCGCATCCCCATGTGGGTGGCCGACATGAATTTTGCCACGGTGCCCACGGTCCAGGAACACATCATTCAGCGTGCCCAGCACCCCATGTTTGGCTACTTTAACCCGCGCGCTGAGTACTTCGATCGCATCATCGAATGGCAGAATCGCCGCAATGGCGTCGAAGGTTTGAGCCCTGAACATATCGGCTACGAAAACGGCGTGCTGGGCGGCGTCGTGTCGACGCTGCGCGCGTATGTCCAGCCGGGCGATGCGGTGCTGGTCCACAGCCCCACCTACATCGGCTTTACCAAGTCTATCGAAGCCGCGGGCTATCGCATTGTCCACAGCCCGCTTAAGCTCGACGACCAAGGCGTGTGGCGTATGGACTTTGGGGACATGGAGCGAAAGCTCGCCCTAAACCACATCCATGCCGCGGTGTTCTGCTCGCCGCACAATCCCTGCGGCCGCGTATGGGAGCGCGACGAGATCGAGCGTGCCATGGACATCTATCGCCAGCACGATTGCGTGGTGATCTCGGACGAGATTTGGTCCGATATCATCCTGCCGGGGCACAAGCATATCCCGACGCAGTCGGTGAGCGAGGATGCCCGCATGCGCACGGTTGCCCTCTATGCGCCGAGCAAGACGTTTAACCTGGCGGGCCTGGTCGGCAGCTACCACATCATCTATAACGAGACGCTGCGCGACCGCGTGTGCGCCGTGTCCGACAAGACTCACTACAACGAGATGAACGTCCTCTCCATGCATGCGCTTATCGGTGCCTACCAGCCGCAAGGCTACGAGTGGGTGGACGAGCTCAACCAGGTGCTTGCCGGTAATATCGAGTACTTCTGCAATTACGTGGACGTGCATTTTGGGGGCGTGTCCTATTCACGTCCGCAGGGCACGTACATGGTGTTTCTGGACTGCACCGAGTGGTGCCGCGAGCATGGCCGCGATATTCAGTGGCTGCTCGACGAGGGGGCGCGCGTGGGCGTCGGGTATCAGGACGGCCGCCCGTTCCACGGAACCTGCCACATTCGCGTGAATCTGGCGCTACCGCTTTCGCGCGTAAGGGAGGCGTGCGACCGTCTGGACCGCTACGTTTTTAATGCACGGTAAGTGTGCGCTGCATGCGGGGCCTTCTGCCAGGTCGGCTAGAAGGCCCCGCATGGTAATGCGTCTGTAACCATTGGGCGCTCGAGTGGTTTCATTTGCTATTTTTTTAACCATTTCAGTCTGTAAACAGGATCGTCTGGAGCTCGATGAAAAGACCCCGTCGCTCGTTTGCCATTTCGTTGTTTGTCGTGCTTGCAGTGGCGAGCGCCTTTGTCGTAGCGATAGCTGGCTGTTCTGGGTTGAATGACGAAGTCTCGACGTCTGCATCAAAAGGTCTGGACGCCTCGCAAGCCAAAGACGACAACCTTAAGACGCTCAATGTTGGCAGCGACCTCTATCCACCGTTTGTGTATACCGACGAGTACGGCGATATCGTTGGCCTGGATGTCGAGATATTGACCGAGGCTTTGGCCCGCATTGGTTACAAGCCAAAGTACCAGCTGATCGATTGGGAAAAGAAGAACGAGTTACTGGCGAGCGGCGAGCTCGATTGCGTCATGGGCAGCTTTAGCATGACGGGTCGCGAAAACGAGTATCGTTGGGCCGGCCCGTACCTTGCGAGCCGCCAGGTGGTCGCGGTCGATCCCCAGAGCGATATCTACACGCTTGCCGATCTTGAGGATAAGATCGTGGCGGTTCAGTCCACCACCAAGCCCGAGGGCATTTTGCTCAATCGCACAAATGAAAGCGTTCCGCAGATCAAGGAACTCTACTGCTTTTCGGACCGTTCATGCCTGAACCCGGCGCTCGTCGAAGGCCTGGTCGACGCCATCGCCGCGCATGAGTCCTTGCTGCTCACCTACGAAAAAGACTATGGCGTAACGTATCGCATTTTGGATGAGCCGCTGCTAGAGGTTGGTTTGGGCACCGCTTTCGATATCAACGATATGCGCGGCATCGACGTCAAGCTCACTCATGCCTACCAAGAAATGCTTGCCGATGGCACCATGGAACGCCTGGTGTCAAAGTACTTCGATGACCCTTCGCCATTTTTGAATGTGGAGGGTCTGTCATGATCGATGCGCCCGACCACGCCGTAGAGGAGCGGGGCGATCGTTCGGCATGGGTAGGGCTCATTGCCGCCCTGTTGGGGATAGCGCTCTCGGTTGTTGCCGGCATGATGAGCTACGGTTACACGACAGCCCAAGCCGAGCAGCGCTTTGCCGACGTTGTCGATTACGTGGCGACCCAGAGCCTTTCCTACGATGCGTTCAATAGCGCCTATACGACCAAAAACCTGATTCGCGTTATGGAGATCGCCGGAGAGGTGGCGCGCGATATGGAGCGCGACAGCTCGGTGGATAACGCCGCGCTCGAGCAATATGCTGACCAGTTCAACGTGAGCGCGCTGATCGTGACGGACGCATCGGGCAACCTGGTGTCCGAGTCCTCGACGGATAACGTGGGTTACGAGTCGCTTGCTGCATATCTCAAAGAAGTGCCCGTGCTGGAGGTGGCAACCCATCCGCTTAAGTCCTATACCACTCGTATTACGCTTGCGGATGATTCGGTTGCAGACATTGGCTGTGTGACCCGGCAAGATGGCGAGGGTATCGTTATCGCGGTAAGGCATCAGAGCGCGAAGGCGGTTGCAAGCAATACGCTCAAACTGCAGAGTCTGCTCGAAGGCTATGAGACCATCGATAGCGGCAATATCGTGATCGAAAACGATGGTAAGGTCGTTGCGACCAATGCCGTTGAACCCACCGTATTGGGCGTATTCGATCTGCCTGCGACGGATGCCTTCATTGTCGACGGTATTAAGGATCGATGCCTGGCTGGTAAGGTTAGATTGGTTAACGCCGACGGCGAGTGGTATTTGGGCACATTTGGAAAAGCGCACAAATTCTATGTGTACACCTATGCCTCGGCGCGGCGTTACTTTGAGGTTGTCGCGGCTGTTGCTGCCGGCGTGCTGGTGCTCTACAGCGGTGTTATAGCCGTTGTTGTGATGGTGCGCCGCCGCGCTGATCGTCGACGTTTGACGGACTTGCTGCAGCAGGAGCGCGACTATGGCGACAAGCTGGCAAAGGCGGCGCATGAGGCCTCGTCTGCCAACTCGGCAAAGACGGAGTTTCTGCGTCGCATGAGCCACGATCTGCGCACGCCCATCAACGGCATTCGCGGCATGGTCGAGGTCGGCGATGCCAATGCGGACGATTTGCAAAAGCAGACCGAGTGCCGCTCAAAGATCTGGACGGCATCGGGATTGCTGCTCGACCTTGCCAACGAGGCCCTGGATATGAGTCGCCTGGAGAGCGGACAGGTCGATCTGGAGCTTGTTCCCACAAACTTGGCGACTCTCAACCACGAGGTGCGCGATATTCTGGAGCGCCAGGCCGAGGAGCGTCTGGTGACAATTATCTGCGACCAGCAGACGCTTAATCATCCCTATGCGCGGGTGAGCGTGACGCACCTCAAGCGCTTGTTGCTCAATATTGCCGGCAATGCCGTCAAGTACAACCGCCGGGGCGGCTATGTTCGCCTGACATGCCGCGAGGTGGAGCCAGTGGATGGCGCCCCCGTCTATGAATACACGATCGCCGACAACGGTATTGGCATGAGCGAGGAGTTCCAACAGCACCTCTACGAGCCGTTTTGTCGCGAGGAGCAACAGGTGGAAGGCGCTTCATCGGGAACTGGCCTGGGTGCGCCTATTGCCAAACAGTTGGTCGAGCTTATGGGCGGAACCATGAGCTTTACGAGTATCTTGGGGCAGGGGACGACATTTACCATCCGTCTGCCGTTTGAGAAGTGCAAGCGCTCCGAGATTCCTCAGGCTGTGCGCGTGGACGCGGGTGACGGCGATGCGCTCCAGGGCTTGCGCGTTTTGCTCGTAGAGGATAACGACCTGAATGCCGAGATTGCACAGTTTACGCTCGCCCGCGCCGGCGCCGTCGTGACGCATGCTAAGGATGGTGAGTCTGCCGTCGAGATGTTTGCCGCGAGCGCGCCGCACGAGTACGACGTGGTGTTGATGGACATCATGATGCCCGGTATCGATGGCCTTGAGGCCACGCGTCGGATTCGAGCGCTCGAGCGCGAGGATGCCGCGCTCACGCCGATTATCGCCGTGAGCGCCAACGCCTTTGCCGACGACCGTAGGCTTTCGCGCGAGGCGGGCATGAACGCGCACCTGAGCAAGCCTGTGAGCTCACAGGAGCTCGTTGAGGCGCTTGCACACATAGCCGCCGACGCTTCATAAGAATATGGCTCGGTTCCAAGGTGGGTTGGAACCGAGCCATATTGCTATTGATGAGGCCTGCTGAGGGGCTTACTTTTCTTGAATCTGCTTGCCGCAGAGATGCTCAATCGTAATCTCGTAGAGTTGGACGCCCTTAATGTCCTTGGCGATTTCCTCTTCGACTTCTTCGGCAGAAGGGTAGTACTTAAGCGCGAGCTGGCGGACTTTATCCTCGATAAACGCGGGAGTGTCATTTGCCAGGCGACAGCGGCCAAAGACCACGGTACTCATAACGTAGGGAGCCCAGTCGCCGTCCTGGTGCCACTCGTTGCCGTAAACGGTAAAGCAGACCTTGTCATCGCGCTTAAGTGCGTCGACCTTGTGGCCAGCCTTGGCGCCATGGAAATAAATCTTGTCGTGCTCGGCGTCAAAGAAGTAGTTGACGGGAATGGCGTACGGGTAGCCGTCGTCGCCGTTGACGGCAAAGACGCCGCGCTTGCAGGTGGCGAGCAGTTTGCGCGCTTCCTCGTCGGTGATGGCGCGTTTCTTTCGACGTAAGGGCCTAAACATCGTTGGCTTCCTTTCTGGTCGTGCGTGGTTGCTGCAAAAACTATAGCGAAACGGATCCGTTTTTCTTGATGCGGGCGAGTATGTTTTTGAGCTTGTTAAAGTCGAGCGGTTTGGACAGATGGGCGTTCATGCCGGCGTCGTGTGCCGCCTTGGCGTCTTCGGCAAAGGCATTGGCGGTGAGCGCGATGATGGGGATATCGGCTGCATCGACCTTCTCGCTCAGACGAATCGCGCGGGTTGCCTCGTAGCCGTCCATGCCCGGCATCATAATGTCCATCAGGATCGCATCGAAGCTGCCGGCGGGATGCGACAGGTACAGATCGACGGCTTCGTTGCCGTTGGCGGCGCGGGTGACCACGACGCCTTCGGATTCTAGCAGCGCCTGGGCAATCTCGGCATTCAATTCGTTGTCTTCGGCGAGCAGCACGTTCATGTTGGCGAGCGAGCAGTCGAGCACTCTCTCGACCGTATTCGCCCGCGCCTGGGGGTTCTTGTCGATATCGAGCGGAATCTGGACGTTGAACGTACTCCCCACGCCAACCTCACTCGAAATCTCAATCGTACCGCCCATCAGTTCAATAAGCGACTTGACGATTGGCATACCCATGCCGGTTCCTTGGAACTTGCTGCGCGCATCGTCACCTTCTTGGGCAAACGGCTCATAGATATGCTTTAAAAACTCGGGAGCCATGCCAATGCCGGTATCCGAAACGCTAAAGCAAAAGAGCACGCGCCCGTTATCGAGTGGCTTGGTCTTTGAGCTAAAGGTGACGGAGCCGCCGCGTTTGTTGTACTTAATGCTATTGTCTAACAGGTTGATCATGATCTGTCGGATATGGGTGGGACTGCCGATCATGTATGGTCCCGTGGCGTACGGCAGACTATTGTCCTGCATGGTGATGCAGTTATCGGATGCGCGGAGCTTGCACAGCACCAGCGTATCGTCACAGAGCTCTTTGAGGTTAAAAGGCACATGTTCCAGTGTTAGCTTGCGGTCTTCGATTTTGCCCATCTCGAGGATATCGTTGATCAGTGAGAGCAGGTGATTGGCGGCAACGCGCGCCTTGGCACGACTCTCGCGGGCGACCTGGATATCGCCTTCCTTCAATTCCTCGATCTCGATAAGGCCCAGGATGCCGTTGAGCGGCGTACGGATGTCGTGGCTCATGCGCGTGAGGAATGCCTTCTTAGCGGCGTTGGCGGCGTCGGCTTTCCGCTGTTCTTTCTGCGCACGTTGAAGCGACCAGGCAAGGATGACGATGCTGGTGAGCAAAATGCAGATGATAACAGTCACAATAGCGGCGCGGTTGCGGTAGAGAAACTGGAACGTGTCCGATTCCTGTGCCGTGTACGACGTTGAGGAGTAGCTGCTGGCGGAGAGCGATTCGCCGGCATTGATGATGCCCTTATTAATGATTCCCAGCAGTTCGGGCTTGCCACGAGAAATCCAGCACGAGAGCTCACAGGTGTCAGGGAGCTCGACCGTCTCGCAGTCCTCGAGATCATAACGGTCGCCGATGGTTTTTACGCGTGAACTGGGAGCGACGATGCAGTGCACCGTTCCCTTCCTGAGGGCGTCGAACGCTTCATCGTCGGATTGGTATTCGGTTACGGTCGCTGTGGGGAACAGACTTTCAAGTGCATTTTGGTTGATAAGCGATGATTTGGTACAGGCGATGCTCTGAAGGTCTTTGTTCAGGTTGCTGCCGGTGTGGATGGCGGTGAGGGACATGGTCCCCAACGATACCGACTGCACAACGCCTGTTTGCTCGGCAAACCAGTAATCTCGGTATACCGGCAGCGCAACGTCTATGCTTCCCTTTGACAGGGCCTTTGACATCATCTTGTAGCTATCAAAGGCGACGGTTTTGACCGTAATGCCAAATTTATCGTGCAGCGTCGTCGCAAGCGATGCGAGCGAACCTTCCATTTCGCCGTCTTCGTCTTCGTTACAGTAGGGGAGTTTGCCCGTAATGTAGCCGAGCGTGATGGTGTTGTCATTTGCTTTGAGCCAGGAACATTCGGGGCCGTTGAGCGATGATGAACCGCTGTTTTGGGTCGAGTAGCTAGATTTGACTTCGTCGTTATAGCGTGGGTTGACGCGGGCGATTGCCGTCATGGCAGCATTGATGTCGTTCATCAGGTCGGGGCGGCTTTTGGGAACGGCAAAGTAGTAGTCACTCGAACCAATGTAGAACATGGGGGAGGCACTGGGCGACGAGATCGTGTCATTCATGATGACGGCATCGACCTCGTTGTTTGCGAGCGCGTCAAAGAGAACGGAGTCTCCGTCATACTCCCTGTATGTGCAGGCGATTCCTTCGTTGGTGAGCCACTGCTGGCCAACGAAGGTTTGCATAACGCCGGGGTTGTAGCCGATGGTAAGGCCCTGGAGCGCTTGGGGGTCACCCTTGGCCAGATCGTCGCGATCGGGCCTGGCGTAGATGTAGTAGCGTTCGGTGCCCTCGGGGTTCGAGGAAAAGAGCAGCTTTTGGGCGCGTTCCTCGGAGTAGGAGATGCTGGGCATGAGGTCGATCTCGCCCGCCTCGAGCATGTCCATAAGCTCGGTGAAGGTGCCGGTGACGTATTCGTACCGCCAGCCGGGCGTGTAGTACGACAGGGTCTGGAGGTACTCGTAGCCCCATCCCGAGAGACGCTCGCCGGGAGTGCCGTCCTGGAAGCCCTCGTTGTTGACGAGCCAGCCGACGCGGACCGTCTTGACTTGCTGATCGGAGTCGGCGGCAAAGGCGGGGGCGGGCGCGACGGCGCTCAGTACGGTGAGCGCGGTAAGCGCAACGACCAGAGCGCGACATATAACTGAACGAAGGACAGTGGCAGCTCTCACATGCAATCCTAACGAATCGAGACATTACCGCATAAGAATACCAGCTCCGCCTGCCCAGTCGGCAGCAGCACCGCTAGACGGTCTCGCCCGGCAGTTGGGGATAGTCCCTTTCTGCCGGCACAAAAGGAACGTCCCTAACTGCCGGTTGTGGGACAATACCGAGCGAACTGATTGGGGCGTCTGGGAAAAGGGATCGCGATGAACAAGTTGAGGACGCTTGCCGATGTGCTGCGACAGGCTGGCTTTGCGCGCATCACGGGCTTGTTTCTTATCTTTTACCTGCTGTGCTCGACGGCCGTCTGGCTGTCCGAGCCTACGACCCTCACCTTTGGCGATGGACTTTGGTTTAGCTTTGAGACGGTCTCGACCATCGGCTTTGGCGATATTCCGGCCGAAACACCGGTTGCCCGCGCTATTACCGTCGTCTTGAGCGTTATCAGCATCTTCTACATCGCCATGCTCACGGGCGTGGCGGTGAACTACTGCAATACGCTCATCAAGATGCGTCAAAAGGACACCATGGCGCGCTTTATGGACGATCTTGAGCATTTGGAAGAGCTCGATCGCGACCAGCTCGCCGATCTGTCGCGCCGCGTGCGCGAATATCGGCGCCGCCAACGCTAGAGCGGGCGTCGCGCGTCACAATGAGGGGGACTGAATATGAATATCACCGTGTACCTGGGTGCCAGCGCCGGCAATGACCCGGCGTTTCTGCCCGCGGTGCAGGAGCTGGGCAACTGGATTGGCGCTAACGGACACGCGCTGGTATACGGCGGGTCCAAATCGGGCCTGATGGGTGCGCTCGCCGATAGCGTACTCGATGCGGGCGGTCATGTGACGGGTGTAGAGCCGAGCTTTTTTATAGAGGCCGAGTTTCAGCACGACGGTATCGACGACCTTATCGTGACGAGTGATATGGCAGAGCGTAAGGCAAAGATGATCGAGCTCGGCGATGCGTTCGTCGCCTTCCCGGGTGGCACGGGCACGCTCGAGGAGATTGCCGAAGTCATGTCTGCGGTATCGTTGGGGCATTTGGATGCGCCGTGCATCTTGTACAACCTCGGGGGTTACTACAACGACCTTAAGGCGCTGCTCGGGCACATGGTTGATAAGGGTTTATCGAGCCCGCAGCGCCAGCAAGGCATTTACTTTGCCGAGGATCTGTGCGAAATCGCATCAATTATCAACGGATAAGCCTTGAGCCTGTCCCGCCGTGGTCCCCGGTGGCTCCGTTTGCAGCGCAGACGGTTGGCTTGACTGGGCTACACTCGCTCTACAATAAAACGTATCTATGTCGACTTTGACCGCGGGAGGACCCGATGGATAACCTTGCCAAACCCACGAACCGAGCGCTGTTTTTGGTCAGCGTTGCCGTGACCGGCGCACTCGCGGGTGCCGCAGTCTGGCTGTTCTTTTTTGCGATGGAGCACGGTATCGACTATCTATGGACAGAGATTCCGCACGCGCTGGGCGTCGCTTCGCCCGAGCTCGCCAGCGGCCCGTTCGGTTTTCTGCCGTACCCGTTTTTTGTCTGCCTGCTGGGCGGCCTGTTAATCGGTCTGTACGAAAAGATGACAGGCACCAAGACCGATGACCTCAACCAGGTGATGGCTAAGGTCAAGCAAGACGGGCGCTACCCGTACGACAACCTGGGCAAGCTTTCGCTCGTGGCATTGCTGCCGCTGCTGTTTGGCGGAAGTATTGGACCGGAGGCCGGCCTGACCGGCGTTATCGCTGGTCTGTGCAGCTGGGTCGGCGACCGCATGCGTCGCTTTGGCGCCGAGTTTAGGGAGCTCACGCTGCTGGGCACCCAGGCTGCCCTGACGGCGCTCTTTACCGCGCCCGTCTTTGGCTTTGTGGCGCCGCTCGCCGGTAGCGCCGACGGCCAGGGCGAAGGCGCCGACGATGAGTCCGCATCCGGCGAGATCACCATCAAGCTGCCCAAGGCGCAAAAGACGGTGGTCTATGGCATTGCGATTGCCGGCGGTCTGGGCACCTACCTGCTGCTTGGCCAGCTTGTGGGCGGCGGCATGGGCATGCCCAGGTTCGAGTCCGCCGAGGTGGGCAACCTGGAACTTGTCTGGCTCATTCCGCTGGCGTTGGTCGGCACAGTCTGCGGCTGGCTGTACTTTGTCTCCGAGCATGCAAGCGAGGCACTGTCCCATGCAATAGGGGAGCGTCCTGTCGTCAAGGCCATGCTGGCCGGTCTGGCGCTCGCCATCTGCGGTACGGTCCTGCCCTACACCATGTTTGCCGGCGAGACCCAGGCCGACGTGCTCATGGAAACCTATCTGACCATTCCCGCCGGCGTGCTTATCGCGACCGGTCTTGTTAAGGCCATGCTGACGCCCGCCCTCATCAACCTTGGTTGGCGCGGCGGCCACTTCTTCCCGGTTATCTTCTCGGGTGTGAGCCTGGGCTATGGCCTTGCCATCCTCATCGGTGCCGATCCGGTCTTTTGCGTCGCCGTCTGCACGGCATCGACGATGGGCGCCGTCATGCGCCAGCCTGTCATGGTTGTGGGCCTGCTGCTCATGTGCTTCCCGCTCAAGGGCATCGTCTGCATGATCATCGCCGCCGTTATCGCCGCCGGCATTCCGCTGCCCAAGCCGCTGCGCAAGTAGCACGGTAGCACACGCTGGGGATATGCCATTTGTCACGGATTTGCGGGGGGGCGATCGCGTCCTTCGTGGATTGAGACTCGCGTGGCTACAGGTCGCGTACTCGATAGACCTTGGTGCTGACGGTGTAGCTGATTGCACATAGCGCGAGAGCCAGCGCGGCGATGCCTGCGCACAGACAGCCCAGAACGGAAGGATCGGGATTCGCTCCGGCAATCGACATAAGCCAGTTGCTAATGGGGTTGGAGGAGCTCAGCGTGGCCATGGCAAGGCACCCGAGCATGGCAAACAGGCCAACGGATAGGCGCAGCGCCTCCATGTGTCCAAATCGAAAGAACAGCGGCTGCGCCAAAAACACCATCATGAGGGAGATGAGCATCGATGCTGCCGAGGCGATTGCGATTTCAAAGGCCGTCTGTCCCGTCGAAGGAATGCCCGCGCTGTTGAAGAGCGGGATGGCGACGATACTCAAAAGCGTAGCTGCACATGCCATGACGGCGGAGAAGGCAATAACGCTCAGGTAGCGTGCGCAGATGATGTCTTTGCGCGAGAAGGGCAGCGTTGCGCGATAGCGTTCCCATCCGTTTTGATTGTCGTAACCGGCCAGTGAGTTCATGAATAGGATGGGCGACATGGCACTGACGGCGCAGGCGCCGGCGCTCATGCCGGAGTCGCCGCCCGACGTGTTGGCGAGCGTCAGCACAACGAATATGAACAGGCCGACGCCCGCGATGCTCGGGATGAGCGTGCGAACGATGGCGAGCTCGGACATAAAGGCGCGTTTCATTTCGAAGCCCCTTTCAGCATGAGGCGCAGATAGTCATCAATGGTTGCCCGATCGCAGGGAATCTCGGGGAAGGCCTCGAGCGTTTCGCGACGGTTGGGCACGAGCACGTCCACGCTATAGGCGTGGTGGACGGCACGGGCGCCTTCGACGCAAGCCATAAGCTCGGCGGCCTGCGCTTGGGTACAGTGGGCGATGCCAGCGCGGTCGGTAATATCCTCACGCGGCAGGTCAAAAATAATCGAGCCATTATCGATGCAGATGACGCGATCGGCGGTGCGATCGAGGTCGGACGTAATGTGACTCGAGAGCAGCACGCTGCGCTGACCGTCGGCGACAAAGACAAGCAGCTCATCAAGCAGTTCCTCGCGTGCCATGGGATCGAGGCCCGCGGTGGCTTCGTCCAAAACGAGCAGCTTGGCATTGTGGCTGAGCGCGCAGGCAAGCTGCAGCTTCATGCCCATGCCGCGGGAGAGGTCCTTGACCTTTGTCTTGGAATCGAGGCCAAATCGGTTGATGAGGCCGGCGAAGGCGTCGTGGCCCCAGGTGGGGTATGCCGGGCTTACGAGTGCTTCGACTTCGGTCACCTTGAGTGTGGAAGGGAAAGGACACGTGTCCAGCACGAGGCCGACACGAGTGCGCAAACAGCGCTGCGCTTCATCGGGCGCGTCGGCGCCACAGCGCTGCCCAAACAGGTGCACCTCGCCGGCATCGAGCTTTATAAGCCCAAGCGCGGCGCGAATGGTCGTCGTCTTGCCGGCGCCATTTGCGCCCACAAAGCCAGCGATCTGGCCGGGCTCCACGGCAAGCGTGACGTCGCGCAGTGAAAAACGGTCGCTCACACGGCGTGATGCACCTTTGAGTTCTAGCAAATTGTGCATGGTATAGCCTTTCTTGCAGATGGCTACTGCATGGTTTCGGGGGCTACCAGGTCGAGCATCTCGTGCAGTTTGTCGCGCGTGACGCCCAGGGTTTCGGCTTGGCTCGCCGCTTTCGAAAGCAGCTCTTCGATATGGCAGAGCTGGTTTTCGCGAAAAAGCTCCTGGTTGCCCTCGGCGACAAAACAGCCCTTGCCCTGCACGGTGCAGATAAAGCCGAGCTGCTCCAGATCGGCGTAGGCGCGCTTAGTGGTGATGACGCTCACGCCAAGATCGCTCGCGAGTGCACGGATGCTGGGGAGTTTGGCTCCCGCAGCGAGCGTGCCCGATAAGATCTGAGCTTTGACTTGCGAGGTTATCTGCTCGTAAATGGGCTTGTCGCTCGAATTGGATAGGATGATGTCCACAGCGGCTCCTTAGCTGATGGGCTACACGTGTATATAACCGGTAATCACAGTATATATACACTATGCACAGTTATGCAAGAGCTAAATGTGGAATAGCCCACCGGCGCCGCGCTTGCCCCAAAACAATCTCAATCTGTAACAGTAAGAGTCGATTTGCGTGGCTAGATGTTACAGAACGAGACATTGGCTGCCTGCCTTTCCGTTTATCTCGATTTGTAACAGCTAGACCCAATTTGGACGGCCAGATGTTACAGATTGAGATTGTGTCGGTGGGCAAGTTTGTTTGTCTCAATCTGTAACAGATGGGGGGCCAAATAAGCTCTGCTTGTTACAGATTGAGACAGTCTGCTGCAGAATACTTCCGATAACTAGCCGTTCACGTTCTGACTGATGAATTTGTCCTGATAGGTGCCCTATGGCGGGATTTCGCGGCTACAATAGTGCGGTTACATCGACGTAATGCACTCAATGCAAGAAAGGATCCGCATGGCAAGCCTGTCGGATGAAATCTCGTCGCGCCGCACATTCGCGATCATCAGCCACCCGGACGCCGGTAAGACCACACTTACCGAGAAGCTGCTGCTCTATACCGGCAGCATCCAGACTGCCGGCTCGGTCAAGGGCAAGAGCTCGGCCAAGCATGCCGTCTCGGACTGGATGGACATCGAGAAGGAGCGCGGTATTTCCGTTACCTCCTCGGTGCTGCAGTTCACCTACAACGGCGCCTGCGTCAACATCCTCGATACCCCCGGTCACCAGGACTTCTCGGAGGATACCTACCGTACCCTTATGGCCGCCGACGCCGCGGTCATGGTCATCGACGGCGCCAAGGGCGTCGAGGCCCAGACCAAAAAGCTCTTTAAGGTCTGTACGCTGCGCCATATTCCCATCTTCACCTTTGTGAACAAGCTCGACCACGAGGCTCGCGATCCGTTTGAGCTCATGGAAGAGATCGAGAACGTTCTGGGCATCAATACGTATCCCATGAACTGGCCGATCGGCAGCGGCCGCAACTTCCGCGGCGTGTTCGATCGTCAGACCCGTCGCGTCATTGCCTTTGAGGGCGACGGCCACGCCAACGCCACCAAGAAGGTCGCCGAGGTCGAGGCCGAGCTGGGCGATCCTTCCATGGATGAACTCATCGGCGAGGAGAACCATAAGAACCTGATGGACGACATCGAGTTGCTCGATGGCGCTGGCGACGAGCTCGACTTGGATGCCGTGGCCTGCGGCAAGCTGAGCCCGGCGTTCTTTGGCTCGGCGCTCACCAACTTTGGCGTGGAGCCCTTCCTCAAGGAGTTCCTGCGTCTGGCCCCGACGCCGCGCGCCTATACCGATACGCTCACCAGTGAGCCGGTCGATCCTTGCCGCGACGACTTTAGCGGCTTTGTGTTTAAGATTCAGGCCAACATGGACAAGAACCACCGTGACCGCATCGCCTTTGTGCGCATTTGCTCGGGCAAGTTCGAGCGCGGCATGGACGCCTTCCACGTGCAGGGCAACCGCAAGCTCAAGCTTGCTACGGGCACGTCGATGATGGCCGACGACCGCGCCATCGTGGACGAGGCGTACGCGGGCGATATCGTGGGCCTGTTCGATCCGGGTATCTTTAGCATCGGCGACACCGTGTGCTCCGGCAAGCGCCACGTGCGGTATCCGCAAATCCCGACATTTGCCCCCGAGATGTTCGCTCGCATTACGCAGGTCGATACGCTCAAGCGCAAGCAGTTCGTTAAGGGTATGGAGGAGCTTGCCCAGGAGGGTGCCATCCAGATCTTCCGCGAGCTGGGCGCCGGCATGGAGAGCGTCATCGTGGGCGTGGTCGGCGTGCTGCAGTTTGAGGTGCTCGAGCGCCGTCTCAAGGCCGAGTACCGTGTTGAGGTCCGTCGCCAGCCGCTGCCCTATACGGACATTCGCTGGATCCAGAACGACCCCGATACCATCGATATCCCGGGCCTTTCGCTCACGCGCGACACGCTGCGCGTCGAGGACATGCGCGGCGGCAAGCTGCTGCTGTTTACGAGCCCGTGGAATGTGGACTGGGCAACCGACCACAACCCCGACCTTATCCTGTCGGAGTTTGGCAACGTGGCCTTTTAACGCATCGGCGCGGTGGCCCTGCGGGGCTGCCGCGCCGGTTGCTTGCCTGATGCCGTGTGAGCGGCTATCATACCCACCGTCGTCTCAAGACCGGGGCGTCCGAGCAGTTCGGGTCCGATATCCTGCTCGTTAAACCTAAAACCAAAGGAGTACATAATGATCAAGAAGGTCATGGAGGACTACAAGGTCCTGTTGCGGAGCATTCCCGCGGCAACGGTTTCGCTGTTTTTCGTGAGCGTCATCATGATGAACCTGCTGGCCAACAAAGAGCTTATCAGCTTGCCGTATCTGGCACTCGATTGCGGCTTTGTGGTGAGCTGGGTTTCGTTTTTGTGTCAGGACATGATTTGCAAGCGCTTTGGCGCCAAGGCATCCATCAAAATCTCTATCCTCGCGCTGCTGGTCAATCTGGCCGTGAGTCTGTGCTTTTGGGCATGCTCGCTCACGCCCGGCATGTGGGGCGCTTACTACGACACGGGCATGATCGAGGTCAACACCGCTCTTAACGCCACCATCGGCGGCACCTGGTACGTGGTGCTGGGCTCTTCGCTGGCAATGCTCGTTTCTGCCGTAGTTAACTCTACGCTCAACCAGTCGCTCGGCCGCATGCTCAAAAAGAATAACTTCGCGAGCTTTGCCTTCCGCTCCTATGTGTCTACGGGCGTTGGCCAGTTTATCGACAACCTGGTCTTTGCCATTGTGGTAAGCCACACGTTCTTTGGCTGGACGTGGGCACAGGTCCTTATGTGCTCGCTGACCGGCGCTGTTGCCGAGCTGCTGTGCGAGGTCTTCCTGAGCCCCGTGGGCTACAAGGTCGTGCGTGGCTGGGAGCGTGAGAATGTGGGCGCCGAGTACCTCGAGCGCCACGCAACCGCCTAAGGAGCAAGTATGCGGGTTTTGATCACGGGCGCTTCGGGCGGTATCGGAGCAGCGTGCGTGCAGCGCTTTTTGGACGAGGGCCACGAGGTCGTGGGCTTTGATCTGCTGCCGGCGGCGATCAAACACGAGCGCTACCGCCATCTGATCGTTGATGTCCGCGAGCCGGACTCGTTTCCAGGCGACCTTGAGCCTCAGGTAATCGTGAACGTTGCCGGTACGCAGGATTCGGCCGACGACATCGCTGCCAACCTGTGTGGCACCATCAACGTGACCGAGCGTTACGCCTTTGTGGGGGAGGGGCTTGCCGCCAAGCCGGCGCCGGCTATCAGATCCGTGGTCAATGTGGGGTCGGCGAGCGGGCATACGGGATCGGAGTTTCCCGCCTATGCCGCCAGCAAGGGTGGCGTTATCGCCTACACCAAGAACCTTGCAAACCGTCTGGCGCCGCAGGCCATTGCCAACAGTGTGGACCCGGGTGGCGTTATCACGCCGCTCAACCGTTGTGTGATGGAAGACGAACACCTGTGGAGCCAGATTATGGAGCTCACGCCGCTTAAGCGCTGGGCCACTGCCCAAGAGATCGCCGAGTGGATCTACTTTGTGGGCGTGACTAACCGGTTTATGACCGGACAGAGCCTGCTCATTGACGGTGGCGAGGCTGGCCGCACACAATTTATCTGGCCCGAGTAGAAAACGC
>CABUWD010000003.1 GCA_902495155.1 uncultured Collinsella sp.
AGGGGGAGGCCGCAAGGCCTCCCCCTTTTTTTGCGTTTACACTTCACAATGTCGTTGCATTTCACCTGTAACCCGGTTGGGCTTATGGGTAATGAGCTTTTATTTAAAGACAATAAATCGAATCACAAGTGCAACTGCTATGACCACAATGATCAAAAGCAGGATTGTCAGTCGATGCTGCTTGCGTCGTTTATTTGACGAAACGAAGATTGATTTTCCCTGTTTTGGCGTTTCGAGATAACGAGCCGAATGCGTTAAGGTTTGCTTAGGTCGGGGACCTCTTTGCTGCCGAGTTATGGGCGTTTTCGTCGGGTCGTCATTGATCGCGCTGTTTTTTGATAACGGTGCATCTTTCAGATATACGGGATCGCTCGATGCGACGCCCATGTGCTTACGTCCCGTCTGGGCATCCGCGAGCGTTTGATATCGATTTCTCGTCACATACTCGGGCTCTTCATCATTAATGGGCTCTTGCGAGATGTGGGGGCGATGGAACCGTGGCGGCTGCGTGGAAGTATCTTCCCCCTGCGTCGGCATAAACATATTGTTCTGGTTTTGGTCGTCCATGATGCCCTTTAGCTCGTTACCAACAACGTGTACGCGCTTATTGTAAGCCCCTTGTTATTTGTAGCTGGGGACATACTCGGTATTTAAACTCTGGTTCAAAGAACCTTAACCTTCCTAAAACCTGAGTCATACGCACTTAGATATGCTTATAGTACTGGACTCAAAAAACTTTATAGTCGATGTATATATGAGCACCGGGTGGGCATATATAAGAGCGTCAAAAGAAGTCCCAGTCACCTGGAAGATGACTCGGCAGTCCTATAAAGGAGTGGTAAACATGGCAAGCATGGTTCCTTATCGTTCGGTTTTTGGCGTTCGTCCCTCTGCAAGCTCGCTGTTCGATCTGTTTGATGATATGAGTGACCTAGCGAACGGCTCGATTGCTTCTAAGGCGTTCCCCGTTGACGTTGAGGATAAGGGCGATGGCTATGAGGTCAAGGCTTATCTGACCGGCGTCGCCAAGGACGATATCGATGTCGAGCTTAACGAGGGCCGTCTGTCCATTAGCGTGAATGTCGAGGAAGACGAGGAGAACGAGGGCAAGAACTTCCTGCAGAAGGAGTTCAGCTCGTACAGCGCGACGCGTGGCGTGTATCTTAAGGACGCTTCGAGCGAGGGCCTTTCGGCTAAGTACGCTGACGGCATCCTGACCGTTACGGTTCCCAAGATCGTCGAGAAGAAGAACGTTACGAAGATCTCCATCGACTAACTTCGTTGGTGTTCTTCGCTATTAAAAGACAACAAAAGGGGCTGGGAAGCGATTCCCGGCCCCTTTTGCTGTCTAGGACAGTCTATTGAATGGTTGCTGGCCGATACTGGCTTGCGGGGCGTATCGAGAGATTTCGCGATCCTTGGAGAAGGGTGGCGGAGCTGCCGACCTCGTCATCCAGGGTTGCGGCTAGAGCTTTGGCATAGCTTTTGACGGTAAGACTCGGGCGATTGTTATCTTGGCTGATATGCATGGCAATGAGCTGTTCGGTGCGATCGGTAATAAGCTCGCGTGCGGCTTCGGCGGCCTGATCGTTGGACAGATGCCCTTTTGTAGATAGGATGCGATCCTGAAGAAAGCGGGGATATTCTCCCTCGCGCAGCATGGTCACATCGTGGTTGCTCTCGAGCGCGAGGACTCGACAATCTTTGAGGGTGTTCATGGCTTGGCTCGATAGCTCACCGGTGTCGGTGGCAAAGCCGATGGAATCATCGGGGGCGTCGAATCGATAGCCGACTGGATTGATGACATCGTGTGATGTTGAGTAGGTTTGCACGTGGATGCCGGCAATGGATAGGGTGTCACCGGGATCGAATTCCTCGACAGGCAGATGTGAAAGATTTTCTTTGCTCGAAAGTGTGCCCCTGCTGGCAAAGAGGGGGCCGTGCCAGTGCTTGCACCAGACATTGAGACCCTTGATGTGATCGCTATGCTCATGCGTAATGAGAAGAGCCGAGACGTTGTCTGCCGAGAGCCCCAGTTCTGCCATGCGCTTTAATGTCTCGCGGCGAGAAAGACCGTCGTCAATCATGATGAGCCCCCGGGGGCCTTCGATAAGCGCGCAGTTGCCTTTTGAGCCGCTGCCAAGGATATGAAGGTGCAGACGAGACATAAGATTCCAAAGGATACAATGGGTGCGAACGAATAGAGGAGGAAGCAAATGCCAACGGTATCTCAGCATTACGGACATCATGCTGCATCGCGGGCTGATGATAAAGCCCTGGCAACGCGGCAGACGGCTGCCCCCGTGGTGCTCATGGTATCAGGTGGTGCGGACTCGACGGCTTTGCTCCTTATGGCGTGCACATCAAAGTTGGATATTCTGGATGGGCGTGGTGTAGCCCCCATCGCGCGCGAGCGACTGCACGTGCTGCATGTGAACCATCATCTGCGCGGCGAGGCGTCCGATGGCGACGAGGCCTTTGTGCGCGGCCTATGCGCACAATATGGCTTGCCGCTGTGTGTTGAGCATGCCTATTTTGATGATGAATCGGGCAATATCGAGGCGGCTGCCCGCGAGGTGCGCTATGCCGCGGCGCGAAGGTATGTTCGCGAGCTCTGCGCCCAGACGGGGGCACCGCGAACGGCGGCTCGTATCTGCACCGCGCACACGTCTTCGGATCGCGCGGAAACGTTTTTGATGAACGCGATTAAGGGTTCGGGGCCCGCTGGTCTATCGAGCATTCCCCGCCGAAGGAATATCGTGGTGCGTCCCTTGCTCGATCTGACTCATGATGAGCTCGTGGGCTATCTGCAGGTGCATGGTCAGCCGTGGCGAGAGGACGAGAGCAACGAGGACGTGTCGTACTTGCGTAACTACGTGCGCCATCGGGTGATGCCGGTGGTGGCGCAGCGCAACGCGAGCGTCTGTAAGACGATTGGCGCCGCCTGCGAGATCTTAGGCGATGAGGACGCCTTTCTTTCCCAGCTTTCCGCACAGGCGTTTCGAAGCTGCCTGCGTAAGGAGGCGGCGGGTGCACTGGTCCTTGACGCCCGCCGACTGGCCGCGGCCGAGGTGGTAATTGCCCGGCGCATGGTGCGACTGGCAATTAAGCGTATCGACCCCGACGCTCGCCCGGAGATGCGGCATGTGGAGCGCGTGCTTGCCTGTGTTGCCGAAGGCTCGGGTTCGGTCACGCTGCCGGCGGGAATCGATGCGCGCGTGGAGTTTGGCATGCTGTCATTCAAGGCCCCGGCGGCGCGCGAGGGGTTAGTTGCCGATTGGATCACCATTCCCGGTCGATTGCCGCTGGGGGCGGGCCGCATCCTGGTGGCAGAGCCGATAGCCGTCAAGCCGGGGTGCGATATTGTGCGCCGTGCCCGCGAACTTGCGGGTGCCGGAGGGGTGGTCGCTATGGTGGATGCCGCGACGCTGGGCTTTGCCGATCGCGATAGCGAACGGATGCTCGCCGGCTCGCGCGGGGAGATTCCCGCCGAGGCGCGTTTGGCGCGTCTGTGGGTAGACGGTCCCGCGCCGGGGGATGTGATGTGTCCGTTGGGCATGAGTGGGCGAAGTAAGAAGGTGTCCGACCTGCTCAACGAGGCTCGTATTCCCGTTTCT
The DNA here is from genome assembly GCA_902495155.1 of uncultured Collinsella sp. Taxonomy (GTDB): domain Bacteria; phylum Actinomycetota; class Coriobacteriia; order Coriobacteriales; family Coriobacteriaceae; genus Collinsella. Next base: position 3,618 of record CABUWD010000003.1, read on the forward strand.
GAGCGCGCAGGCGTTCCTGTGGTGAGAACGGCTCCGGGAGGTGCCGTGGTATGGGTCGCAGGCGTTCGCGCGGACGAGCGTTTTAAATGCACGGCCGCAACGCGCGTGGCGTATCTGCTTCGTGTGGTCGATGCGGAATAGCGTCCCGCGTCAGCTATTCTGTGCGACGTTGACGGTATTCCCGCGCTGATGGCGTACGGGCTGGAAAATATACCCCGTGCGCTGCTAGAATGTGAAGCTCGCGTCCATACGGCGGTGTGTGGGCGATAAGCACAAGAAAGGGTTGTCATGGCTTCTCAACATCCGGATATCGAGAAGGTTCTGTTTACGCAGGAGGATATCGACGGTATCGTCTCTCGCCTAGGCGAGCAGATTACTCGCGACTACGCGGGTAAGGATCTGGTGCTGATTGCGGTCCTGCGCGGCGCCGTGGTCTTTATGGGCGACCTGATGCGCAAGATCGAGCTGCCGACCAACATCGATTTCATGGCTGTTTCGAGCTATGGCGACGGTGTGAAGTCCTCGGGTATCGTGCGTATCATTAAGGACCTGGATATCGACATCCGCGGTCGCGACGTGCTGATCGTCGAGGACATTCTGGACTCGGGCCTGACGCTCAAGTATCTGATGAAGAACCTCGAGAGCCGCAAGCCCGCTTCTCTGGAGGTCGCCGCCTTCCTGTGGAAGGACGTTGAGGACCGTACCTCGGCCATCACGCCCAAGTATGTTGGAACCCATTGCCCCGATGCCTTTGTGGTGGGCTACGGCCTCGACTATGCCGAGCGCTATCGTAACCTTCCGTATCTGGGCATTTTGAAACCGGAGGTTTATTCGTAAGATGCCCGACGACCGCAACGATAACAATTCCCAGACTCCCCGGGAGCCTAAGATCCCGGGGGTGCCCGGAGGCAAGAAGCCCACGCGTACGGGCTGGCTGTATTTTATTTTGGCTTGCGCGCTCCTGGGCTACGCCTTCTTTAACATGGGCTCCGGCTTTGCCAATTCCAGCAATACCGTTAAGCTCGCGACGAGCGAGATGGTGAGTGCCATCAAGCAGGATCGCGTCGAAGATCTGACCTATACGGTTCAAGACGGAAGCGTGACGGGTCATTACTGGAAGACGAAGAAGGACAAGGGCGATACGAGCGAGCTCAAGAGCTTCTCCTCGACCTATGTCGGCTCCGATTCGCTTGCCGAGCTTATGGCGGAGCACCCCGATACCAAGTACATCGTCAACACCAACGATCCCGATTTTTGGGGCGACTTGGCGATGAGTGTGCTTCCGACGATCGCCCTTATCGCCATCATGTTCTACTTTATGCGCCAGATGATGGGCGCCAACAACAGGAACATGCAGTTTGGCAAGACCAACGCCAAGACCAACGAGGCCACACGCCCCAAGGTCAAGTTTGAAGACGTTGCCGGCGTGGACGAGGCAGTCGAGGAGCTCGAGGAGATCCGTGACTTTTTGAGCGATCCGGATCGCTCTCGCAAGCTGGGCGCCAAGATCCCGCGCGGCGTGTTGCTGGTGGGCCCTCCGGGCACCGGTAAAACGCTGTTGGCCAAGGCCGTTGCCGGCGAGGCGGGCGTGCCGTTCTTTAGCATCTCGGGTTCCGACTTTGTCGAGATGTTCGTAGGTGTCGGCGCCAGCCGTGTGCGTGACCTCTTTAAGGAGGCCAAGTCCCAGGCCCCGTCGATCATCTTCATCGATGAGATCGATGCCGTGGGACGTCAGCGCGGAGCCGGCTTGGGCGGCGGCCACGACGAGCGCGAGCAGACGCTCAACCAGCTGCTGGTCGAGATGGACGGTTTTGAGGAAAGCGAGTCGGTCATCCTGATCGCTGCGACCAACCGTCCTGACATCCTGGATCCGGCATTGCTGCGTCCCGGCCGTTTTGACCGTCAGGTTACGGTCGACCGTCCGGATGTGAAGGGGCGCGAGCAGATCTTGCGCGTGCATGCCGAGAACAAGCCGATGGACGAGGACGTTAAGTTTGAGAAGCTCGCCCAGATGACCGTTGGCTTTACTGGCGCCGATTTGGCGAACCTGCTCAACGAGTCTGCGCTGCTGGTTGCCCGCCGCCATCGTTCCGTGATCTCGATGGACGAGGTCGAGGAATCGATGGAGCGCGTGATTGCCGGACCGCAGCGCAAGGGTCGCGTGATGACCGAGGCCGAGCGCACCACGATTGCCTACCACGAGAGCGGTCACGCCCTGGTGGGCCACATCCTGGAGCATTCCGATCCGGTTCACAAGATCTCGATCGTCAGCCGTGGCCAGGCGCTGGGCTACACACTGCAGCTTCCGCAGGAGGACCACTTCCTCAAGACCAAGAACGAGATGCTCGACGAGCTCGCCGTGTTCTTGGGCGGTCGCGTTGCCGAGGAGCTCATGTGCGATGACATTACGTCGGGCGCGAGCAACGATCTGGAGCGCGCAACCAAGATGGCGCGCGAGATGGTCACGCGCCTGGGCATGAGCGAGGAGCTGGGCACGCAAGTGTTTGGCGAGGCGCAACATCAGGTGTTCCTCGGTCGCGATTACGCCGATCATCAGGATTACTCCGAGGAGACGGCGCGCCGCATCGATATCGAGGTTCAGCGCATCATGCGCGAGGCCCATCGTCGTGCGGTCGAGATCCTGGACGCCCGTCGCGATCAGCTCGATCTGATGGCGAAGGTGCTGCTTGAGCGCGAGACCGTCGAAGGTGACGCCGTGAACGCCCTGCTCGACAACGAGTGGAATGCCTACCTTGAGCGCGAGGGCGATATCCTGGCGGCCAAGGAGGAGCGCAATGCCAAGGCGGCCGGCATGCCGACCAAGAAGCGCGTGCCTCGAATGAGCGAGGAGGAGCTGGCGGCTGATGCCGCGGCCTTTGCGCAGGCGGCCATGCAGGAGGATGCCGAAGCCGCATCCGATGATGCTGACGATGACCATGCCGTCGTCGATGCCGACACCGACGCCGACAAATAGTCTTTGTGGCGAAAGCCTCCGCGGGGAAACCTGCGGAGGCTTTTTCTTTTGAGCGATATGGGGCCGTCTGTTGATTGGGGACAGACTTAAATGAGCGTTTTCACGCATTTAAGTCTGTCCCCAATCAACATTGCTGCGGCACTTTGCTCGGCTAAAGCGTACAATAGCGCCTATGCGAAAGGGGAACAGATGATCAACGAAACTATGTATGCTCGCGGTGCAGAGAGCTCCATCATCCGCGAGATTTTTAGCTATGGCCTTGAGCGCAAGGCGCAAATCGGCGCGGAAAACGTGTTCGATTTCTCGCTGGGCAACCCGAGCGTTCCGGCACCCGCTGCCGTCGCGGAGTCCATCAAAAAGGCGCTTGAACTGCCCAGTGACCAGCTGCACGGCTACACTCCCGCACCGGGCCTACCGCAGTGCCGTACCGCCGTTGCTGAGTCGCTCAACCGTCGCTTCGGTACGAGCTATGAGGGCAAGGACGTCTTTATGACGGTGGGCGCGGCGGCTTCGCTCACCTGCACGCTCAATGCCGTTACGAACCCGGGTGACGAGGTCATTGTTATCGCCCCGTACTTCCCGGAGTATCGTGTGTGGATTGAGAAGGCCGGCTGTACGTGTGTCGAGGCGCTCGCCGATGAAGATACGTTCCAGCTGAGCGTAGATAACGTGCTCAAGGCGATTACCGATAAGACGGCTGCCGTCATCATCGACTCGCCGAATAACCCGACCGGCGCCGTATATACGCGCGATACCCTGACGCGACTGGCCAATGTTTTGTGCGAGGTCAACGCCAAGCGCGATCCCGAGAACCCAATCACGCTTATCTCGGATGAGCCGTATCGCGAGATTGTCTATGGCGCCGAGGTGCCTTGGGTGCCTTCGATCTACGAGCACACCATCGTGTGCTACTCGTATTCCAAGTCGCTTTCGCTGCCGGGCGAGCGCGTGGGGTGGATCCTGGTTCCCGATACCAATCCGCAGGCTGCGCGTCTGATGCCGGCTGTTGCGGGTGCTGCCCGTACGCTGGGCTTCGTGTGCGCGCCGGCGCTCTTCCAGCGCGTAATTATCGACTGCATCGATGAGCCGAGTGACGTTGAGGCCTATGCACGCAACCGCACCGCGCTTACCGACGCACTAGCGGAGTATGGCTACACCTATGTTGAGCCGGATGGCGCGTTCTACCTATGGGTGAAAGCATTGGAGCCCGATGCGAATGCGTTTTGCGAGCGCGCAAAGAAGTATGAGTTGCTTGCGATTCCCTCGGACAGCTTTGGTATGCCGGGTTGGTTCCGACTGGGCTATTGCGTGAGCTACGAAACGATTGTCAATTCGCTACCCGCTTGGAAACAGTTGGCGGACGAGTATCGTTAAAAGTAAAGCGCTCTGCCTACAATGTTTTACGTGAAACGGGGTTTGGTGTTAAGCCAGACCCCGTTGTCATGGACGTTGTGTCTTTGGGATGGAGTGGTTTTACGACTATCGAAGGCTATGCGTACAATGAATATAAGCGACGGCCGTGCCAGATAAGGAGACCTGATGCCCTACCTGCTTTCTTGTGACATTCATACCCATACGATGTTCTCTGCGCATGCATATTCGACCATTGAGGAGAATGTGTACTGGGCGGCAGAGCGTGGTCTGCAGGTGCTCGGATCTGCCGACCATTTGAGCTCTATGGTTACGGCTTGCCCCAATGACCTGCGCAGTTACCAGTTCTTTATCAACCAGGATATCTGGCCGCGCATTTGGAGCGGCGTGCTGGTGCTGCGTGGTGCCGAGGCCGATATCGTTTCGCTGGACGGAAGCCTGTTTGGCGAGGACACTCCTGTCACGCTCGATATCGCCGGCGATTCGTACAGCCGTCAGCATTCACTGTTCGATTTGGTTACGCGTAATTTGGATTATTTGGTTGCAAGCGTGCATAATCCGCAGATTGCTGAGGGCGCGACGCTGGCCCAGACGACCGAGATGTATATCAATGCCCTGGAGCACCCCAAGGTGTTCATGCTGGGTCACACGGGGCGTTCGGGCGTGCCGTTCGATATCGACGAGGTGCTGTTGGCGGCTAAGGCCAAGCACAAGATTATCGAGATCAACAACCATAGTCTTGAACACGGTGTCGACACTGAGCATCGGGCCGTATGCCGCAAGATTGCCGAGCGCTGCGCCGAGCTGGGCGTGGGCATTGGCGTGTCGACCGATGCCCACATTGGCATGGCCATTGGCAAGCTCGATCACGCGCGCAAGATGCTCGACGAGATTCACTTCCCGCTGGATTTGATCGTGACGCGCGACCGCGAGACGCTGCTGCGCGAGATGGCGGCAGCCGGCGTGTGCGACCTGTGCAAGGGGATGTAGCGGAATTTATAAACCAAGCGAAGGGGGCGGCCCAGACGGGTCGCCCCCTTTCTTGTCCCAAAAATCTACTGAGGTTGGTTAGCGGCGTTCGAGGACCGCTACGGTTTCGGTGTGGTCGGTGTGAGGGAACATGTCGACTGGCGTGATCTTGAGCAGGCGATAGCCTCCGTCGAGGAGCTGGTGCAGGTCGCGCTCTTGGGTCACGGGGTTGCAGCTGATATAGGTGATGCGGCGCGGCTTAAGTGCGCAGGCAGCTTCGAGGAACTCGGGCGTGGAGCCGGCGCGCGGCGGGTCGATGGAAAGAACGTCGACGCGTTCGTTGTTGTCGGCGGCATCCAGGATGTAGTCGGTGGCGTCGTCGGCCATAAACCAAGCGCTGCGGGTGAGGCCGTTGAGCTCGGCATTGCGGCGTGCGTCGGCAATGCCCGCCGGGTTGCGCTCCACGCCGAGCAGCATAATGCCGATACCCTTGTTCTGGGCATCTTTAGCTGCGCAAAGACCGATGGTACCGCTGCCACAGTAGGCATCCATGAGCACATCGCCCTGGTGCAAATCCATGCCGTCGATAGCGAGCTGATAGAGCAGCTCGGTCTGCTGCGGGTTGGTCTGGTAGAACGCGGTGGGGGAGATATCGAACTCGCAGCCGAGCAGCTGGTCGCGCATGCACTCGGCGCCATATACAATGCGGGTTTCCTCGCCGAGGATGGCGTTGCCGGGACGTCCGTTGATGTTTTGGGCGACGGTGACGATGTGCGGATTGAGTGCGGCGACAGCCTCAAAGAACTCCTGCGCATGCGGCAAGTCGCGCTGAGCGGTCACGAGCGTGACCATGACCTGGTCGGTACGCCAACCGCAGCGGACGACGGCATAGCGAAGCAAACCAAGATGCTTGTCCTCATTAAAGGCGGGAATATGCAGCCGCTCAGCTTCGCGTGCGATGCCGTTGAGAATCTGACGGGCGCCCGGTGCCTCGACGGGGCATTCGGGTACGGCAACGATCTTGTGCGTGCCGCGCTCAAAGAAACCGCAACGGACGGCGCCCTCCTTACCGGGAGCAAAGGGAGTGGCAGCCTTATGACGAAAGCCACGCGGTGCAGGATATTTGCCCGGGTCGCCCAGGGTGACACCCATGCCACGAATAGGATCTACAGCAATGCCCTCACGCTCACAAAGCGAAGCAAAAAGCTCCTCCATAGCAGCCTGCTTGGCGGCGAGCTGCTTCTTATAAGGACGATTGAGCGCCGTGCACCCACCGCAAGCTTTCATGATCGAACAGGGGGACTTGGGGTCCACAGCCTTACGCGCAGACGAAACCCGATCTTTATGCGAGCGCTTGGAGCGAGTCTGAGATGCCTTATCCTCGTTCCGACGAGAGCCGGGACGCTTGGCCTTAGCCTTGCCCTTGGCCGACTTACCCTTCGCGTCCTGAGACGACTTGGATTTCTTAGAAGATTTTTTCTCCTCTGACCCCTCAGCCGCCTCGATCAAAGCACGACGAGCCTTACGCTCCGCACGAGATTCTGCCATCAATAACTCCACTAATTCATGAATTAAAGCTGCAAGTATTGTACCGTGCCAAGCCAGCAGACGATATGCAAGCGGTTTATTCGTGTCAGTGATAAGCCCAACGACGGTTGCCCGCCGCGTGAGGGGTGTGGGGGTTAAGTTTATCGCGAGTTCCGCACGAACAGGAGGCCACTTAATGTGGCCTCCGTCGTGAGCAGGACTGTAGAGCAGGAAACTTAACCCCCACACCCCTCACGCGGCGGGCAAACTCGCCTTGTGCTCTATCACGCTAAAGTGTATGATTCTGAACGTTACACGAATCACTTTACTTAACTAAAGTGCCATCAAGGGGGGATACCATGAACACCGATATGTCTCGTCGTCAGTTTGTTGGTCTAGCCGGCTCGCTCGCTACGGTGCTTGGCCTTGGTCTTGTCGGTTGCGGCGGTGGTGCCGGCAAGGGCTCCGCTGCTGGCTCTGCCGCGGCCAAGGATGTGAAGGGCGCTGCGGAGTCCAAGAAGCTCGTGGTGGGCTTTGATAAGTCCTATCCTCCGTACGGCTTTGTGGGCGACGATGGCGAGTACACCGGCTTTGATCTCGATCTTGCCAAGGCTGTTGCCGATAAGCAGGGCTGGGAGGTCAAATACGAGGCCATCGACTGGGATGCCAAGGATACGCTGCTTAACTCGGGCGCCATCAACTGCATCTGGAACGGCTTTACCATGGAGGGCCGTGAGGACGACTACACGTTCTCCGAGCCGTACATGCTCAACGAGCAGGTGCTGGTGGTCAAGAAGGATGCGGGCATCAAGGGCTGGGACGATCTTGCCGGCAAGACTGTGATTACCCAGACTGATTCCGCTGCGCAGGACGTGCTTGAGGGTGACCAGAAGGATCTGGCAGCGACGTTTGCCACGCTCGACACGATCGGCGAGTACAACACGGCCTTTATGCAGCTCGAGAGCGGCGCGGTCGATGCCGTGGCGTGCGATCTTTCGATTGCCCAGTATCAGCTTGCCGCCAAGCCCGATGCCTATACGCAGCTTGATGAGCCGCTGTCCAGCGAGCACTACGCCGTTGGCTTTAAGAAGGGCGACACCAAGTCGGCCGATGCTGTAGCCGAGTCGCTCAAGGCGCTCTACGAGGACGGCACGGTCAAGGACCTCTGCGATAAATATGCAGATTATGGTCTGTCTTTCGATAATTGGGTGCTCAAGTAATGTCTATTCAGGTCATGATGCAGATGCTTGGCCAGGGATTCTTGGTCAGTTTGCAGTTGTTTGTGCTGACGCTGCTGGGGTCGATTCCGCTGGGAATCCCCGTGGCGTTTATGCGCATGAGCAAAATCGCGCCGCTTCGCTGGATTGCGCGCATCTACATTTCGGTCATGCGCGGTACGCCGCTCATGCTGCAGATGTTTGCCATCTACTTTGCCCCGTATTACGTGTTTGGCATTTCGCTCACGCCTGATTCCAAGTGGACGGCGTGCGTTGTGGCGTTCATCATCAACTACGCCGGCTACTTTGCCGAGATCTATCGCTCGGGCTTGCAGTCGATTCCGCGCGGTCAATACGAGGCTGCCGAGGTGCTGGGCTATTCGCGCGTGCAGACGTTTCTGTATATCGTGATGCCTCAGGTCGCCAAGCGTATTCTGCCGGCGATGGGCAACGAGATCATCACGCTGGTCAAGGACACGTCGCTGGCGTTTGCCATTGGCGTGGGCGAGATGTTCTCGACCGCCAAGGCCCTGGTTGCCTCGCAGGTGAGCATGGTACCGTTTGCGATCGCGGCGCTGATTTACTGGGTCTTTAACTTTGTGGTCGAGATGCTGCTGGGCGCTGCCGAAAAGAAGCTGGACTATTATCATGACTAACTCAGTGATGAAAATCGAAAGCGCGCGCAAGGCGTTTGGCGGCAATGAGGTGCTCAAGGATATCTCGCTCGAGGTCAAGCGTGGCGAGGTCGTGGCGATTATCGGGCCTTCGGGTGGCGGCAAGTCCACGCTGCTGCGGTGTGCCACGCTGCTCGAGACACTCGACGGAGGCTCACTCTCGTTTGGTGACCTTGCCGTTGCGACGGATGCGGGTTCGGGCGCGGTCTATGCGAAGGGCGATGTGCCCAAGCGGGCACGCTCGCGATTCGGCCTGGTGTTCCAAAATTACAACCTGTTCCCGCACTATACCGTGATGAAAAACATCATCGATGCTCCGATTCGCGTGCTCAAGCGCCCGCGCGAGCAGGCTGAAGCACGTGCGCGTGAGTTGATCGCGCAGATGGGGCTTACGGGCAACGAGAACAAGGTGCCATGTGAGCTTTCGGGCGGTCAACAACAGCGTGTGAGTATCGCCCGCGCCTTGGCGCTCGATCCGGAGATCCTGTTCTTTGATGAGCCGACTTCGGCGCTCGATCCCGAGCTGACGGCCGAGGTGCTGCGTGTCATTAAAGACCTTGCCGCGCAGAATATGACGATGGTGATCGTGACCCATGCGATGCAGTTTGCGCGCGATGTTGCCGACCGCGTGATCTTTATGGACGGCGGTCGCATTGTCGAGGAGGGTCCTGCCGAGCAGGTTATCGACCATCCGCGTGAGCAGCGCACCCGTGAGTTCTTGAGCCGTATCGAGGGATAGGCTCAGGTATTTACTCAACTATTAATTGAGGCGAAGCCGCCGCAGGTCTTACGGTCTGTGGCGGCCTTTTGTTTGCATCGACGGGGTTCAATAATCGCCTCACAAGCTTGTCTCTTCCTCTCGCCGCCTGTATTCATACGTGCGCCGAAAGGTATGCATGGACAGCCGCCCGTGAGGGTAGGGTGGTGGCATAGGACATTTGGAGGGTGAGTCGGCTCGGCTGCCGACCATGCTGCTCCCGGGATGGCACCGACCGCGAACTCTCCCCGTTGGCGTCGCGCATTGCGCGCGGCCCTGCAAGGAGGTCATCATGGGTGCTCCCAAGACCGGTAACGTAAGGAACGTGGTGCTCGTAGGCCAAGGCGGGGTGGGCAAGACTTCACTCGCCGAGGCCATGCTCCACCTTTCCGGCAAGACCGCCCGCCTGGGCGGCCACGACGGCACCAAGCCCACGCTCGACTATGACCCCGAAGAGGTTAAGCGTGCGTTTTCCATCTCGACGACCATTGCACCGATCGACTGGAAGGGCGCGCGCATCAATGTGCTCGATGCCCCGTGCTACCCCGATTTTATTGGCGACGCCTTTGCCGCGATGAGCGTCTGCGAGACGGCTCTGTTTGTGGTCGACGCCGAGGCCGGCCCGCAGCCTACGACGGTTAAGCTCTGGTATGCCGCCGAGGACCTGCGCTTGGCGCGTGCGGTGTTCGTAAACCGCCTGTCGCGCTCCGAGGCCAGCTTTGCGACCACGATGGACCTGCTGCAGGAGCGCTTTGGCACGCGACTGGGCGCCGTGACCCTTCCCTGGGGCGAAGGCGAGGACTTTGACGGCATCATCGACCTGGTGCGCATGAAGGCGCGCCATTGCAACGGCACCGAAGCCGTTGAGTCGGAGATTCCCGAGGAGTATCGTGCCCAGGCCGAGGAAGCCCATGACCATCTGTGCGAGCTGGTGGCCGAGGCCGACGATGAGCTGATGATGAAGTACTTGGAAGGCGAGGAGACGCTGACGCAGGAGGAGCTTGAGGGCCTGCTGTCGAAGGCGATCGCCGAGCGCATCTTTGTGCCGGTCTTTGCGGGCGATTGCATTAAGGAGCAGGGCGTCAACTCGCTGATGGACGACATCGCAACGTACTTCCCGGCGCCGACGGACTACGGCGAGATGCCGCTCATCGACGGCGATTCGCTTAAGATCTCGAGTGACGATGACCGCCCGGTGGCGTTTGTGTTTAAGACGCTGGCCGATCCGCAACAGGGTCGCATCAGCTTTATCAAGGTACTGACGGGCACGCTTGAGCCGGGCCTTGAGCTGATCAACGCGCGTACCCGCAAGAGCGAGCGTCTGGCCCACCTGTATGTGATGTGCGGCCGCGATATGACCGAGGTTGGCCACGCTTATGCCGGTGACATCATCGTGGCACCCAAGCTGGCGGCCGAGACGGGCGATACGCTCTCCATTACCGGCAAGGTCGAGGCTGCGGCGTTTAAGTTCCCCAACTCGCAGTACCGCATCGCCATTGAGGCCGAGAATCGCGGGGACGAAGAGAAGCTCTACACGTTTATCGAGAAGGCCTGCAAGGCCGATCCGACCATGAGCATCGACCGCGACGAGGAGACTGGCCAGACCATTATTTCGGCGGTGGGCGAGGCGCAGGTTTCGGTCCTGCTCAACCGTCTGGAGGATCGCACCAAGGTCGCCGCCAAGAGCGTGCCGATCCGCATCCCGTATCGCGAGACCATCCGCCGCACGGCGAGCGCTCAGGGCCGCCACAAGAAGCAGACCGGTGGTGCCGGTCAGTATGGCGACTGCTGGCTGCGCGTTGAGCCGCTCATTGGGCCCGACGGCACGAGCGATGGCTATGAGTTTGTTGACGAGGTCGTGGGCGGTCGCATTCCGCGTTCGCTCATTCCCGCCGTGGACAAGGGCGTTCAGGAGACCATGAAGGACGGTATTATTGCCGGCTATCCGCTCACGGGCATTCGCGTGGCTGTGTACGACGGCTCGTATCACAGCGTCGACTCCAACGAGATGGCGTTCCGCGCGGCGGCTCGCATCGGCCTGCGCAAGGCATGCGCCAATGCCGACCCGGTGGTGCTGGAGCCCATCGAGGAAATCACGGTGACTATCCCCGAGAGCTACGCCGGCGCCGTGATGGGCGACATCTCGGCATCGCGCGGTCGCGTGACGGGTATGGAGACCGATGAGCGCGGCGACACCGTGGTCATCGCCCAGGCGCCGCTGGCCGAGTTGACGGATTACTCGACGCGCCTGCGCTCTATCACGCGCGGCACGGGTGACTTTACCATGAAGCCCGCTGGCTATGAGCAGGTTCCCTATGACGTTCAGGCCAAGCTGGTCGAGCGCTATGAGGAGGGTCGCGCCAAGTAGCGTGCGATTTTGCCTGCAATGTAGGTGCTGACGAAAGGGCCGCCTTGGGTAACCGGGACGGCCTTATTTGATCCCTTGGGGACGGAGGAAAACGGATCATTTTTAGGTTACGGGCGGCGCGGTCGAAGCTAGTCTCCGGATGCCTGGTTGCGGCCGGTGGCGTAGTCGATCTGCACGTGCGGCTGCAGGTTGTAGCAGTACACGTGGAAGCAGAGGGTCTTGCCGTGGTCCTCGATCGATTGCGCCTCAAGGCGCACGCCACGGCAGACAAGTTCCTCTTCGTTATACATGGGCGTGACGCGGTAGAGCACATGGTTGCCCGTATCGCGAATATAGTTGAGAATCTGCTCCTCAAACGGCAGCATGCCCGTTTCGTTGAGATAGCGCGTGCCGGTGAGGAGATTTTTGCGGTTGGCGTTTTCGCCGCAGAGCGACCAGGCGATAAGGTGGCAGCGGTTGTAGAGGCTCTGGCCCGGAATAAAGTCGTAGCGCTGCTGGTGCCAACCGGCAGGATGGATACGCGAGATATCGCCGCGCTCGCCTTGACCGAGTGATTCGGGGCCCACGCAGGCGAGTGCTTTGCGGGTGCGGCCCAGGCTGTCGAGCTTGGAGAACTTCTTAAAGCAGCTCTCTTCTGTAGCGCGCTCGTATTCATCGAGCGTGAATGATGGTGTGCCGAGCGGGTGCGTGCTGTCGGCGCGAAGGGCAACGTAGGGGTTGCCGGCGTAGTCGGGAATGCTGCTGAGATAAACACCGCGGGCGCGGTTGAGGTCGGGGTTTTCGACCTCGTCGATGGGGGTGGCGGCACTGTCCGCGGAAACGTCGTCATCGGTGTCGGTTGCGGCGGAATCGGAGCCATCGCCAGAGTCCTGGCCGTTTTGAGGGTCCGGGGAGCTCGCCGTTCCCGATTCGAGCCGGGCAACCAGGTCTGCCTCGTCGTCGGTGCGGCTGGGGCTCTCGTTTTGTTTTTCGGCCAGAGCCGCCGCTTGCTCATCGCTTTGCGGCGACAGCAGCTTGGGCGCCCCGTCAAGCGATCCCGTAAACAGCGCAAACCCTAGCACCACGGTGGTGCCGATGGAAAGTATTTGCTTGTAGGCGGGCTTGCGCGACATTGAGGCTCCTGGATGGACGGTTGGGAATCTACCAGTCTAGCAGGAGCCGGCAAGGGCCGTTCTGTCGAACAAATACTTAAGATTTGAGACAAACGCTACTGATTCATTTGTCCCGCGGTCTAGATCGAGGTGGAGTCGAGCCAGTTGAGCTTGCACTCGAGAATGCGCTGCTCGCCGGGTTCGCTGCTTCCGTCAAGTAGGGCGAGCAGCATCTCGGCTGCTTCGCGACCTTCTTGGTCGACGGGCTCGATGATGGTGGAGACGGTCGGTGTGGTGAGATTAGTCCAGTCTTCGCAGTTGAGTCCCAAAAGGCCGATTTGCTGCGGAAGCAGATGGGCCATTGGCTGGAGGGCCTTGTAGACACGGGGAAGTGCCCACTGATTTTGCACGAAGATAAGGGTTCGCTTGGCGGGATTGAACTTGAATTTAAAGTATTTGGTGAGCTCGTTGATTGACGGCTTGTTGTGATCGATGGGAATCGCTTTGTAGAGCTGCCCGTTCGCTGCCAGCGCCTCGGCATACCCCTGAAAACGCTCCATGCGGGTGCGCATTTCGGTCATGTTGGCGGCAATGGAAAAGAAATCTTCGTAGCCGGCGTCGAGGAGTGCCTGTGTGGCGTTGTACACGCCGTCGTAAAGGTTGGTTTTGATCCAGCTGGTACCTGGGCTATAGATGGCCGCATCGAAAAAGACGACCGGCTTGCCGGCGCGTCTAATGCGGTCATGCACGGCTTTGAAGTTTGCCGTGGGCTGGATGATAAAGCCATCGACGCCCAGCGAGAGCATCTTGTCGACGTACATGAGCTCGGTCTCGGGGTTAAAGTTGCTCGTGCAAACGACCGTCTGGTAGCCCGCGGGGAGCATGACCTGCTCCATGCCATTGAGAACGAGCCCCGCCCATTTGTTGGTGTTATCCAAAATGATGATGGCAATGACGTGGGTTTGCTTGCCGGTGAGCGTCTGCGCTTGGGCGTTGGGAACGTATCCGAGTTCCTTAATGACGCGCGCGATTTTGTTCTGCGTCTTCTCGCTAAGCTTTTCTCGTTTGTCGTTGAGGTAATACGAGACGCTTGCCGTCGAGGTTCCCGCCTCTCGAGCGACGTCTGCGATCGTAACGCGCTGTTTTGCCACAGCGACTCCTTCCGACAGATGAGCATTTTCCAACATGATGACTTTGAGTCTTGGTGAAGGATACGCTTCGGTGAGCGGCTTTTTCCTTTCATATGAGTATGCAACAAATGCGGCATACGGGTGGGGTCGAAATTTGTGACCGGCATGCGCATCTGCCGTCTACCGAGAAAATCAAATACTTCTTGACTTTTGAAATCGAGGGCAAAATCGCAGGATTCATTTTTGGTTAAACGCATAACTAAATCGCATAACCAACGCTCTGACCTGCGCGTTTACCGAAATAAGCTGGCATTAAGAAAAACGAGCACCTATATTGTTCTTGTCGAAAAGACAGCAAGTCCAAACGGCAGGGGATGCTCCGGAGGCCTCCGCAAACGGTGTCTTGCGCACGCAACTCTATGAAAAGAGGGAAGCAATGAAGATCGTAGGCGTTGCCGCCTGTACTGTGGGTATCGCCCACACGTATATGGCCCAGAAGGCGATTCAGGATGAATGCGCCGCCCGTGGCATCGAGTGCAAGGTCGAGGCTCAGGGTGGCCTGGGTATCGAGAATGAGCTCACGCAGGAAGACGTGGACTCCGCCGACCTGGTCCTGGAGTCCGTCGACGTGGGTGTCGAGAACGAGGACCGTTTTGAGCAGAAGATGGCCGAGGGCAAGTTCCTGAAGGTCGGCACCTCGGATGTAATCGCCGATCCGGTAAAGATCATCGACCAGGCCATTGAGATCATCAAGGCGACGGGTGGCGCCGTTGACGCGCCCAAGGCCGAGGCCAAGGCAGAGAAGAAGGCCGTCTCCGCTGCCCCGCAGGCCCCGACACCGGCGTCCAAGCAGTCTATCTTTGCCGATCCTGGCAAGACGCTGCTCAATGCATTCAATACCGGCGTTTCCTATTTTATCCCCATCGTCGTTATCGGCGGCGTGTTTCTTGCCTTCTCGCTGGCATCCGGTACCGCCGGCGCCAACGGCATGGAGGTTACGAACCCGCTGATGGTGAGCCTTAACACCATCGGCATGGCCGGCATCTCCATGATGATCCCGGTGCTTGCGGCATACATCTCCTACTCGATGGCCGGCAAGCCCGCGCTCGCCCCCGGTTTTGTCCTGGGCTACCTGGTCAACAACGCAGTCGTTACCCCTAACGGCAACAGCGTTTCGACCGGCTTCTTGGGCGCCATGATCATGGCGGTCATCTGCGGCTACTTTGTCCGCTGGATGAAGACCTGGAAGGTCAACAACACCATCCAGACCATCATGCCCATCCTGGTCATCCCGATTCTGACCTCGCTTGTCCTGGGCATGGCCTATATCTACATCCTGGCCACGCCGCTTGGCTTTGTGATGGACTGGCTCACCGGCGTGCTCGGCAGCCTGCAGGGCGGTTCCGCAGTTGTCCTGGGTCTGGTCATTGGCGTTATGACCGCCTTCGATATGGGTGGCCCCATCAACAAGACCGCCTCGACCTTCACCATGGCCATCATGGCCTCCGGTATCTACGGTCCTAACGGTATGTTCCGCGTCGCCGTCGCCGTTCCCCCGATCGCCTGTGGCCTCGCTGCGCTCATCGCCAAGAACAAGTTCGATGACGCTGACCGCCAGATGGGCATCTCCGCGCTGTTCATGGGCTGCATCGGTATTACCGAGGGCGCTATCCCCTTCGCGGTCAAGGACCTCGGTCACACCCTTCCCGGCATTTGCATCGGCTCTGCCGTGGGCGCGGCGCTTGCCGCCTTCCAGGGTATCGACTGCTACGTCCCGCACGGTGGCTTTATCGTCGCCCTTGCCACCAACAACGTCGCGCTGTTCTGCCTGGACATCGTGATTGGCTCCGTGGTCGCCGCTGCAATCCTGATTGCCATGAAGCCCACGCTCGACAAGCAGGCCAAGTAAATCTTTAAGGACTCCGGTTGTGCGGAGGGATGGATTTGACTCCGCACAACCGCCCCTACACAACAAAATCCATCCGTACTGATAGGGCCCGCATCTGGGTCCCAGGGAACTTTTGTCAAAAATCCTCTGGAGAAGGAGAACAAAATGTCCAACCTCACCATCCGCCAGGCCGTTCAGGGCATGCTCAAGCTGCAGGATAGCGGCGATCACGCAACCATGGTCGGCATTGGCCCCATGAGCCCCAACCTGATTCAGGCCGTATTCGAGCTTGCCAAGGACGAGGATTTCCCGCCCATGTTTATCGCCAGCCGCAACCAGGTCGATATGGACGAGATGGGCGCCGGCTACGTCAACGGTTGGGACCAGACGCGCTTCGCCGCCGACATCAAGAAGGTTGCCGACGAGGTGGGTTACACCGGTCCGTACTACCTGTGCCGCGATCACGGCGGTCCCTGGCAGCGCGACGAGGAGCGTAACGCCCACCTGCCCGAGGACGAGGCCATGGAGCTCGCCCGCAAGTCCTTCGTCGCCGACATGGAGGCAGGCTTTGACCTGCTGATGGTCGACCCCACCAAGGACCCCTACCAGATCGGCAAGGTTATTCCGCTCGACGTGGTGCTTCGCCGCACGATCGATCTTATCGACTACCTTGAGCAGTACCGTCGCGAGCATAACCTGCCCGAGGTCGCCTATGAGGTCGGTACCGAGGAGACCAATGGCGGCTTGACCTCTACCGATAAGTACGAGGAGTTCATTTCTCAGCTGCAGCCCGAGCTCGAGAAGCGCGGCTGCCCCATGCCCACCTTTATCGTCGGTCAGACCGGTACGCTCACCCGTTGGACCGAGCAGGTTGGACATTACAACTTTAAGAACGCCCGCGAGCTCGCCGACATGGCAAAGCGCTACGGCGTGGGCCTGAAGGAGCATAACGCCGACTACCTGGACGACGCGACGCTGCTCGAGCACATCCCGGCTCACGTGACGGCCTCCAATGTCGCCCCTCAGTACGGCACCGAGGAGACCCGCGCTTACCTCAAGCTCTGCGCTACCGAGCAGATTCTGGTCGACAACGGCCTGTGCGACGATCCCTCCGACCTGTATCACACGCTGCTGGTCAAGGCTATCAAGACCGAGCGTTGGCGCAAGTGGATGACCGGCGACGACGTTAACCTGCAGGTTGACGACATTCTGGCCGACGACGAGCTCAGCCTGAAGATTCTGGATGTCTCCGGCCACTACGCCTTTAACGATCCCGAGGTCAAGGAGCAGGTCGAGAAGCTCTATCGCAACCTCGCTGCCCAGGACATCGACGGCAAGCGCTTTGTGATTGAGCACATCAAGCGCCCGATCAAGCAGTACGTCGTCGGTCTTAACCTCAAGGGCGTCACGAGCCGTATCGAGAAGGCTCTCGGGGACTAGGTAGTTTTTCCTACGCGACGCCGGGCCTGGGGCATGTCCCAGCCGCAGGCCCGGCACATAGGACAAAGGGACGCCCCCTTTGTCCTATTTTTTGAGTTTTGGATTCCTCCGAAGGAGTTTGCACCATGAAGTTCTTTATCGATACCGCCAACCTTGACGAGATCGCCGAGGCTAAGAGCTGGGGCTGCCTTGCCGGCGTCACCACCAACCCGTCCCTGTACGCCAAGACCGGCGGCAAGCTGGCCGACTTTGAGCCTCACATGCTCAAGATCGCCGAGCTTTGCGAGGGCCTGCCCGTGTCCGCCGAGTCCACCGCGACCACTGCCGAGGGCATGATCGAGGAGGGCAAGCGCCTTGCCGCCCTCGCCCCCAACATTGTGGTCAAGCTCCCCGTTTGCGAGGCCGGCCTCGCCGCCTGTCGCGCGCTGGCCGATGCAGGCGTGCGCGTCAACATGACGCTCGTCTTCTCGCCGACGCAGGCCCTTATGGCCGCCAACGCCGGCGCTCGCTACATCAGCCCGTTTGTGGGACGCTTCGACGACATCGCCGAGGACGGTATTTCGCAGCTCGACAACGTTGTGACCTGCGTCAAGAACTATGACTGGACCGGCAAGAACGTCGACGACACCGTCGAGATTATCACCGCTTCGGTCCGCACGCCCAACCACGTGACCCAGGCGGCTCTTCTTGGCGCTGACATCGCGACCGTGCCCATGGCCGCTCTCAAGAAGTGCCTGCATCATCCGCTGACCGACCAGGGCCTCGCCTCTTTTGAGGCTGACTGGCAGAAGGTCGTCGCTCAGGCTTAACGAGTGGATTGCCCCGGCATCGTGTCATCCGGTGCCGGGGTTGTTCTCAAGAGAGGAATTCGTATGACCAACCAGGAGCTGGCGAAGGTCGCCAATGAGGTCAGGAAGGGTGTCGTGACTGCGGTTCACGCGGCCAAGTCGGGACACCCGGGTGGATCGCTCGGTGCTGCCGACATCATGACGTATCTGTACTTTGAGGAAATGAATATCGATCCTGCCGACCCTCACAAGGCCGATCGCGATCGCTTTGTGCTCTCCAAGGGTCACGCGGCGCCGGGCCTGTATTCGGTGTTGGCAAATCGCGGCTATTTTCCCGTCGAAGAGCTCGAGACGCTCCGTCATATTGGCAGCCGACTGCAGGGCCATCCCAACATGAACGACGCCCCTGGCATCGATATGTCCACCGGATCGCTCGGTCAGGGCATCTCTGCTGCAGTTGGAATGGCGCTTGCCGCTAAGCACTGGGGCGACGGCTACCGTGTCTACACGTTGCTGGGCGACGGTGAGTGCGAGGAAGGCCAGGTGTGGGAGGCGGCCATGTTCGCCGGCAACCATGCGCTCGACAATCTTGTTGCCGTCGTCGACCACAACGGCTTGCAGATTGACGGCACGATCGATGAAGTCAACTCGGCCATGCCGCTCGCTGACAAGTTCCGCGCCTTTAAGTGGCATGTGATCGAGCTCGCCGACGGTAACGACATGGCGCAGATTGCCGCCGCCTTTGCCGAGGCCCGCAAAGTGAGCGACTCGCCCGTGGCCATTATCGCCGAGACGGTGAAGGGCAAGGGCGTCTCCTTTATGGAAAACCAGGTGGGCTGGCACGGCAAGGCACCCAACGATGAACAGTTTGAGCAGGCCATGGCCGAGCTCGCAGCAGCAGGGGAGGAGCTCTAATGGCAGACGTCAAGAAAGTCGCCACGCGCGTTAGCTATGGCGAGGCACTTGTCGAGCTGGGCAATGAGCGCGATGACTTTGTGGTTCTCGATGCCGACCTGGCCGCCGCCACGCAGACCGGTAAGTTTAAGGCTGCGCACCCTGAGCGCTTCTACGACGCCGGCATTGCCGAGAGCAACCTGATGGGTCTTGCCGCCGGCATCGCGACCACGGGCCGCGTTGCTTTTGCGAGCACCTTTGCGATGTTTGCCGCCGGTCGCGCCTACGAGCAGGTCCGCAATTCCATCGGCTACCCGCACCTCAACGTCAAGATTGGCGCTACTCATGCCGGCATTTCGGTGGGCGAGGACGGCGCCACGCACCAGTGCTGCGAGGATATCGCACTCATGCGCACGATTCCGGGTATGACGGTGGTCGTTCCCGCCGACGACGTCGAGGCTCGTGCCTGTGTGCGCGCCGCCTATGAGTTTGAGGGCCCGGTTTACATGCGCTTCGGCCGCCTGGCAACATCGGTCATCAACGATCACGAGGACTATGAGTTCAAGATTGGTCGCGGCGTGGTCGTGCGCGAGGGGTCCGATGTGACCATCATCGCTTGTGGCCTTATGGTCGCCGAGGCGCTTGAGGCTGCCGAGGCGCTCGCTGCCGATGGTATCGATGCCGAGGTCATCAACATGCACACGATTAAGCCGCTTGATGAGCGCCTGGTGGTTGCCAGCGCCAAGAAGACTGGTCGCGTGGTCACCGCCGAGGAGCATTCGATTATCGGTGGTCTTGGCGAGGCCGTGGCCTCGGTGCTCGCAGAGCAGCATCCGGTGCCGATGCGTCGCGTCGGCGTGCGCGATGTGTATGGCGAGTCCGGTCCTGCGGTCGATTTGCTGCACAAGTACGGTTTGGACGCCGACGGCATCGAAGCTGCGGTCAGGTCCGTGTTGTAAGGAAGGTTTCCATGGGATTTGTATCTGCCAACCAAGTGACAATCGGGTATACCGCCGCCTCGCGCGAGGACGCCCTACATTATTTGTCCGAGCAGGCCATCGAGCTCGGCTTTGCCGATGACGCATCTGCCGTAGAGGCCGCCTTCATTGCTCGCGAGAACGAGGCCGAGACCGGCCTTGTCGCCGGTTTTGCCGTTCCGCATGCCAAAAGCGACGCGATCCACACGCCGGGCGTTGCCGTGCTTAAACTGACCGAGCCCGTTGAATGGCCGAGCTTCGATGGGGCGCCCGTCGATGTTGCGCTCGCGCTGTACGTGCCCGCCGGCGAGGCCGGAACTACGCACCTGCGTCTGCTCTCCAAGGCTGCCGTGATGCTGATGGACGCCGGCTTCCGTGACAAGGTGCGCGCGAGCACCGATCCCGTTGAGATTGCGGAGCTCATCAATAGCAGACTCGAAGACTAGAACGGTCATCCCGTTCAATCAATTGATCCTTCTCCAAGGAAAAGGGCCGCGACGCCGTATGGGTGTCACGGCCCTATTTGCGTTTCCCCAGATAAAACCTGCCAAAATAAACCTGTCCCTTTTTGGCAGGCTAATCGTGAGTTATTTCACCGCAACTTAGGGCACGGTTAGGAAGTGTGCACCTTAAAGAGTGGAGCCCTTGATTAGAGAGATTACGCTCGTCTCTCTAAATGTCTCTCTAAAGAGAAGGTTGGTTAGAGAGATAGCATTAGGCAATCTAGCAGCGAATTCGATACATCTCTCTAAATGTCTCTCTAAAACAAGGCGCTTATCTCTCTAAAGTTAGAGAGATAAATCTATTGTTTTAGAGAGACGGAATGCCAAAATTCGTCCGTCAACTACCATCTGCCAAAATGGCGGATAAAGGGCTCATCGAAGTAATGGGTTCATCGACGAGTCGTAACCGCCGATATCGGAAGAAGTAGATGCAGCCGGGTCGCCTCTCTAGTACCTCTCGAAGTTAGATGGGTGCTAGAGGAGCGACTGCCTCGCGATATTTCCCCAGATAAAACCTGCCAAAATAAACCTGTCCCTTATTGGCAGGTTACTGATTCATGGCACCGTGAATGTAGGGGGTGACCTCGGGGGAGATATGGTCGCAGCCCAGCTCGCGCAGCGCGGACTCGATGGCGGCGGGCAGCAGGGTCTTGCCCTTGTCGTCGACGGCGGCACCGCCGAGGGTGGCAATCTTGGCGACATCTGCGGGTGCGGCCTCGATATGCATGCAGCCGCCGACCAAGCGCGCGCGTACCTGTGCCAGATCAAGATCGTGCAGGTAATCCTCGCAGGCGCGGATTAAATCGACTTTCTCGCGCGTAAGCTCCTCGCCCGTGGGGACGCGGGTGGCAAGACATGCTCCCGCCGGTAGGTTCCAAACGGGATAGCCCCATGCGCGCAGCAGCTCGCGCTCTTCGTCCTTGGTAAAGCCGACCTCCATAAGGGGTGAGCGTACGCCGAGCTCTTCTGCCGCGCGCATGCCGGGGCGGTAGTCACCGCGATCGCTTGCATTGCTGCCATCGATGACGGTGGGAAAGCCGAGCGACTTGGCGTGGTTGACGATGGCGGTAAAGCCGGCGTGCTTGCAGTGGTAGCAGCGATTAGCATCGTTGCAGGCTACTTGGGGGAGCTGCAGCTGATCCACCGAAAGATTGAGCACGGGGAGCTTAAAATGTGCCCCTTCATTGGCTTGTCCATCAACGGACCGCTCAAACGAAGCCTGCTCGGGCGTGCCGATGAGCGGCGTGGTGAGATGGACGAGGAGGGTATTGGTAGGCATGATGCGGGCGCATACGGCGGCCAAAAAGCTGCTGTCAACGCCGCCGGAAAACCCGATAGCCACGCGCCCGTATGCCAAAAGCAGCTGTTCGAGCGCCGATAGCTTGTCTTGAAGCTCCTCTGCGGGTGCCGTGGTGTCTGAAAGCATGAAAGTTCCTTACAGTTATTAAAGCTCGGATGAAACTATAATCCCACCGAGCTGCTTGTCATAAGACTTCCAGCTATGTAACGAAAGTGCAATATGCTATATACGTTATATACAAGCTTGTAAAGTGCGGTAGAGTGGCAGTAATGCAATCCGGCGAGGGGGACCGATATGATCAAGGCTGTTATTTTTGACATGGATGGAACGCTGGTCGATACCGAGCGTTTGGGGATTAAGGCCTGGAAGGCAGGCGCCGCCGAGCTGGGGGTCGCGATTGATGAAGCGCTGATCCATCAGTTTATCGGCCGCACGCTGCCCGATGTTATGGACATCCTCGATAAGCATTATGGCAGCCATGAAACCACCGAGGCGATCTATCGTCGCCACAAGGAGATTCGCGACGAGATGGTCAAGACCGAGCTGGAGCTTAAGGCCGGCGCCGCCGAGTGCCTAGACGAGCTGCTGGCTGCGGGCTATCATGTGGGTCTAGCGACGTCGTCGCGCCTCGTTACGGCCGAGCGCAACCTTAAGATGGTCGGCCTCTTTGACAAGTTTGAAACGGTAACGTGTGGCGAGGACGTCGTGCACGGCAAGCCCGACCCCGAGATGTATCTGCTCGCCTGCGAGCGTGCGGGCTTTGCCCCCGAGGAGTGCGCCGTGGTCGAGGATTCGCGCAACGGCTGCGTCTCGGGCATCACGGCCGGATGCCATGTCTTCGCCGTCCCCGATATTGTGCCGCTGCCGCAGGACGTGGTGGATGGCTGCGAGGCCGTGCTCGATACGTTGTTCGACCTGGCGGCGGCAATCAAGACTGTGCGCTAGAAAATTGCGGCGTTGAAACGAGCGATTGCTCACGTTTGCGCTTAAGCAAAAGGGGTCCGGCAATGGTCGGGCCCCTTTTGCTTAAGCGGCGACTTAGCATACTCGCGGGCGTGCTATAGATACGCACCGAGGTTGATGGCCGTGGCGTCGGTCTGGCTGCTTGCCTGGGTGCTGGCGCGTTCCAGTAGGAACGGACGTACCAGTTCTTGGCGGTTGATATCCTCGGCGGCGACTGCGGTGACGGTACGCGCTGCGGAGCCGACACGGATATGCTTGATCTTTGCCGGGACCTTGTTCTCAATTTGCTCCATGAGCAATTGAACGCCCTTGCGGCCAATCTCGTAGCCCGGGGGCGCTACCGTAGTGAGCGGGACCGATCCGCTCCAAGCGAGCGGGTTGCCATCGCAGCCTGCTACGCGTACTTGCCCGGGGACAGAGATGCCCTTGTCGACCAGTGCCGAAACGACGCCCGAGGCCAACACATCGGTCAGGCCGACGACAAAATCGGGACGTTCGTCCGCGGGGCGCTCGGCGATTTGGGCACCGATGCCGTAGCCGTCGGCAGCGGTATTCCATTCGCCGGCGTCGATGACTTCGATCTTGATATCGGGGTGCAGGGCGAGCGCCTTATGAATGCCAAGGACGCGCAGGGTGAGTTGCATAAATGCTGCTCGGCCGACGACGACAATATGGTGCGCGCCGCGGGCGATGGCAAGTTCGGCAATGATGCGACCCTGGGCCTCGTTGTCGGCCGCTACGTAGTAGCCGGGCTCGGAGCAATGGATGTCCAGATGGACGATCGGCACGGGCATCTTGGTCATGGCTGGGTGCCAGTCGGGGGACGCCATGGGCTGAACCATGACGCCGGACATCTGGGTGCCCATAAAGTAGCGCAGGTAATGGTCCTCGAGAATGTCGTCGTTATCGGCGTTGGCGATGAGCAGGTCGTAGCCGTGCTTGCGGGCCTCGTTGTGGGCGCCGCTGGCGATTTGGAGCGAAAAGCCGTGATCGAGACGGGGGAGCACCAGGCCAAAGGACTTGGTGGCGCCGCCCGCGAGCTGACGGGCGCTTTGGTTGGGCAGGTAGCCAAGGCGATTGATGGTCTCGTTGATGAGCTTGAGGGTCTCGGGGCGCAACTTTTCGGGATGGTTGAGCGCGTTGGAAACCGTGCCCAGCGAAACCCCGGCCTCGCGCGCGACGTCGCTGATTTTTACCTTTGCCATAGCGGCCCCTTTGATGCGTTTCAAGTACAAGCCAGATTGTAGCATCCCAAACCTTCCAAAAAGGGACAGGTTTATTTTGGCAGGTTTTATCTGGGGAAACGCTGTTGCCAACGCGACCACCACGAAGGGGGCAGGTACCTTTGTGGTGGTTTGGACCGGCTGGACGTGTGTGCATCGAGTGGTATCTAAGTTGAGATACCACTTCTGGTATATCAGCTTGCGTTTGCGTGAGTACAATACTCGAACGTTGTACGTCTCAGCGCCCTTTGTGCGTGGACGTCTTGCAGTCACGCGAACGAAGGGATTTATCCTATGTGTGGAATTGTCGGCTACACCGGCTCTGATATTGCAAAGAACATCCTGGTCACGGGCCTCAAGCGTATGGAGTATCGCGGCTATGACTCCTCGGGCGTCGCGCTCGAGGTGGGCGAGGGCGCCGCGGCGCACCTCGACGTCATCCGCCGCGTGGGCAAGGTCGCGGGCTTGGAGAGCGAGCTTTCCAACATCGACAGCGCCGCTACCTGCGGTATCGGCCACACCCGTTGGGCCACCCACGGCAAGCCCTCCGTCGTTAACGCTCACCCCCACACCAGCTGCGACGGTCGTATCGCCATCGTCCACAACGGCATCATCGAGAACTTCGCCGAGCTGCGCGAAGAGCTGGAGGGCCGCGGCCATCACTTTAAGAGCGAGACCGATACCGAGGTCTTCGCGCATCTGATCGAAGAGGCTTATGCCGAGACGCACGACCTGATGGCCTCCGTGCGCGAGGCTTGCACCCACGTGGTCGGTGCCTATGGCCTGGCCGCCGTGTGCGCTGACGAGCCTGGCGTGATCGCCGTGGCCCGCAAGGATTCCCCGATCGTAGTCGGCGTGGGCGAGACCGGCTCCTACGTTGCCTCTGACGTCATTGCGCTCATCGACGCCACCCGCGATGTCGTGGTGCTCGAGGACGGTCAGTTTGCCAAGCTCACGCCCGCAGGCGTCGAGTATACCGACGAGGCCGGCAACGTTATCGAGCCCAAGGCCACCCACATCGACTGGGACCTGGACATGGCAGAAAAGGGCGGTTATCCCGACTTTATGCTCAAGGAAATCCACGAGCAGCCGCGCGTCGTGCGCGACACGCTGGTCGGTCGTATGACGCCGGCCGGCGAGCTCGACATCGATGAGCTGGGCCTTTCGCTCGAGGAGCTCAACGACATCGACCGCGTCTACGTGATCGCTTGCGGAACCAGCTATCACGCTGGCCTCATTGCCAAGAATCTCATTGAGGGCTGGGCTCGCATCCCCACCGAGGTGGAGGCGGCCAGCGAGTTCCGTTATCGCAACCCCATCATTACGCCGACGACGCTTGTCGTTGCCGTGTCCCAGTCGGGCGAGACGGCCGACACTCTCGCTGCCATCCGCGACGCGCGCATCAAGGGCGCCAAGGTCTTCGGCATCACCAACGTGGTGGGCAGCCCCGTGGCGCGTGAGAGCGACGGCGTCATCTACACCAAGGCCAACAAGGAGATCGCGGTCGCCTCGACCAAGAGCTTCATCGGCCAGGTCGTGAGCCTTACGCTTTTGGCCCTGCTGCTGGCACAGGTCAAGTACCGCTTGACCACCAAGCAGGCGCGCATGCTGTTCCGCGAGCTTTCCGATACGGCCGAGCAGATCCAGTGGATTTTGGATACCCAAACCGAGGCCGTTCATGAGGCCGCCCTGCTGTGCAAGGACGCGCAGTCGGCGCTGTTCGTGGGCCGTGGCATGGGTGCCGCTATTTCCTACGAGGGTGCGCTCAAGCTCAAGGAAGTCAGCTACCTGCACGCCGAGGCATATGCCGCCGGTGAGATGAAGCACGGCCCCATTGCCCTGATCGACCCGGGCTTCCCTGTCATCGCTGTGGCCACCAAGAGTGCCACCTACGACAAGACCGTGTCGAACCTTATGGAGTGCAAAGCGCGCGGCGCCAAGGTCATCGTCGTTGCCACCGAGGGCGACGAGGAGATCAACAAGATTGCCGACTGCATCATCCGCGTGCCGGCAGTCCGCGACGTGTTCAGCCCCATCACGGCGAGTGTCCCGCTGCAGCTGCTCGCCCGCGAGGTCGCCATCCTGCGCGGCTGCGACGTTGACCAACCTCGCAACCTGGCGAAAAGCGTTACTGTCGAGTAATCGAGTTCCGTCATCCTAACAACTAAGGCCCGGCTCCGCATCATCAGACGGAGCCGGGCCTTTATGTGCGGAGAAACCACCACAAAGGTGCCTGTCCCCTTTGTGGTGGTTTTGGCAGGTTAGCGGAGCTTGCTGGTCTCGAAGTACTCGGGGAACTGGTCCAGAACCTCGGTTTGATTGCGGAACATCATGTGCAGGTGCTTGCTGACCAAAAAGCTCGCTTCGATGGGGTCGCGACCGGCGATAGCGCGGCGAATCTGCTTGTGCTCGTTCACGATGTCCTGATTGTCGAGAACCTGCGTGGCGGCGCGCAGCCAGCGGAAGCGCTCCAGGTCGGCATTGGTCTCTTCGAGCCACGACCACACGGTGCTGCGACATGCGATGCTAAAAATCATGTGATGCATGAGGTTGTCGCTCAAAAAGAAGCCGATGCGATCCTCTTCGGCCATGGCCTTTTCCTGCAGCACGATGGCGCGGTCGAGCTGCTCGATGCCGGCCGACGTGGCGCGCGCACAGCACTCCACAATCACCTGCTTTTCCAGATGCTCGCGGATGTAACAGGCACTCTCGGCAAGGGTGAGGTTGATGGGCGAGACATAGGTGCCGCTCTGGGGCACGGTGCGCACCAGGCCTTCCTGCGCCAAGCGAACCAAAGCCTCGCGCACGGGCGTGCGACCCATATCCAGGTCGTCGCAAAGTTGCTTGACGCCCAGCTTTTCGCCCGGCTTGTAGTCCAGGTAGACGATTTTGCGTCGAATGGTGTGGTAGGACTGGTCCTGTAGGCTCGTTTCCTGCTCGCCGACGTGCATCGATTCTTCCATAGCGCCTCGCAACTGTTCTATCAAACTCATATGTCAGTTGTTAATTATGCCGCGAATCAGCTCTCCGCGGTGGGTAATTCGGCTGTTGCCTGAGAACTATTGCGGCATCTTAGTCTATGTTTGCGCAAGGCTGCGCTCAATGTTGCCGTATCATAAGCCGTCGCAAACGTGAAATAGAAAGAAGGAATCCCATATGCAACTGGCAAACATCGTACGCGAGCGCTGGAAAGGCGTCTTGTTCTGCCTGATCATCGCCATTCCCGCGACGTTGCTCGGCAAACAAATTGAGGTGGTCGGCGGTCCGGTATTTGCCATCCTCTTTGGCATGGTCCTGGCGCTCGTCTTTCCCAAGAATCGTCGCGAACAGCTCACCGCCGGCGTTACCTATACGTCCAAAAAAGTCTTGCAGTACGCGGTTATCCTGCTTGGCTTTGGCATGAACCTCTCCCAGATTCTGTCCAAGGGCGCCCAGTCGCTACCGATTATCGTGGCAACAATCTCGACCTCGCTTGTCATCGCCTTTGTGCTCTGCCGCGTTATGAACGTGCCGGGCAAGATCGCGACGCTTGTGGGTGTGGGTTCGTCGATTTGCGGCGGTTCTGCCATCGCCGCGACCGCGCCCGTCATCGATGCCGACGATCGCGAGATTGCCCAGGCTATTTCGGTCATCTTCCTGTTTAACGTTATCGCGGCGCTCGTGTTTCCAACGCTCGGCGGCATGCTCGGGCTGACCAACGAGGGCTTTGGCCTGTTTGCCGGTACCGCCATCAACGACACCTCGTCCGTAACGGCTGCGGCGAGCGCTTGGGACAGCATGCATCCCGGCGCCAATGTGCTCGAGAGCGCCACAGTGGTCAAGCTCACCAGGACGCTGGCCATTATTCCCATCACGTTGGTCCTCGCATGCTGGCAGATGCATCTGGCACGCAAGGCCGGTGGCGACGCTAAGAGCACGTTCTCGCTTAAACGCGCGTTTCCCATGTTTGTGCTGTTCTTTGTGCTGGCGAGCGTGATCACCACGGTGTTTCAGCTTCCTGTGTCCATCACGGCGCCCATCAAGGAGCTGTCGAAGTTCTTTATTGTGATGGCCATGGCGGCTATTGGTTTTAATACCGATATCGTCGAGCTGGTCAAAAAGGGCGGCAAGCCCATCGCGCTGGGCTTTTGCTGCTGGATTGGCATTGCGTGCATGAGTTTGGGAATGCAGCACGTGCTGGGAATCTGGTAGAGAAGTAGCTTGTTTGCGTGCTGCGTGCTGGTGAGCGCATTCTCACGGTGGAGCGATAGGAGCTCTTGCGGGTATGGCTTGTCCGCAGGTTTATAAGTCCCGAAGAGCTCTTATCGCCCCGCCAGGATGGCGATGCGGGGCAACACCTATACTCGCAGGACGGCGCTTTCTGCCCTATAGTGTTTGGTGAGCAATATCGTTCAATTTTGAAACACTCGGTCGTGCGACCGTCGGCGGTTGCACGTCGCTGCGGACAGGGGCAAATCATGGATAGCGATGCCAAGCTGAACATCTTGACCGAGGCCCTGGCTGCTGCCGGGGCCTCGGCATTGGCAATCGATGCGCGTGGGGACGTCGCGATCTCGACCATGAATGACGCGGCGCTCGAGCGGGATGTGGCGGCTTTTGTCGCTGAGCGCCTCGACCGTATAGGAGACGGCGCGCGTCTGGTTATGGGGCGTGCGGGTACGCGCCTGAGCCTGACCGTTCGCCCCACCGACAAAGAGGGCGGGGGCCTTTGGGTCGTCGTGGTCCGCGAGGTGCGCGGCGCCGCGGCGCATGCGGGCATCGAGTGGCTCAACGCCGACGAAGTTGAGGCCCGCTACGAATCGAGCGCGTACGGCATCGTTGAGGGTGCCGCTGCGGTGGCTGCGCCGGTTGCCGGGAGCTATGCGCGCGGGGTGCCCCTTATGCTCGAGGGCGAGCTGGGAGCGGGTCAGGTCGAGATCGCCAAGCGCCTCTATCTGGACGGTCCTTTTGCCGATCAGCCCTTTGTTTCCGTTGCGCTCGATGAGCTTACCGAGCGCGGTTGGCGCCACGTGCTCAAAAGCGCCGAATCGCCGTTGTTCCAAACAGGGCTGACCCTTTGCATTGAGGGCTGGAACGCGGTTGGCCCCCAGCGCCTCCGCGAGCTGGTCTCCACGATGGCCGACACCGCGTTGGCGACGCGCTGCCATGTGGTGCTGACGGCGAATGACATGCCGGGCGGCAGCGAAAGTGATCAAGCCGCCTTTGTGACCGAGCGCTTCGCCTGTGCGGTGAGCGTGGCGCCGGCAATCGCCGAGCAGGGAGCCGCGTCGACGAAGGTTGCGCGCTATTTGGAATATCTCGCTGATGCATTTGGGACGGCAACGCCCGCGCTGCCTGCCGCGGCGACGAAGACGCTCGATGCTTACCGCTGGCCGCGCAACTATCTGCAGCTCCGCGAGGTCTCGGAACGACTGTATATATTGGTGGGGGCGGGCACGGTGGACCGCGCTGTGGCGGAGGAAGTGCTCGCCCAAGAGGACGTGATTAAGACCGCAACCTTTGGCGCCCCGACGCTCGAAAGTGACCTGTATATCCTGCGACCGCTGGCCGATACCGAGCGAGATATCGCGCATCTGGTTGTAGACCATCTCCACGGCAACCGGACTCGTGCGGCAGAGGTGCTGGGTATAAGCCGTACAACGCTGTGGCGCTTGCTGAAGGACGATGACCGTTGAGCGAGGCGCCCGTGACCGCGCGCGACGCGTGTGCTACAGTCCAAAGCGTTATTGTTTCGATTTGGTTACGGCGTGCGAGGGCATATGGCTGAGACTTCAAAACCAAGCCGCAGAAGGCGGAGTGCCGCGCCGGTCAACCGACGCACGACATCGGTGACGTGGGGTAAACACGCCTCGGGGTTTGATGGCTCGTTCAAGCGCACTAAATACGGCTATCCTTCGGCAAGCGCCCGCTTGGCCATGCAGGCAGAGTCCTCGTTGTGGGGCCGCAAACGCGTGGTGGGCTCAAAGCTCAAGCACGACGGCACGCTTGGTTACATCAGCCGCGGGGCGGCTCGCCGCAGCGGGCTCAATCCCGCCGGCTGGCATCGCTACGTGCCGATCGTGGCCGCCGTTGCAGTGATCGTCATCGCGCTCGCTGCGCTCGGATATGCCGGCGGTGGCGCCAACTTGGACGCAATGTTTAAATCGCCCGAGCTCGCGCATGCAGGCACAGAAGTTGTCGAGGGCGCACAGACCCAGACGGGCGTTGCGCCCCAGCGCGGTATCGTCGCGGCGGCCTCCACCATCGCCGATGCGCAAAAGGACGAGGACGAACAAGGCAGCGAAGCCGAAACGACTCACACGAACGAAACGACGACAACGGCGACGTCAATATAAGTTGCGAGTGGGGTAGCTAAAATAGCCCCGTCCAAAATTAGCTACCCCCGCTGACGCTCCTGGGTTACCTTACGTAGACGACGTTGTCGCGGCGCGGCTTTGCCTCGGGAAGCGCGTCTTCGGCATAGCCCAGAATGCAGTGGCCGACGCCGCGCAGGCTGCCGTCGGCGGGCAGGCCCCAGCTGGCCAGCAGCTCCAGGCCCTCGGGCGAGTCAAAGACCTCATGCGCGCGATGAATCCAGCACGAATCGACACCCAGTGCATAGGCGGCGTTGAGCAAGTTGCCCATGGCGAGCGAGCCGTCTTCCAGATGTGTGGGCACGCTGCGGTCAACCAGCACCACCACAACGGTCTTGGCGCCATAGAAGGGGTCGCTGTTGCTGTCCATGACCTGGGCGTTGAGCTGTGAGAGACGCTCGACGGTCGCGGGGTCGGTGACGGCGACAAACGTCACCGGCTGGCGGCCCATGCCGCTCGGTGCATATTGGCCGGCTTCGATAATACGTGCAAGCTTTTCGGCCTCGACGGGACGATCGCTGTAGTTGCGGCAGCTGCGGCGGTGAATGAGTGCTTCGATAGTCTCCATGGTGTCTCCTTGCGGTGGCGTTGCAGATGCCCCGTTCATACCCGTCGGGCTTAAACGATAGGCGGTCAATTGCCCGGCCAAAAGGATAGATTCCAATTGGGAAAGTAGGTTTGCATAAAAGTACCTTCAGAATGTGACAAACAAATGGGATGGTTAAACGTTTTATCCCGTCTACCCTGCGGTTTTTTACCACTTGCCTAAATGACGAACGCATAACCTCTGATAAAGGTTTTACTAAAGGAGTACCAACGTTTATCAATGCGCCGTGGTGGCGCCGGGCCAGGAGGTAACATCATGTTCCAGGCTGGAGATGTCGTCGAGACCGATTTCGAAGGATTTCTGATGCTGCTGCGTTCCAAGACGCGCGCTTTCGTGTCGATCAACGATCACGAGTACTACATCACGCACACCGATGGCTATTGGCGTGTTCAGGATTGCGAGACCCTCAACGATAAGGGTCACTTTACTGATTGCTCCGAGCTGGTCAACACGGTCTGCGAGGTCGTCGAGCTGCCTTGGATCTGCGGCAAGAGCCTGCACGACAGCTTTGCGGGCGCAACGGTCTACGAGGCCGTCGCTGCCTAACGGGCAAATACATCGCTATTTTCGCGTGACCGCCGGCGCCGCCCCCGCGCCGGCGGTCTTTTTCTATCGATATGCAATGTAGAGCCGACCATATATGTCGAGCTTATTGACGATAGTCAAAACTCGGACTAATCTAGAAATACAAATTGGTC
Organism: uncultured Collinsella sp.; assembly: GCA_902495155.1. GTDB lineage: Bacteria > Actinomycetota > Coriobacteriia > Coriobacteriales > Coriobacteriaceae > Collinsella. The sequence continues at coordinate 35,330 of CABUWD010000003.1, forward strand.
AAAACTCGGACAATCGAATGGTGGGATAGATGAATAGCGCGGTTACGCTGGTCGATTTCGACCGGATGCTCAATGGACTCGATCATATCTATTCGGAGTTCTCACGCGCCTGCGGCCTTTCGGACTGCGCCTATTGGATGCTCGTCGACACCAGCACGGCGGGCGGCAGCGTCGCTGTGAGTCGTCTGACAAGCGAATGGTTCTATAGCAAACAGACGATCAACTCGGCCATTAAAACCTTGACGGCGCGGGGTTTCGCCACGCTGGAGTTTGCCGAAGGCAGTCGCAAGAACAAGGTTGTAAGCCTGACCGAAGAGGGCAGGCGATTTGCCGAGCGTTATGCGCTGCCGGCGCAAGGGGCCGAGCAGAGAGCCTTCGATGCCCTCGAGCCATGTGAGCAGCGCGAGATAATGCGCTTGATCGGCAAATTCTCTCAGGTGCTCGGCGACGAGTGCGAGACATTTAAACAGCAGGTGGCAGCCGAAAGTCAGATGCAAGATCGACGTGAGGGGGAGTCGTGCGACTGCTAATGAGGTTTTTGAAGCCCTATCGAGGGCTTGTCGCAGTGACGCTGCTGGTGCTGCTGGTGGATAACGTCGGTACGCTGTTGGTTCCCACGATGCTGGCGAACATGGTCAACACCGGTATTACCACGGGCGATGTCGACTACATTTTACGCAACGGCCTATACATGTTTATCGCGACCAGCATGGCTAGCGGCGGCACGGTGCTGGGCTGCTATCTTTCGGCGCGCCTGGCCGCCAACGTGGCCTGCGATATCCGCAATGCCGTGTACGACAAATCGCTCGAGCTCGCTGCCAGCGACTTTGAGCGTTTTGGCACGGGATCGATGATCACACGCTCGCTCAACGACATCAACGTGATTCAGCAGGCTATCCTGCAGACGATTCAGCTGGTGCTGCCGGTGCCGTTCTTGGCCGTCGCGGGCATCATTTTTGCTTGGTTCATCGATCCCGCTATGGGAACGCTGTTGGGCGTGGTAGTTGCGATCGTGCTGGTGGCGGCGGTCTTTACGGTGGCTAACGCCGCGCCGATTTTTATGCGCCTTCAGAGCTTTATCGACCGTATGAACGTGGTGCTGCGTGAGAACATCGTGGGCGTTCGCGTCATCCGCGCTTTCAATAAGGAGCGCCACGAGGAGCAGCGCCTGGACGAGGTATTTAGCGATTACGCGGACAACGCCATTAAGGTCAACCACCTGTTTGTGGGGCTCGACAGCTCCAGCTTCTTTTTGATGAACATCGCCGAGGTAGCGGTGCTGTGGGTGGGCGGTAACCGGGTGGGCGCCCATGCGATGCAGATCGCGAGCATCTCGGCGGTGCTGGAGTACGCGATCCTGATTCTGTTCTTTGTGATGATGGCGCAGATGGTGATTCTGACGCTTCCGCGCGCTGCGGCGTGCCTCAACCGCGCGCAACAGGTGTTGGAGATTGAGCCGAGCATTGTGGACGGCAAGCGCACGCTGGATACGTGCGCGGCGGAGCCTGTTGACAGTGCCGACGCGGTCGCCGCGTTCGATCACGTGTCGTTTCGTTTCGACGACGCCGACGAGGACACGCTGTGCGATCTGAACTTTACCTGTCGCCGCGGTCAGACGACCGCTATCGTCGGCTCGACGGGCTCGGGCAAATCGACGGTGGCCAAGCTCTTACTGCGCTTCCACGATGCCACCAAGGGCGCCATTCGCCTGGACGGCGCCGATCTGCGCGACCTTTCGCAAGACGACATCCGCGGGCGTATCGCCTATGTGCCGCAGAAGGCATGGCTGTTCTCGGGTACGGTGGCGAGCAACCTGCGCTTTGGCAACGAAGACGCGACTGAGGCCGACATGCTTCATGCGCTCCAGGTTGCCCAGAGCACCTTTGTGCTCGACCAGCCCCAGGGGCTCGATACCCCGGTGGCGCAGGGCGGCACGAACTTTTCGGGCGGCCAGCGCCAGCGTCTGGCCATCGCCCGTGCGCTCATGAAGCATGCCGATCTATATATCTTCGATGACAGTTTCTCGGCCCTGGACTTTAAGACCGATGCCGCCCTGCGCCATGCGTTGCAAGACGAGACGCGTGACGCTGCGGTGCTCATCATCGCGCAGCGCATCTCGACGATCTTGCACGCCGATCAGATCGTCGTGCTCAAGGACGGTGAGGTTGTGGGCCTGGGCACGCATGGCGAGCTTATGGAAACCTGCGAGGTGTACCGCGCCATCGCGGAATCGCAAATGAAGGGAGGTGAGTAGCATGACCGAGGAGCTCAGGAAACAAGGCGGCCTTGTCGATGCCGTCGCTGCGGACGCTGCCGATAAAACGGTCGACCAGGCTGTCGTAGCGCCCGAGCTGGATGAAGCCGCCAAGGCCGCAGCCGCGCGCGAGGCTCGCCGCCAGGCGCTCTATGAGGAAAACGAGCGCGCGGAGGATGAGCGCGCCCGAGCCGAGGCGGAACGCATGCGCGACGTGGACGATGGCGACGAGGACGAGACGCCTCGGGATACCTGGGCGACGGTGCGTCGCCTGTGGAGCGAGGCTGCCGGCGACCACTGGCGCTTCTATATCGTGTTCGCGAGCATTGTGTTCTATGCCATCTTTAACACCGCTGCGCCGGCATATAGCGCCCGCGTGATCGATGAGCTGTGGGGCCACATTCAGGTGGCGTTTGCCAACGACACCACCTTCAACATCACCTGGGAGAACTGCGGCAGGACCATCTTCATCTACTTTATGATCTGGACGGCCGCTGCCTCGTTCTACGCGCTCCAGAGCTTTTTGATGTCGAGCGTGGCCGAACGCCTCAACCTGCGTCTGCGCAACCGCATCGCTCAAAAGCTCAATCGTCTGCCGCTCGCCTATTTTGACGCACATCGTCCCGGCGAGGTCGTCAGCCGCGCGACCAATGACTTGGACAAGATGTCCGAGAGCATGCAGCGCGGCTTGCTGCAGCTGCTGGTGTCGATTGGTACGGTAGTGGGCGCTGTGGGCGTGATGTTTGTGTTCAGTGTGCCACTTACGCTGGTCTTTTTGTTCTTTACGGCGTTGTCGCTGCTGGTGACCAAGGTGGTCTCGCGCCGTACGCATGACGTAACCGGCGAGCGCCAGGAGTGGGTGTCCAAGATTACGAGTGCAGTCGAGGAAGGCTATTCGGGTCGTCTGGTGATTCGCGCGTTTAACCGCGAGCGTCAGAGTTCTGCCGAGGTGCACCAGGCCTCGGGCGAGCTGGCACGCGTGAGTGCCAAGGCCGACTTTATGATTAACGCCGTCGGCCCCGCGGTGCGCTTTATCGGCCGCCTGGCACAGATCGTGATTGCGATTGTGGGCTGCAGCATGCTGGTTGCCGGCCATATGACCGTCGGCGTGTTCCAGGCGTTCTTCCAGTTTATCTACGAGGCATCCGAGCCCATGACGCAGCTGTCGTTTACCTTCAACTCGCTGCAGAGCGCGCTGGCGAGTGCGGAGCGCGTGTTCGACCTGCTCGATGAGCCCGAGATGGAGGCTGATCCGCAGCCGGGCGAGGCCGCCAAGCTACCGGGTCGCGTGGAGGGCCGCGTCGCCTTTGAGCATGTGCGCTTTGGCTACACGCCCGAAAAGCCGCTTATGCGCGACGTGTCGTTCACCGCCGAGCCGGGCCAGAAGATCGCCGTGGTGGGAACCACGGGCGCGGGCAAGACCACGCTCATCAACCTGCTCATGCGCTTTTACGAGATCGACGGCGGCCGCATTACGCTCGACGGCGTAGATACGAGCCGCATGGATCGTGGCGAGCTGCGCCAGCAGTTTGGCATGGTGTTGCAGGACGCCTGGCTGTTCGACGGCACGATTGCCGAGAATATCGCCTACGGCTGCCCCGAGGCAACGCGCGACGAGATCGTGGCCGCCGCCCGCGCCGCGCAGGTCGATTTCTTTGTGCGTACCATGCCGCAGGGCTACGACACGCACGTGGCCAACGATGCCGAAAGTATCAGCCAGGGCCAACGTCAGCTGCTGACCATCGCACGCGTGCTGCTCAACAACCCGGCGATTCTCATCCTGGACGAGGCGACGTCGAGCGTGGATACGCGTACCGAGCTTGCCATCGGCCGTGCCATGGACGCGCTTATGCGCGGGCGCACGAGCTTTGTGATCGCGCATCGCCTGTCGACGATCGTGGATGCCGATCTGATTCTGGTCATGGACCACGGCAACATTATCGAGCAGGGCACGCATAAGGAGCTGTTGGCTGCCGAGGGTGCCTACGCCGACCTCTATCTGAGTCAGTTCGCATAATGTGACAAAGGGACAGTCCCACATGTCACATCACAAATAAGGCGCGCCGGGGATGAATTCCCTGGCGCGCCTTTGCGCTGGCGTCAATGTTGTCGGTGACCGTCCGCTTCTAGCGTTCGTCCACGAGCTTGGCGACGAGGGCGTTGAGCTCGGCCACCTCTCGCTCGAGTTCCTTGACGCGGCGGGCGTTCTCGGTGATGCCCTGACGGTTGAGCGCGGACTGTTCGGCGGCGTCATCGGGCATGTACTCGCGATGCTGCTTGGCATCGAAGCTCTCCTCGAACACGCGGCAGCCGTTGCGCTTGATGATGCGTCCCGGCACGCCCACGACGGTGCAGTTGTCGGGCACGTCCTTGACGACAACCGAATTGCCGCCGATCTTGACGTTGTTGCCGATGCGAATGTTGCCGAGCACCTTGGCGCCCGTGCCCACGGTAACGTTGTTGCCCAGGGTGGGGTGGCGCTTGCCGGTCTCGTTGCCGGTGCCGCCGAGCGTGACGCCCTGGTAGAGCACGCAGTTGTCGCCCACGACGGTGGTTTCGCCGATGACGACGCCCATGGCGTGGTCGATAAAGAAGTGCTTGCCGATCTGTGCAGCGGGATGAATCTCGACGCCGGTGATGTGGCGGGTGATTTGCGAGAGCACACGGGCGAGTGAGCGATGACCGTGCTCCCAGAGCCAGTGCTCGGGCACGTGGTTCCACTTGGCGTGCAGGCCAGGATAGGAAAGGAAGATGACCAGACCGTTTTGCGCGGCGGGGTCCTGCGCCTGGACGGTCTTGATGTCCTCGCGAATGGTATTGATAAAGCTCACCGGCCGCCCTCCCTTAGCGCCATGGCAATGCGATTCAATAAAGTATAGCGATTCGCTAGGGATTAGGAAGAACAATCTTGACGGCTTTGCGTGACAGGTGTCAGTTATGCAAACTTGCTGGTAATGGAGTAAGGCTTTTGAGGGGTTTGGCCCGTGCTCACGCCGCAACCGTATACTGGTCAACTTGGACGTGTCCGCGCCCACAACTGAGAGGTTTTACTTCATGGGTTTCATCAATTTTATCGCCGAGCTGCTTAAAGACCCGCGCACCGCGATTGCCAGCTGGATCGCCGCCGGCCCGCTTATGGCCTACGGCTGCGTGTTCCTGATCATCTTTATCGAGACGGGCGTGGTGTTCTTCCCGTTCCTTCCCGGCGATTCGCTGCTGTTTGCCTCGGGCTTCTTTGCCCATAACGGCGGCTTTAACATCGTGGCGCTTCTGGCCACCGCATGGGCCGCAGCCATCCTGGGCGATCAGTGCAACTTTATGATCGGTCACTTCTTTGGCCGCAAGATCATCGCCTCGGGCAAGGTGAAGGCCATGACGCCCGAGCGCATTAAAAAGTCCGAGGACTTCTTGGACAAGTGGGGTCACCTGGCAATCTTCTTGGGTCGCTTCTTCCCGTTTATCCGCACCTTCGTGCCCTTTATCGCCGGCATGGGCGGCATGCACTGGCGCAACTTTGTCGTCTTTAACGTGCTGGGCGGCATTACCTGGTCGACGGTCTTTACGCTGCTGGGCTACTTCTTTGGCGGCATTCCCTTTGTGCAGGAGCACTTTGAGCTGCTGATTATCGGCATTGTCGCCGTGTCGATTATCCCGACCGTGGTCGGCCTGGTTAAGGCTAAGCTGGGTAAATAGAGCGCTTAGCTCGAGCCAGCGCGCAAACCGTGCCGTTGAGGCCCGTCACCGCTTACGGTGATGGGCCTCTTTGCTTTCAAGACTTTAGTCTGCTGGCCGCGCAGCGGCCAGCTTTAAACCACCCGCTACGCGGGTGGAGACAAACGGCTTTACAAAGCCACCCCTCCGACCGATATTGACGATTGTTCAGGCC
>CABUWD010000004.1 GCA_902495155.1 uncultured Collinsella sp.
AGCGTGCAGCCGCAGAGCGTGCAGCCGCAGAGCGTGCAGCCGCAGAGCGTGCAGCCGCAGAGCGTTTCGCGCTTTCGCCGCGCGAGCGCGATGTGATCGCGTCGCTTGGCTAGCGCGAAACTAATCAGGAAGGAGGCCGCAGGTGCCCAAGAAGGACAAGCCGCTCACGGCGAAGCAGGAGGCGTTCGCCCGCGAGATGGCCAAGCCCCGCGCCAAGCAGCAGGACGCGTACCGCGCGGCCTACGACTGCAAGCGGATGAACTACAACTCGATAAGCTGCGCCGCCTCCAAGCTGATGCGCGACCCACGAATCGCGCACAGAATCCAGGAAATCCGAGACGCGGCCGCCAAAGACTGCCGCTGGGAGCTGCAGGACGCCGCCGCCCCGCTGTTCGAGGTGCTGGACGGCGCGCTGCCCATCTTCCGCCGCCAGGCGGCCGAGGGCAGCATCAACGGCGACGCGCGCCTGGCCATAACCGAGAGCGTGAAGCTGCTCAACGATATGTTCGGCGTGGACGGCGCGAAGGCCGCCATGGCGGAGGCGGGGGTGACCATCGTTGACGACCTCGGTTAGGCTCTCGGACGTCGTGGCAACCGTGTTCGCCGGCGTGTGGCGCTCCATCAAATCGCACGAGTTCACGCACTACTGGTTCAAGGGCGGGCGCAACTCCACCAAGTCGTCGTTCATCTCCATCGCCATCGTGCTGCTGATCATGCTCAACCCGGAGGCCAACGCCGTCGTGCTGCGCAAGGTCGGCAACACGCTGCGCACGTCCGTGTACGAGCAGATAGGCTGGGCGTGCGACGTGCTGGGCGTGGCCCGCCTGTTCGACTTCGGCCTGTCCCCCATGGAGGTGACGTACTGCCCCACCGGGCAGGTCATACGCTTTGTGGGATGCGACAAGCCGAAGAAGCTGAAGTCCGCGAAGTTCCGCACCGGCTACTGCGCCGTGGTGTGGTTCGAGGAGGTAGACGAGTTCGACGGCATGGACGAGGTGCGCAGCGTGCTGGCCACGTTCCTGCGCGGCGGCGACATGTTCTGGGTGTTCTACAGCTACAACCCTCCCCGCTCGGCTCGCAACTGGGTGAATAAGGAGGCGCGCGACCTGGAGGCCCACCCGGGCGAGGACGGGCGCTTCATATGCCACACCACGTACCTGGACGTCATAGACGAGCACCCCGAGTGGATAAGCGCCGCCGCGCTGGCGGAGGCCGAGCGCAGCCGCCGCAAGACGCCCGAGTCCTACCGCTGGCAATGGCTCGGCGAGGTCATCGGCACGGGCTCCGAGGTGTTCCCCGACAAGCTGCTGGACATACGCCCCATAACGGACGAGGAGCGCGCGTCCATCTCGCTGCGCTCGTTCGGCGTGGACGCGGGCAGCGTCCACCCGTGGGTGTTCATAGAGGCGGGTTACGACGAGAACGAGCGCGTGCTGTACCTGCTGGACGAGGAGAGCCGCCAGGGAACCGAGGCCATCGACGTCAAGACCGCCGAGCTGGTGGCGGCCAAGCTGCAGGCGGCCGAGGACCCCGCCGCCGACGTGTGGTGCGACAGCGCGGCGCGCGGCATGATCCTCTACTACCAGGAGCAGGGCATCGGCGCGCAGAAGTCGCTCAAGCAGGGCCTGAACGCGCCCAAGAGCCGCATCAGGTGGATGCAGAACCTTACGCGCATAGTCATCGACCCCGACCGCTGCCCGCTCGCCGCCAAGGAGTTCCCCGAGTTCGAGTACGTGTCGAACGGGCAGGGCGACATAACCGAGACACTGCCGAAGGTGAACGACGACGCGATAGACGCGGCGGGCTACGCCGCAGGACTGTGGATAAGGAGCAACCTCTGATGGAGAAGCGAGGCAACACGGGCTACGCCGAGGCGTGGCTGCGCCGCATGGGATACCAGCCGGACACCCGCATGCAGGGCATGGTGGGCGTCTGGTTCGGCTGGTTCGCGGCGGACAACGGCTGGTACCACTACAGCGAGCGGCGCGGCTTCCGCGTGTACAAGCGCGAGCGCGCCAGCCTGCACCCGGCGGCGCTCGTGGCCGACGAGTGGGCCAGTCTGCTCATGAACGAGAGCACGATCATCTCCAGCACGAGCGACGAGCGCCGCGCGTGGATGGCGCGATATTTCGCCAACCCCACGACAACGGGCGGGGACGGCCAGGAGGCGACGGAGGGCAACGCGCCGGCGCAGCAGCCCACGGAGGACAGCGGCGCGCCCTCCTCGTTCGCCATGGACAACGCCGACTTCATAGCACGTGCGTTCGCCATGGGGACCGGCGCGTGGGTCATCGAGCCGCGAGGGGTGACCGACAGCGCCTACACGCCCGACGCCGAGCTGCGCATCGTGCGCTACGACGCCACGCAGATAGTCCCGCTCACGTGGAGCGCCGACGACTGCACGCAGTGCGCGTTCGTGGGCCGCGTGGAGGTCGCCGGGCGCGACTACGACCAGTGCCAGGCCCACGTGCTCAAGGGCGGCACCTACCACATCCTCACGCAGCTGTTCGACACCCGCACGCACAAGCAGGTGACGGTCGAGGGCATCAGCGCCGACATGGACACGCGCTGCACCCGCCCGCTTTTCGCGCTGGTGCGCCCCGCCGTGTCGAACCGCTTCTACGACTACTGCGCGATGGGCGCGAGCGTGTACTGCAACGCCGTGGGGGCCATGAAGGTGGTCGACGAGGCCGCCACCTCCCTGCTCGACCACATTCGCGTGGGCCGCCCGCGCACGTTCGTGGACAAGACCCTCATAGAGTCCAAGACCGACAAGGGGCCGGACGGCAGCCTCACGAAAACGTACTACGCCTTCGGCGAGGCCGACGACACCATCTTCAGCATGAACCCCGGCGACGAGGGCTCGGCGAAGATTCAGACCGTTCAGAGCGACCTCAAGGCCGACGAGAACGCCAGCGCCATCAACACGGGCCTGCGCCTGCTGTCGGTGGCGTGCGGCTTCGGCAACGGCTACTTCTCCTGGGAGTCGCACACGGGCCTGAAGACCGCCAAGGAGGTGGCGGCCGACAACTCGCAGCTGATGCGATCCATCCACCGGCACGAGAACGCCCTGCGCAAGTCCATCGTGCGCCTCGTGAACGGCATGGCCGACGCGTGCCGCAGCATCAAGGGCGAGGCCGTGCCCTACGGCGACGTCACCGTGGACTTCGACGACTCCATCATCAGCGACACGCAGAGCGCGCGCGAGATGGCCATGAGCGAGGTCGGTGCGGGCATCATGGCCCCGTGGGAGTACCGCCGCCGCTTCTACGGCGAGACCAGCAACGAGGCCAAGGCCAACGTGCCCGAGCAGCAGGGCGGCGCGGTCGACATGCTGGGCGACGGGCGCGCCTGATGCTGGGGCCGGACTACATAGAGCACTTCACCGACGCAGCGCAGGGGGCCATGGACGAATACGCCCTACGCCTGGTGTGCATCTACGCCGCGCTCATAGGCTCCATCGACTTCGAGGGCGACAGCGCCTACTCGCAGGCCGCCCGCAAGGCGGCGCTTGCCGCCAAGGACGTGCAGAAGGCCATGAACGAGGAGGGCCGCAGAGCCGCGCGCGAGGCTGCCAAGGCTGCGGCCGAGGCCGTGGCCAAGAGCGCCGAGGCCGACCTGGCCATGCTGGGCACGGCCATGGGCGCGCTGTCCAAGACGATGCAGTGGAGGCTGCACAACTCAGCGCGGGCCACGGCGGCGGGAGTGCAGGACGTCGTGAGCCGCGACAACCTGAAGATGCCCGCCAACGTGCAGCGCGCCTACCTCGAAGTCGTGGCGCAGGCCGTGGCTCGGGTGAACTCGGGCATGGCGGGCTACGAGCAGGCCACCCGCGAGGCTGTGCTGAAGCTGGCGCGGCGCGGCGTGTCCGTCGTGGACTACAAGAGCGGGGCGTGGGCGCAGCCCGACGTGGCCATGCGCCGCCACATTCGCACGCAGGCGGTGCAGGCCGGCAGCCGCAACACGCTGGAGCTGCTTGAAGAGACCGGGCACGACCTCGTGCAGACCTCCTCGCACGGCGGGGCGCGCGAGAGCCACGCCAAGTGGCAGGGCCGCGTGTTCAGTCTGTCGGGCAAGTCCAAGAAGTACCCGCCGTTCTACCGCGAGACGGGCTACGGCTCTGTCGATGGCCTGTGCGGCGCGAACTGCAAGCACGACTTCGGCATCTACGTGGAGGGCCAGCAGCTGCGGTACGAGCGCGATCCAGATGGCGGCGACGAGAAGCGCGAGGAGCGATACCAGGCAGAGCAGAAGCAGCGCGAGCTTGAGCGCGGCATACGCGCCGCCAAGCGCGAGGCAACGGCCCTGGAGGCCGCCGGGCTCGACAACACCAAGGAGCGCCTGCGCCTGGGCAAGCTGCAGAAGCGCCAGCGCGAGCACATAGCCGCCCATCCCTACCTGTCCCGCGAGCGCACGCGCGAGGCCGCCGTGGAATCGAAGGAACGCATCTACCCGCTTGCCACGGACAAGACCTGGGTGCGCGAGAAGTTCATGCCGGGCAAGGGCGCGGGCACCGCCGCAGACGTGAGCCGCCGCGCCGTGAACGGCAGGGCCTACCACGACAAGGTGGCGTCCCTTCCCATCCCGAAGCGCGCAAGCGAGGCCGTGTACGCCGAGAGCCGCCGCATCCTGCGCGACCGCGACGGCACGGGCTACGAACGCATGTCCGTCGTGTCGTGGAAGAAGGGCGAGCGCGTCACCGACACCTTCGGGCACGGCCTGAAGAGCCAGGCGTGCGGCCTGACCGCCAAGCAGGTGGAGGCGTGCAGGCACACCAAGGGCGGCGTGGTGCTGATCCACAACCACCCCATGAGCTCGCCGCCGTCGTGGACCGACATTCGAACGGTGGCGGAAAACGACTGGGTGCGCAGCTCGGTGGTGGCGTGCCACGATGGTACAATCTACGAAATCAAGGTGAACGACCGCAGCGTCGTGCAAGCGTACGAGGAGCTGCGAGAGCTGGCGAAAAGAGAGTGCCCGAACGCGGGCGGCGATGTTATCGACCAGCTTGCCACCGAAATGCTCTACGAGCGAAACGAGGAAGCGAAATGGTTCAGGCTGACAAAAAAGAAGTGACGCCAGAGGACTGGGTGCTCGTCATAGACGACAGCGCCTCCGAGTCGAAAGCCGCCGAAAAGCTGACCAAAGAAGAGCGCGAGGAGCTTTTCGCCAAGTCCCGCAAGGTGCTGCGCGACGCGGGGCTAATGAAGTAGACCAAGCGACAACCGAGTAGACGCACGGCATCAAGGCCGCCCATCACGGGCGGCCTTTTCTTTTGCCTGGCGACACCTCGGGGAAGATGCGGTCACGCGATGGGGCGGCGACAACATGCCCCGCACGCGACCGCGGCGACAACGGCGGGCCATCCAAGCGCGCAGGGAAGCGCGACAACCAAACACGGAAGGAGCAAGCGATGGCTGAAGACAACAAGCCCCAGGGAAACGAGGGCGGCGAAGGCCAACAGACCGAGCCCCAGAAGGAGGTCGTGTCCTACGCGAAGTACAAGCGCGAAACCGACGAGTACCAGGAGCAGGTGAAGGCCCTCAAGGCCGAGCTGGAGCAGCGCGACAAGCAGATCGAGGAGTTCACCTCCAAGGCGGGCAACGCCGAGGAGCTGCAGGCCGCGCTCGACAAGGCCAAGGCCGACAACGAGGCGTACAAGGCCGACGCCGAGAAGCGCGAGGCCGACATGCGCCGCGACTTCGCCATCGACACCAAGCTGGCGCAGATGGGGGTGCGCAACGCCAAGGCGGCGCGCGCGATCATCCCGAACATCGCTGACGCGAAGCTGGACGAGCAGGGCAACCTCACGGGCATCGACTTCGAGGCCCTGAAGAAGGATAACGCCTACATGTTCACCGACCAGCCCCGCGAGAGCGCGGGCGGCGACCCCAAGGGCGGCGCAGGCTCCGACGGCCTGGCCGACTTCCGCGCAGCTTTCGGACTCACCGACGAATCTTCAAAGGAGTAAATCATGCCAAACAGCATCGAACTGCCCAAGGGCTACGAGAACGTGCTCATGGAGGCGTACCGCAAGGAATCCCTGACCGCAGTGCTTGAGAGCGCCGCGCCGCAGGGCAACATCGCGCAGATGGAGCAGCTGGGCGAGTTCTACTATCCCGTCTACTCCATGGGTGGCCTGGGCGACGTGCAGGCCAACGGGCGACTGCCGCAGAACAGCGGCGCGTCCCTGACTTGGAAGCCCATCAGCGCCAACTACGACCGCGGCACCATCCTGGAAATCGACCAGAAAGTGGACGCCCAGTCCTTCAATCTGGCGTTCGGCAACGCCGCCGCGCACTTCAACCGCACCAAGGTGGTGCCCGAGGGAGACGCGTTCGTGTTCTCCACGCTGTGCGCAGGCACCGGCATCACCAAGGAGCAGAAGACCTACTCCGACGGCGCGGACATGCTCAAGGGCCTGAACGCCGCCATGTGCGACATGGACGAGAAGGAGGTGCCGGAAGAGGGCCGCGTGCTGTTCATCACCCCCACCCTGCTGGGTATGGTGAAGGACCTGGACACCACCAAGTCCCGAGAGGCGCTGGACGGCTTCTCCTCCATCGTGAAGGTGCCGCAGTCCCGCTTCTACAGCGCCATCGACCTTTTGGACGGCACCACCAAGGACGAGGAGATCGGCCACTACAAGAAGGGCACCGGCGCGGTGGACATGAACTTCCTAATCGTCCACAAGGACGCCGTGGTGCTGCGCTGGAACTTCGCGCACGGCAAGGTCATCGACGCAGAAGACAACCAGCAGGGCTTCGGCCACCTGTTCAAGTACCGCAAGTACGGCGTGTGCGGCGTCCGCGAGAACCTGGCGCACTACATCACCGCAGGCATGAAGGCCGCGTAGGAAGGAGGCGCGACATGCGCACCGTTGGACTGGCCTTCGAGAAGGAGGCCCCGAAGAAGGCCAAGCCCGCCAAGGGCAAGGCGGAAAAGCCCGAGGCGAAGGCCGCAGACGAGCAGCCCGCCAAGGGCAAGGCGGAAAAGCCCGAGGCGGCCGAGGACGATGGAAACTAGAGCCCCGACCCACGAGGACTACCTGGCAGCCGGGCGCGGGGAGCTGTCCGCCGAGGAGTTCAAGGCGGCGCTCCCCCACGCCACGGCAGCCGTGCGCGACCTGATCTTCCCCAACGAGCCGGACGGCTCCGAGGAGTGGGCGCGCTCGGTCATGGCGGCCTGCGAGGTCGACGCCGCATACGGATGCTCGGGCGGCATCATGGAGGGCGGCGGCTTTACCGTCGGCTCGTTCTCGTGGAACCCCGGTACCGAAGGGGCCAGCACCTACCGCAGCGACATGGAGGCCGCCGTCCGCCGCGAGCTGCTTGGAACGCCGCTGCTCTACGCGGGCATCGGGGGTACCAGATGATGCGGGTGCCGCGCTCGGCGCGGCCCTCCACCATGTCCGTCAAGGTGCCCAGGGAGGGCGGCTACGGCGGCGAGTTCGAGCAGCCCGTCGAGGTGCGCCGCGTGCGCTTCGAGCCCGTCTCGGCGTGGCTCGTGCGCGAGTACGCCCTGGGCGACGGCGCGCAGGGCCTCGTGATAGCAGACGGCGCGGACAGCCCTGGCATGTTCGACGTGCCCGTGGGCAGCCGCGTGAGCATCGACGGGGGCGAGTGGATGAACGTGGCGAGGTGCACGCCCCGCCGCGCGTTCGGCACCCGTCCCCACCACTGGGAACTGGAGGTGAGGTAGCCATGCCCGCAGCAGTCACGGTCGACCTGACCAAGCTCATGAAGCGTTTCAGCGCGAAGGAGCTGGAGGCCAAGCAGGTGAAGTTCGCCATGAGCGTGGCCGAGGACATGAACGCGTTCACGCCAGAGGACACCAAGCGCATGCACAACTCCATGCAGGCCGCCTCCGACTTCAGGCAGGGCCTCGTCATATGGGACGCCGACTACGCCGCCTACGTGCGCGACCTGCCCGACAGCTCCATCAAGCACGGCAAGAACCCGAGGGCCAAGGCCGACTGGCCGAAGGCCGCGAAGGAAGCGCACGGCGAGGACTGGGAGCGCCTGGCCGTCGATCTCCTGACCGAGGGGGCGTGACATGGCCCCGGACGTGATGGAGGCGGCGAAGGCCGCCATAGAGGCCCTGGGCTACGGCCCGGTGCTCCTCACCCGCCTGGCAGCATCGCGCGGCCACGACGACGCGGTGGTGCTGAGGCCCATGCCCACGGCCGACGCGGTGCGCCACATGGACGGCACCCGCCGTGTCGGATACGTGCTGCAGGTCATCGTGAAGGACACCTCCGAGGCCAAGGCCATGGGCGACGCCTACGACCTGGCCGACGCGTTGGACGGGGCCGACCTGTCCTCGCCCACAGGCTCCTACGGCTTCACCAGCGCGGCGCTGTACACAGAGCCGCAGGAGATAACGCCGCCGGAGGGCGGGCCGTACCTGTGGGAGTTCCGAATCAAAGCGACCATAACCATAGAGAAGGGATAACGATGGCAAAGAACCAAGACCTGGGCTTCGCGCCCAACTACATGAGCGCGCTGGAGATCGACACTACGCCAGACGCGGCCAGCCCCACGTGGGCCATCTTCTCGCGCGGCATCACCGAGGTGAAGCCGACCACCAACGAGACCACCGAGACCAAGGACTACTACGACGGCTACGGCACTCCCACCGACAAGGTGAAGAGCGTGCAGCCGCAGTACGAGGTCACAGGCGACCGCTGCTACGGCGACCCCGCGCAGGACTTCGTTGCCAGCCTGGCGCTTGAGACCGGCGAGGGCCGCACGGGCCACTTCCGCCACACCGACCCCAACGGCGACGTGGTGGAGGGCGACTGCACCTACCTGGGCCTGACCGTCGGCTCGCAGCAGGGCGCGGCGTCCGACCCCGGCGCGTTCTCCTGCACAATCTCGGGCGCTGGCGCTATGCGCTACATCCCCGCCAACAAGCTCAAGCAGCCCACGGGCGTCACCTGCACCGCGCTGACCGGCCCGGCCGTGGGCAAGTCCATGAAGCTCGCGCCGACCGTCACGCCCGCCGAGGCGAACGCCAAGTGCTTCTTCGCATCGGGCAACACCGACGTGGCCACCGTCGACAGCGACGGCAACGTGACGGGCGTAGCCGCAGGCGAGGCGGTCATCACCGTGCGCTGCGCGTCCAAGCCGAGCATCTGCACGCAGGTGAAGGTCACCGTGGCGGCGAAGTAGCCGCAGGCGACACCAGACATAACCTCCTGGACATGGGGGCGCGGGCTAGTGAGCGGCCCGCGCCCCTTTTCTATGCCCGACGCTCACCGCTCACGAAAGGGGCAACAAATGGAACTTCTGAAAAACATCCGCGCGTACGAGGACGTGTTCTTCGAGGACCCCGAGGAGAACCCCGACACGCCGCGCTTCCGCGTGTGGTTCGACGACAAGCACATCGAGGAGTACCTGGCCAAGGTCGGCAACGCCATCGACCGCGCGCAGGCCAACGAGCAGATGGCCCGCGAGGCCGACACCCCCGAGAAGGCGGCCGAGGCCAACGCCGCGCAGGCCCGCCTCATGAAGCGCACCATCTCGGCGTTCATCGGCACCGAGGGCTGGGAGCAGCTGCTCGCGTGGATGGGCGGCGACGAGGGCCCCATCGCGCCCGAGGAGAACATCCGCATCCTGGGCGAGGTCTTCGCCACGTTCCTCAACATGTTGGCGCGCCACGCGACCAGCGAGCAGCTGATGGCGTGCGGCCTTGCATACAGCGAGCGCGCCGATCAGGTCCAGGCGCTCAACCGCGCCCAGCGCCGCGCCAAGGCCAAGCGCAAGAAGAAGGGCGGCAAGTAATGCTGCCAGCCGCGCTCACGGCCGAGCGGGTGCGGCTGCCCGACGGCACGAGCGCCACGCGCTACCCGTGGAACGGCGAGGAGGTGCTGGTGCGCGACGACGCGCTCACGATCATCCGCGTCATCGAGGTGCTGACCGACGAGGGCAAGTCCGACGACCAGCGCCGGGACGAGTTCCTGGCGCTGTTCTTCGTGGACTGGGCGGACGCGTGGTGCGCATGCGACTACGACGCCGCCGAGTTCGTGCGGATGCGCGACGCGGCGGTATGGGACATGTGCGGACTCGACCTGACCGGCGACCGCCCGCACGAGACCCCGCTGTGGGACTTGGAGGAGGACGCGGCGCGCATACGCACCAGCTTCCGCCAGGCCTACGGCATCGAGTGGGACGAGGTGCGCGGTCGCATCAGCTTTGCCGAGTTCGTGGCACTCGTGGGCGGCTGCCCGCAGGACACGCCGCTCGGCGCGGCCATCCACTACCGCAACCCGGCGACCAAGCCGAAGCCAACCAAATACAACAGGCAGGAGGTCGAGGCCTGGAACGCCGCCCACAAGGCGTTCGAACTCGGCAAAGGCCGCAGCTCACACGGCTCTGAGGAAGGAAGCGACGCGGCGATGCGCGATGTGTTCGCCGCGCTCATGAGAGCGACGAGGTGAGCATGGACGGCAACGTCATCATCAAAGCGGTGCTCGACACCGTTGACGTATCCAAGAACATCAAGGCCCTGGAGCGCGACCTCCAGGGCATCTCCTGGAAGAACATAGCCGAGGGCGACGAGAAGGCCGCGAAGCTGTCGTCCTCGTTCAAGAAGGCCGGCACGGCCGCCACGGTGACGCTGACCGCGCCCGTGGTGGCCGCCGGCAAGGCCGTATTCGGCGTGGCCAGCGACTACGAGCAGGCCAACGCCCGCATAGCCGCCGCGTTCGGCGTGTCCGGCGAGGAGGCCGAACGTTTCAGCGGCATAGGCAAGCGCATATACGAGGGTGGCTGGGGCCAGTCCCTGGACGAGGTCAACGATGCGCTGATCCAGTGCAAGTCCACCCTTCGCGACGTGTCCGACGAGGACCTGCAGACCGTCACCACCAACGCACTCATGCTGTCGGACACCTTCGGCGCAGACGTGAACGAGTCCATACGCGGCACCAACGCCCTCATGGAGGGCTTCGGGCTGTCCGCCACCGAGGCCAGCGACCTGCTGACGGCGGGCATGCAGCGCGGCCTGAACTATACCGACGAGCTGGGCGACAACCTGAGCGAATACTCCGTGCGATGGGGCGAGGCGGGAATGAGCGCCAGCGAGTACTTCTCGCTGCTCGAAGCGGGCACGTCCAACGGCGCGTACAACCTGGACAAGGTGGGCGACTACCTCAACGAGTTCCTGACGGCGCTGTCCGACGGCCGCATGGAGGAATCCATCGGCTCGTTCAGCGAGGGCACGCAGGAGGTCTTCGAGAACTTCAAGAACGGCAGCGCCACCGCCGAGGACATGCTGCAGGCGGTGCTGGGCGACCTCACGCAGATGCCAAACGAGTACGACAAGGCCGCGCTGGCCTCCACCCTGTGGTCCTCGCTGGGCGAGGACAATGCCATGGGCATGATCGAGTCCCTGGCGGGCGTGCAGGACAGCTTCGGCGACGTGGCGGGCGCTGCGCAGCAGGCCCAGGAGGCCGCCTCCGACAGCTTCGCCGTGAAATCGCAGGAGGCCATGCGCGAGCTGCAGGGCTCCATCGAGCCGCTGGGACAGCCACTTCTCAACATCGCCACCAACGTGGCGGGCGTCGTCAAGTCGTTCTCCGAGTGGTTCGCGGGCATCGGCGAGGGCGGGCAGACCGCCGTTCTCGCGATCGCCGCGATAGCGGCCGCCATAGGCCCGGTCCTGTCGACGGTCGGCACCGTCATAGACACCGTGCCCAAAATCGGGGCTGCCTTCCAGGTGGTCGGCAAGCTGGGCACCGGCGCGCTGGGGCTCATAGCCGCCCATCCCGTGGTCGCGGCCATCGCCGCCATCATCGCCGCCGTGGTGCTGCTGTGGAACAACTGCGAGGAGTTCCGCGACGCGGTGACCGCCGTGTGGGATGCCGTGTGTGCCGCGTTCGAGGTGGCCACCCAGGTGGCGGGCGACGTGGCCCAAAGCGTCGGCGAGTTCTTCTCGCAGCTCGGCGAGACGCTGGGCGGCGTGTGGGACGGCATCTGCTCCACGGTGCAGGGGGCCATCGACGCCATATCCGGGTTCTTCCAAGGCCTGGCCGGCACCGCCTCGTCCATCTGGGACGGCATCTGCAACGTGGTGCAGGTCGCCGTGATGCTGCTGGGCGAGATTCTGAACCTGGCCATCGAGACGCTGCTCATACCCTGGAACTTCATCTGGGAGAACTTCTGCGAGCAGCTGACGGCGGCATGGGACGCAATCTGCAGCGCGGTGGGAAGCTACATCGACGCGGTGAGCCAGGTCATCACCGACGTGGTGACGGCGCTCTCCGAATGGTGGGGCGCGACGTGGGAAGGCATCAGCGGCACCGCCAGCGCCATATGGGAGGCCATCTACGGCGCGGTGAGCGCATACATCCAGTACGTTAGCGACGTGATAGGCGCAGCCCTTTGGGTCATCCAGGGCGTGTGGGACACGGTGTGGGGCGCGGTGAGCTTCACCGCCTCCAGCATATGGAGTGCCATCAGCTCGGCGATATGCGCGGCCATCAATGCCATCAGCTCCACCATATCGGCGGTGCTGTCGGCAATTCAGGCGGTGTGGGACTCCATATGGGGTGCCGTGAGCAGCACGGCGTCGAGCGTGTGGGGCGGCATCAGCTCCACCATATCCAGCATCGTGAACGGCATCCGCGACACGATCTCCAGCGTGTTCAACGCCGCCAAGGACACCGTGAGCAGCGTGTGGAACTCCATCAAGAGCGCCATCGAGACGCCGATACAGAACGCCCGCGACACCGTGCGCAACGTCATCGACTCCATCAAGGGGTTCTTCAACTTCTCGTGGTCGCTGCCCCACCTGAAGCTGCCGCACCTGTCCATCTCCGGCAGCTTCAGCATCGCCCCGCCGAGCGTGCCGCACTTCGGCATCGACTGGTACGCCAAGGGCGGCGTGTTCAACGGCCCCAGCGTCATCGGCGTCGGCGAGGCGGGCCCCGAGGGCGTGGTGCCGTTCAACGCGCGCGGCGCGCGCCCGCTGGCCGAGGGCATCGCCAAGCTGCTCGACGGCAAGGGCGGCGCGGCCCATGGCGACACGAACGTGACAATCAACCTGTACGCGACCGTGCGGGAGGAGGCCGACATCGAGAAAATCTCCCGCCAGATAGCCAAGGAAATCAAACGGCAGGAGTGCTTCGCATGATATACAACGGCTTCGACTTCGCGCCGTGGTTCGACACCCGGCTCGTGACCCGCTCGCTGCTGCCCGAGTACGAAATCGCCACGCGCGACGTGCCCGGGCAGCCCGGCTCGCGCTTCATGCGCGCAGAGCTGAAACCCCTGACGATAGACGTGGCGGCGGCCTGGAGGGCGCGCCCCGCCGACGACATGGCGGCCCTTCGCCGCCTCATGGCCTCGCGCCTGCTGTGCCTCAAGGAGGCCGAGCTGTGGCTGGACGACGAGAGGCACCTGGGCCTGCGCTACATGGCCGTGCTGACCTCGCCGGGCGCGCTCGACACGTTGTGGCACACCGGCGAGGCCACGCTGACGTTCACGGCATACGACCCCGTGGCCTACGGGGCCGAGGGGCGCGCAACCGTGTCGGGCACCTCGGGCGTGCAGGTGGGCGGGACGTTCCGCACCTACCCCACCGTGACCGTCAGGCCCGGCGGCAGCACGTCGGCGCTGCGGCTGACGAACATGGGCACGGGCGAGTTCGTGCAGATCGACAAGGCGGTGACGGCATCGAGCGCGGTGGTCATCGACATGGCCGCCCCGCAGGCCACGGTGGACGGCAGCCCCGCGCCCGTGACCTTCGAGAGTGACTTCTTCCCGCTGGAGCCGGGGGCCAACAGCCTCAAGCTGTCCAGCGGCACCGCGACGGTACAGTGGACGGAAAGGTACGTGGGCTGATGATTCTGTGGGCATGCGACCGCTGGGAGGCGTACAAGGGACCCATCAAGACGCTGTTCGAGTGCGAGGACACGCGCGAGGTCAACGGCGAGAACGCCCTGAGCATCACAACGCTGGCGCGCCTCGACAAGGGCGACCGCCTGGTGTGGCGCGACCTCAAGGGCCGCTGGCACGAGAACATCGTGGACGGCGTGGAGGAGGAGCGCGCAAGCGCGGGCATCCTCTACACGTACTACTGCCCGACCTCGGCGCAAATCGAGCTCCTGGGCGACTACCTGGAGGACAAGCGCCCCTACGACGTGAGCGCCTACGCCGCGCTGGCCTCGGCGCTGTCCTCCTCGCGCTGGCAGGTCGGAACCGTGGCCGACCTCGGGCAGGCCGGCACGAACTTCTACCACACCAACGCATGGGCGGCCATCCACGACGTGGCAGACACTTGGGGCGGCGAGCTGTCGTTCGAAATCCAGGTGAGCGGCACCAAGGTGACCGCACGCCGCGTGTGCATGGCCAAGCAGGTCGGCGAGGACAACGGCAAGCGTTTCACCTACGCCAAGGACCTCGTGAGCGTCAAGCGCAGCGTGGACGAGGGCAACGTGTGTACCGCCCTGTACGGCTACGGCAAGTCCCTGCAGACCGCCGACGAGGACGGCAACCTGACGGGCGGCTACGATCGCAAGCTGACCTTCGGCGGCGTGAACGGCGGGCAGAACTGGGTGGGGTCGGCCGACGCGCTGGCGCGCTGGGGACGGCCCGACGGCAAGGGCGGCAAGGCGCACGTGTTCGGCGACGTGGAGTTCTCCGACTGCGAGGACGCCGCCGAGCTGAAGAAGCTCACCGAGGCGCAGCTGGCGAAGTCGTGCGTGCCCACCGTGTCCTACACTGCGGACGCCGTGGCGCTTGCGCGCGCCGGCGAGGGCTTCGAGGGCGCGGACGAGGGCGACCTGGTGACCGTGGTGGACAAGGTGTACGACCCGCCGCTGCGCGTGCGCACGCGCATCACCAAGGTGGTGGAGGACCAGCTGCGCCCCGGCGAGGTCACCTACACGTTCGGCAACTACCAGACGGTCGCCGAGCTGATGGCCGCGCAGAAGTCGGCCGCCAAGTCCACCGCCTCGACCATCCGGGCGACCGTGACCGAGGCCGTGAACGCCTCGAACAAGGCATCGACCGGCAAATGGGGCGAGAGCCTGGCGGCCGCCGAGGAGCGCCAGAAGGCGTACGCCAAGGAGGTCGGCGGCGCCGCCCAGGACTACACCGACCAGATAAGGGACGAGCTGGACAAGGCACTCAAGGAGTACGCCGACAACGGGGACACCACGCTGGAGGAGGCGCTGAAGAAGTATTCCGACGACGGCAACCTGACCCTGGACGAGGTGCTGCGCCTGTACACCGACACGTCGATAGAGCAAAGCGAGAGCGTGCTCAAGAAAATAGACGAGGCCAACAAGGAGTACCTGAAAGGCGTCACGGACAAGCTGGACGAACGGCTGACGAGCGCCGAGGGCGAGGTGGATGGTCTGCAGGAGCAGCTCGACCAGCTGCCGACGGATATCCGCAAGAAGATCGTGGAAATGCTCAACAGCGAGATAAACACCACGGGCGGCTGGGTGTACGAGGAGCCAGGCCAGGGCATCCTCGTGTACGACAAAAAGCCCGAGAGCGCCACCAAGTGCGTCAAGATAGGCGGCGGAATCATCGGCGTGGCCAACTCCAAGTACTCCAGCGGCGCGTGGAAGTGGCGCACGGCCATAACCGGCGACGGCGTGACCGCCGACGAGCTGACCACGGGCCGCATCAAAGGCGGGAACTCGTACTGGGACCTCGACAGCGGGGCCTTCTACCTGCGCGACGGCTCCATCTTCATGACCGACAGCAACGGCAACAGGGTTTATATCAACGCCACCAACGGCTTCCAGATATACGACAAGAACGGCTCCATCATCGCGGGCACCGTGCTGGTGGGCAGCACCTCCATGTTCCGCTGCAACATGGTCGGCACGTCGTCAACCAACTACATCACCACCGGCACGACGACGAACAACCACCCGGGAGCGTCGTTCGTGAACGGCTCGACCGAGTACTGCACCATCGAGGCAGTCCACGCGAAGGACAGCCCCACGGCGAGCTCGACCGACGGCGTGGGCATGTCCGCCTGCGGCTACGGCTTCCTGGCAGTCAACCGCTACTACCGCCAGACGTGGCTGACGACCCCCTACTACGCGGGCTACATGAGCCATCCCGACGAGCAGCTGTACATGAAGAGCGGCAACAACAACGCGGGCAGCTCGGCGTACGTGAAGCTGCAGGAGAACTCCAACAACTACGTGTACCTGGATAGCAGCCGCGCAGACATTGGGTCGTCGGGCACCGCCAGGATACTCGCCCCGAAGTTCGCCATAGGAACCAGTCCGAGCAGCGGCGGCACCTACGGGTACACGGGCTCCACGCAGTTCATCGGGTGCATCACCAACAACGGCAACAACTGGACGTGGGGCACCATCAACGTGGTGAACGGAATCATCACCGGCATGAGCAGCATCACGGGAAACTAGACCAGCGAGAGAGGAAACGGAATGTTCTACCACCTTGTGCAGCAGCCCGAAGCGCCGCAGGCGCTCGACGGCGCGCCGAAGCCGCCCGAGGCGCTTCCGGTGTTCGAGTGCATCAGCGACCCGGCCACAGCGCGGGCCATCGTGGAATCGGAAGACGTATTCGAGTTCGACGGCAAGGGCGGCTTCACGCTCGTGTCCAGCCCCGTGGCCGTCATGGACGCGGAAGGCGGCGAGGCCAACGCCGTGGACTTCTCGGCGCTCACCGACGAGGAGATATGCGGGGTCCACAGAGCGCAGCCCGGCGACATATCGCGGACACTTGCGGCCGAAGGAAAGGAATGAGGCATGGCAACGCACGAGCTTACGCTCAACCTCAAGAAGACCAACATAGCGCCGCCCGTCATCACCGTGCACCAGGGCGACAGCGCCGAGGTCCTGAAGGCCGCCATCTACGACGGCGACAAGAAGGCGGCCCTGACGGGCTGCAAGGTGCACCTCATGGCTGCGAAGCCCGACCACACCTACGTGGAGCAGCAGTTCACGGGCATCAGCGACAACGTGGCCACCGTGACGGTCGACCCCGCCGTCTTCGGCGTGGCCGGGCTGCTCAAGGTGTGCTACGTGCGCGTGCGGAACGCGGCGGGGCTGGACGCCACCACCGAGAACGTACTGGTGAACGTGCTGCCATCGGCGAGCGCGTCGGGCGAGATATCCGGCCCGTACGTCGATGCGGTGGAGGCGATCATCGCGAACCTCGAAGGGCAGCTAGCCGACGTGAGCGCGCTGAACGCGCAGATGCAGAAGGCCGAGGCCTCCCGCGCGAGCGCGGAAAACCAGCGCGCCGCGAGCGAGAAGACGCGCCAGACCGCCGAAACCGGGCGCGCAGAGGCGGAGAAGAAGCGCGCCACGGCGGAAAGCGCCCGCGTCACCGAGGCGGCGCAGCTGAAGACGGCCTCGCAAGCCGCCACGGCTGCGGCAAACGGCGCGGCCTCGAACGCCGACGCGGCGGCCAACACCGCCCTGCAGATAGCCAACAGCGTGGCGCAGGGCAGCGCGGGCAGCTCGGACATGGCCAAGCAGAAGCAGCAGATAGCCGACCTGTACGGCAAGCTTGCCGACTCCACGGACGCGTTCATCTACGACGACGGCACCGTGTACTGCCCCGCCTCCAAGGCCAGCGCATCGGGCAGCACCGTCACGTTCGGGAGCACCTGCACGGCGTCCGGCACAACCCTCAACCTCAAGTAGAAAGGCAACGAAATGGCACAAGCGAAAACCCTGTCGGTGGGCGGCATCGGCTACGAGGTCATCGACGATACCGCGCGCAGAAACGCGCAGACGGCGCTCAACAACGCCGAGTACAACCGCCAGGGCCAAATCGGCAAGTACGGCGGGCAGAACATCGCCACCATCCTGGCGGGAGAGATCGGCAGCGGCAGCGTGTACGACGCGCTGCACAAGCGAGCCGCCAACGGCAACTTCGCGGGCCTGCGCGTGGGAGACTACATCGACGTGCCGCTGGTAAGCGCGTCGGGCGTGGCGGCCCAGCAGTCCGTGCGCTTCCTCCTGGCGCACTTCGACCCGTACTACTGCTGCGGCGACAGCTCCAAAGGCCACCACATCGCCTTCGTGGCCTCCGCGCCCATCGCCGTGGCCAAGACCGTGACCGGCGTTGCCAACGACAGCTTCCTGATGTGGAACACCACCAACACGAACCAGGGCACCGCCGACCGGAAATGCCCCTACCTCAACAGCAACCTCAAGGCGTGGGAGACGGCCTTCGAGGCGTGCCTGCCCGAGGGGCTGACCAAGTACCTGCTGACCCAGCGCGTGCTGCTTGAGGAGCGGTACAGCGCCAGCGGCGCGCTCAACGACTCCAACTCGTGGAGCTGGCAGGATATCGGCAAGGTGTTCTCGCTGTCGGAGATGGAGGTGTACGGCTGCCCCGGGTGGGGGACGAATGGCTACAGCGTGGGCTTCGACTGCCAGTTCGACCTGTTCCGAGACACGGCGCACCGAGTCAACGGAAATCGGTGCCATTGGTGGCTGCGTTCCGTCGTGGGTGGCTCCTCGTCCGACGTGTGCTACGTCACCAACTACGGCTATGCCACCTGCTCCTCGGCGACGCACGTCTGGGTTCGCCCCCGCCCCGGCTTCCTCGTCGGCTAGCCAGCCGAGTGCTCTATACTCTGCTTCTAGGCGACCGCCTTGCGCGGTCGCCTCCTGCCCGCGAAGCGGGCCGTTTTTTTCGCCAGTTTCCCCAGGAGGTGCACGTGAGCGGCGTCTACCAGCGCAACCGCGAGGTGTCCGAGTACAAGTTCTTCACGCAGGCCATCGCCATCCGCGTGGAGGTCAACAAGCTGATGGCGTCCTCCTCCGTTGTTCCGAAGGCTTACCGGCTGCTGAACGCGGTGCCGACCGTGGAGACGGCGCGCGGCATCGTGTACAACGTCAACCGCGCCGACTGCTTCTACCCCAACAGCTCGTTCAACGCGCTGGAGAGGAAACGCTACCTGACGCTGGCCATAGCGGACTGCGAGCAGCTTATGCTGGACATGCAGTGCCTCATGGATATCGGCCTGCCCGTGAACGCCAACCGCTTCGAGGAGCTGGCGGCCATGGTCGAGGAGGAGATCAGGCTGCTGAAGGGCGCGCGCAAGAACGTGCGCGTCACCGGCAAGAAGTCCACCGAGGAGCGCATAGCCGAGGCCGAGGCCGAGCTAGAGCGCCTGCGTTCGCTATAATGGGCGGCGGTCGCGCCTTGTTTATCGGTACAATTGGTGGCTGCGTTCCGTCATGGGTGGCTCCTCGTCCAACGTGTGCTACGTCAACAACAACGGCAATGCCAACTACAACTCGGCGACGAACGTCTGGGTTCGCCCCCGCCCCGGATTCCCTTATTGCCAGACCGAGTAGGCCCCAGGGCCGAAAGCAGAGCGCGGAGAGGAAGGAAGGCGCGACCGTCGGGCTCACGCCCGTAAATACGCACCCCGCGAGGGTGGCCGGACGCTGCTTGCATGGCGCGGCGCTCCGTGGCTTCGCCGCGTTTCATGGCCATACCTCAAGCGGCTGCCAGAGCCACATTGCAAGCCGCGCGGGGTGCCTCCTGTGAACTCCGAGCAAAGGCGGGCGGCGCGCCGGAAGCGCCGCGAGGAGAAGCGGGCCAAGGCCAAGGCCGAGCGCGTCAAGGCGTGCACGCTTGAGACCGTGGCCGACCTCAACAGCCTGTGCAAGGCTTCCAAGCAGGCCGCGCGCGGCGTGATGTGGAAGGCGTCCACGCAGCGGTACATGAAGGACTACCTGCGCAACGCCGTCCTGTCCCGCCGCGACCTTTTGGAGGGCCGCGACATATGCCGTGGCTTCATACGGTTCGACCTGTGGGAGCGCGGCAAGCTGCGCCACATCAGCGCCGTGCACTTCCCCGAGCGCGTGGTGCAGAAGTCCCTGGCACAAAACGCGCTCGTTCCCGCCATAGTCCCCACTCTCATAGCCGCCAACTCCGCGAACATAAAGGGGCGCGGCACCGACTACGCCCTGAAACTGCTCAAGCGCCACCTAGCCGACAACTGGAGGAGGCACGGGCGCGACGGTTACATACTGCTCGGCGACTTCTCCGACTACTTCGCCCGCATAGCGCACGGTCCCGTCAAGGAGCAGGTGGCTGCCGCACTGCTCGATCCGCGAGTAATCGCCCTTGAGCACCGCCTGATTGACGCGCAGGGCGAGGTGGGCCTGGGGCTGGGCAGCGAGCCGAACCAGATATGCGCGGTGGCACACCCCAACCGCATCGACCACTACGTGACCGAGATGCTGCGCCCCGAGGCGTACGGGCGGTACATGGACGACTTCTACCTCATACACGAGAGCAAGGAGTACCTGCAGGTGTGCCTGCTGCTGATAGGGCGCAAGTGCGCCGAGCTGGGCATAGAGCTGAACCCGCGCAAGACGCGCGTGGTGAGGTTGTCGCGCGGCTTCACGTGGCTGAAGAAGCGCATCTTCTACACGGAGACGGGCCGCATAGTGGTGAAGCCGTGCCGAGACTCCATAACGCGGGAGCGCCGCAAGCTCAAGAAGATGGCCCGCATGGTCGCCGATGGAGCCATGACGCCCGAGCAGGTGGAGCAGAGCTACCAGAGCTGGCGCGGAGGCATGAAGCGGCTGGACGCGCACCGCAGCGTGCGGGCCATGGACGCGCTGTACCGCAGCCTGTTCGGAAATCCCGCGGGGGGGGTTGCTCAATGCAATCCAAACTTGGAGGCGACACGGATGGGAACATGCCCCTACCCTAGCAACGGAAGGAGCGACCCATGACAGAACAGGAAATCGCCGGGGAGATCAACGGCTACAAACAGCAGCTTGAGCAGAGCGACTACAAGGTCATGAAGGCGGTGGAGCGCATCTTCTCCGCATCGTCCATCACCGACCTGCTCTCGGCCATCGCCGCAGCCGCCAAGGAGGTGGCCGAGATCATCTCGCAGCGCCAGACGTGGCGCGACCGCATCAACGAGCTGGAAGCCATGGAGCCCGACCAGCCGGAAGCGCCGCAGGAGTAGCGAGCGCCCCTTCGGGGGCGCTTTTCTTTTGCCCGGCGACACCTCGCGGACAATCGCGGCAGCGATTCGAGGAGGTGAGAAAACGAATGACCGACGTGCTGGAAATCTTCGCGCCGTACGGCCCCGGGTCGCTTTTCGGCGCGCTGCTCGTCCTAGTGGTCCTGTACTTCGGCAAGCAGTTCCTCGAAGAGTTCAAGGCCCAGAACGAGCGCAAGGCGAACATCGACCTCAAACGCGAAGAGCGGAAGCAGGACGAGGTGAACGAGCGGGCGCAGCGCGACCGCGAGCGCAGCCAGATGGAGGGCCGCATCGCCGCGCAGATGGAGCGCAGCAACGCGCTGATGGAGGCTATGAAGGCGCTCATGGAGTCCGTCGTGACCTCCAACGAGGTGCTGCACGCCGACCTGGCGAACAGCCAGGCGCGCAGCCAGGGCATGGCGGCGAAGGTCGACCACATCGCCGACCGCGTTGACCTGCTCTACAAGGAATCGGCTCGATAGAAAGGAATCCGAAATGACAGAAATGCAAGCAATCGCAGCCATCGTGCTGTCTTT
Organism: uncultured Collinsella sp.; assembly: GCA_902495155.1. Lineage (GTDB taxonomy): Bacteria > Actinomycetota > Coriobacteriia > Coriobacteriales > Coriobacteriaceae > Collinsella. The sequence goes on from CABUWD010000004.1 coordinate 21,504, forward strand.
CGCCGTGCCGTTCGCGGTGCAGCTGATCAAGACCGAGGCCATGACCGGCAAGGCCGCGCGCATCCTGGCGCTGGGCTGCTCGCTCCTGGCGGGCGTCGTGACCGGCTTCGTGGGCGGCGTGCCCGCAGACCCGGGCGCATGGGTCACGTGCGCCTTCGCCGTGGTAGGCGGCGTGCAGGCGGCCTACACGCTGTTCAAGTCGGTGGGCATCACATCCAAGTGGCTCGACGCCCTGTTGGGCGTGACCGTAGGCGGGAAGGAGTAGGCAATGGCTAAACTGTTCATCATCTGCGGCCACGGCGCTGGCGACCCCGGCTGCTGCGCAGGCGGCTGCACCGAGGCCGAGCGCGTTCGCGCCCTGGGCCAGCGAATCAAGGAACTGGGCGGTTCCGAGGTCGAGCTGGGCGATACGTCCCGCAACTGGTACGCCGACGGCGGGCTTAACCGCTTGAGCACCGACGCGCCAGTGGTGGAGCTGCACATGGACGCCAGCGGCATCGCCACGGCCCACGGCGCGCACGTCATCATCAAGGAGGGCTTTGAGCCTGACGAGTACGACAATGCGCTGGCCGACAAGCTGGCGGCGTTCATGCCCGGGCGCTCCGAGAAGCTGGTGCGCCGTTCCGACCTCGCGAACCCGAACCGAGCCGCCGCGCGCGGCATCAACTACCGCCTGTGCGAGAACGGCTTCATCGACAACGACGGCGACCGCGAGAAGTTCAACGGCAACCTGGACGAGCTGGCGCGCATCTACCTGGAATGCTTCGGCATCACTGCTGGAAGCGCCCCCGCAGCCGTCCCGCAGCCGCAGCCTGCGCAGCAGGAAACGACCGAGAACTTCGGCGGCACCTACCGCTGCACTGTGGACTACCTGCGCGTGCGCGACGCCCCCGGCCTGGGCGGCACCGAGGTGGCGCACTATTCCAGCGGCGAGACCGTGACGCTGGATAACTGGTACAAGATCGCCGACGGCTACGTGTGGGGCCGATACACGGGCTACAGCGGCGCAACGCGCTACATCGCCGTGGGCAAGGCCACGGGCAAGCCAGAGGCCGACGACTATCTGGTGAAGGTGGGATAGGCCATGCCGTACCCGAGCCCCGCAGACGAGGAGCGCAACGGCGGGTGCGGTCCCATCCTCGCGGCGGTCGTCCTGCTGTTCATCGTCCTGGCCGCCGCCAGCTGCGCGTCGCAGGCCATGGGAGCGCAAGACGTGACCGTGAGGCAAGCCCGCACGGACGGCCCCATATACGACCTGCCCGAGGGCATCGGCCAGGAAATCGTGTGCGACGAGCACAACCGCGAGTACCTGCTGCTTACCACCGAGCAGGGCGGCGTGTTCCTCATGCCGTACATGGACGAGGACGGCGAGCAGGAGATCATGCCGCAGGCCTAGAACGCAAAGAAGCCGCCCCGTATGGAGCGGCTTCTTTCTATCTGACGAGCAATACGAACGCCCGCCTAACGACGAACACGCGTATGTGTTCGCCTACTGAACAGTTGGTGGAGGCGCGGAGAATCGAACTCCGGTCCACGAAAGCCCCCTGATTGGCATCTCCAAGCTCAGTCGCTGGTTTAGTCTCGGACGCTTTGCGCGCAGCGACACGCTCGCGGCATCCCAACCGGTTCGGTCTTAGCCCGCGCCATACCGATTACGTGCGCGGGAGCATTCCCCTAAAATGACGTCGCGCCGGTGTCGGGGAAATCACCGGGTTGACGCGCCGCTATAAACTAAGCAGCGAGAGCCATAGGCTCAAAAGAAGAGTTGTTGTCAATTCAATTTGACGGTACCCCTGTTTAACGAGGCGAGGAGACCTCGGCTTGCTTCCTCTCTCAGAGCTATCGTGTCGAAACCAGTCGCCCCCGAATGTCGGGAAAGTCTGGATGGCATTGGGCACGAGCACCCAACACCCGTCGACTTTTCAAGGAACATGCGGGGTGAACCCCGCTCGTGGATAGCTATCTTACCACGTTCTAAAGGCAGACAGCTGCTCTATGCACGAGCTGTGAAGACCCTAATGTGCGCCGCACTTCACACTTTTGCTACCGATCGCGTCACGTATATTTTCGCCAAGCAAAATTGAACCGTCGAAAGGACCGTTATGGATACCAAGCAGCAACTCGTCAATGCCCTCGCAGGCCTGGGCTCAACCATTACCGAAGCTATGGATGTCATCGAAGGCTTTGTCCCCTGCGGACATCCCGCCCTCACGGTTTCAAACGCCCTTGTTGCGCTGGACACTGACGATGACGCAGCTCTCGCCCAGCAGCTTGAGACCGTCGAGGGCTTTATCGACCACGTGAGCGATAACCGCGACGTGACCGCCTACCACGGCATCGAGGTCGAGCTCGCGGGTCCCAAAGCCGATCTGCTCGCAGCAATCCGCGAGGTAGGCGCCCTTATGCAGACCGCAGGCGTCAAGAACACCCAGGTCAACGAGTGGGTCTACCGCAGCCTGGCAGCACTCGACAGCTCCGACGAAAAGGCAGCCGAGCAGCTCGCAGAAAGTCCCGCCATCAAGGCCGAGCTTTTGTAAATAGCAGACGCGGGTCCCTTGGCGCATCGTCGTCCAAGAGGCCCGCAAACAGTTCGCGTCAACCGATAGCCGCGCCACCGCGTTCGGCCAAAGCCAGAATCGGCATCATTTGGCGCGGGGTCTTTGCTGCAAGATCGGCATGTTCGAGCAGCTTGCGATCGTTGGTCACCAAGTAATCGACCTGTGCGCGCTTGCACGCGGCGAGCACCAAGTTGTCCTCGTAATCGCGATGGAGCGCTAAGTATTTGTCGGCCAGCCAAAGGTCCGACGCATCTGCACCCACGGCCGTGGCGTTTTCGGTCATGTTCCGAACAAACGCCAACGCCGCATCGCCAATTGCACGGGCAGATGCCTCGTCGAGCGCTCCCCCGCTGGCAAGAACGCTACGCTTCAGCTCGTGTTGGACAACGTACAGCACGTCCTTAGCGATATGCACCGGGAAGAACAGCAACGCCCCCGTCTCCGTCGCCCGCCCAATAAACGCACGCGCGGCAAGCGACTCGGCATGGTCGACGCAAAACGAATCAACCCATACGTTGGCGTCCACCATTATTTTGAGGGGAGCCCCACTCACTGGATCATCCCCTTTTGGCGATAATGCTCATCCATGGCTTCGGAATAGATTGTGTCCCAACCGCGATCGTCGGATACGGGCGACGCAGCGATGCCCAAGTCTGCATAAAGCCGGTCTGCCGCTGCCCACGACGCGACGAACGGAGTATCGGGCGCGACGACCTGCTGCCGGTCGTCGACGGCCGCAAGCACTTCCTCGCACTGCCAGCCACCCTGCGCGACCTTGGCCACGACCTTTTTGATGAGCTCGGGCAGCGAGGCGCCCGAAAGCCGCAGCGCCTCCTCGGCACGGTTCTTGACCTGGCGATCCACGCGAACGTTCACCTGCGCCATGCCGCTAACAGCACCCACGTCGATCCCGCTCCCTTCAATTGCTAGCATCGCTAGCAGCACTATATAGAGAAGCTAGCAAATGGTCAAATGCAAAAGGCCTGCGCCCGGACGATACCGATGCCGCCTGGGCGCAGGCCAGATAATGTGGGCGAACACGTCTGCTAACGCAGGTACGCCTTTGCGTTGCCCAGGCTGTAGGCGATCGTTGAGCCGTTGTGCAGCAGTGACGACGTCTGCGGAGTGATCATGCCGGTAATGCCCAATGCCAACAGCGCCGAGTTGGTGAGCATCACCTTGGAATACGAACTCGTCAGACGGTCAATAAGCCCCTGACTCATGCGGCGCAGGCGCACGATCGTGGCGAGATCCGTATCGGTCAGGATGATATCGGCGACCTCCTTGGCGATGTCGCTTCCGCCACCCATCGCCAGGCCCACGTCGGCCAAACCGAGCGCCGGCGAATCGTTGACGCCGTCGCCCACCATGGCAACGTGGCGCCCCTCGCTCTTAATGCGCTCCACATAAGCGTACTTGTCCTCGGGCAGCAGTTCGGCCTTAAACTCGTCGACACCCGCCTCTCGCGCAATGCGCTCTGCTGTGCGCTCGGAGTCGCCCGTGAGCATAACGACATGCTTGACGCCCAGCGCATGCAGTTCGGCGATGGCCTCGCGGACCCCGGGCTTGAGCGGATCCTCGATGCCGAGCACGCCGACGACCTTGCCATCGACCGCCAGATACAGCGGCGACAGGCCCTGCATCTTGAGGTCGATTTGCTCCTTGATGTTGGACTCGAGCTGCGCACCCTCATCCTCAAACACAAAGTGTGCCGAGCCGATGATGGCGCGACGTCCCTCGATGGACGAAGCGATGCCGTGCGCCACGATGTACTCGACGGCGGCATGGCGCTCGCGGTGCTCGAGCTTGCGCTCGCGCGCCGCATTGACCACGGCGCGTGCCACCGGATGTGGGAAATGCTCCTCCAAGCAAGCGGAAAGGCGCAGAACCTCGTCCTCGCTCCAGCCATCGGTGGTGAGCACGCAGGCAAGACGCGGCTGCGCCTCGGTGAGCGTGCCGGTCTTATCAAACACAATGGTATCGGCCTTGGCAAACGACTCAAAGTACTTCGCACCCTTGACCATGACGCCCATCTTGGCAGCATCGCTCATAGCAGTCATGACGGCGACGGAACCCGTGAGCTTGAGTGCGCACGAGTAGTCGACCATCAACGCCGCTGAGGTCTTGATAAGGCTGCGGGTGGTAAGCGCAACCAGGCCCGCGAGCAGGAAGTTCCACGGGACGATCTTGTTGGCAAGGTCTTCCATGTGCGACTGGCCCTCGGACTTGAGCGAGTCGGCCGTCTGAACGAGTGAGACGATTGAGCGGAGCTTGGTTTGAGCCGTGTTGGCGCGCACGCGCACCAAGATGCTGCCGTCTTCCACGACGGTACCGGCGAACACGTCGTCGCCCACGCTGCGCTCGACGGCCAGCGGCTCGCCAGTCAGGGTCGCCTGGTTGACCATAGCGCTCCCCTGCTCGACAACACCGTCGATGCAGATGGACATGCCAGTGCGTACGGCGACCAGATCGCCGGGCTCGAGCTCGGTGGCGGCAACGCTTACCTCGGTGTCGCCGACCACTTTTTGTGCCTTATCGGGCACGTCGAGCAGCGAGTTGATGAGCTCGTTTTCGCTCATGGCGCGGGTGTAGTCCTCGAGCAGCTCGCCCACGTTGAGTAGGAACATCGTCTGGCCCGCGGTGTCGACATCACGCTTGACGAACGAAATGCCAATGGCCGAAGCGTCGAGCACGGGAACGGTCAGGCGCGGCTGCGCCAGCTCATGAAGGGCAGCGCGCAAAAATGCCATGTAACCGGCCACGACAAACACCGCACGCAGAGGCGTCGGCAAGAACCAGCGGCGCGCGTAGTGGGCGCCGATAAGTGTGGCAAGATCCATGACGAGCTTGTGCTTGCGTGGCTCAAGCTGCATCACGTAACCCGTCTTTGCGTCGGCAATGGCCTGGGCATCGAGCGCACCCAAGGCGTCGAGCACGCTCGCACGACACCGCTCGTCGTATTCGAGCGCCATCTGGCCAATACGGCCGTAAACGCGCACCTTGTGCACGCCGTCGATATCGCCGCTGAGCTTAAGAAGTGCATCGAGATCGCTCTCTGGCACAGGACCCGCCAATTGAAGACGGGTCCTGCCGGGGATCTCGCTAATAATCGAGAATCTCATAGTTTGTGCCTGGGAGCGTTACTCGGCTGCCTCGTCAGCAGCCGCCTCGCTCTGGGTGATGTAGGCAGCCTCGGCAACCATGTCATCGACATTAGCCTTGGCCTGCTCGACCATGTCCTGATAGCAGTTCTTGACGCGCATACCGCACGCGATGCCCTGCACGCAGGCGTTCTTTACCGGAGCGCTGGTGAGCAGCTTGATGCCGGCCGTACCAAGCAGAAAACCGCCACCGACAAGCAGGGTGTTAAACGTCGACTTCTTCATGTTGCTTCTCCCTTTTGCCGCACAAGCGCGGCATGGTGCCTTAGCACCCGAGTTCATTAGTTTGCTCGAGCACGCTTTTGAGACTAGTTTAGTCGAACTATTATGGTCAACCAAAGTTAACCTTTGGAAATCTTGGTCCCCTTTCCTACAGCTGCCAGGCAGCCGCTTCCTTTTGCAGTGCGACCATGCGGGCAAATTCTCCGCCTGCCGCCTTAAGCTGCGCCGGAGTGCCCTGCTCGGCAACCACACCATCCTTGAGCACAACGATTTTGTCGGCATTTTCCACCGCACGCATACGGTGGGCAATAACGATAACCGTCTTACCTGCAAGCAGACGGGAGAGTGCCTGCTGTACCACGGTCTCGTTCTCCACATCCAAGCTTGCCGTCGCCTCGTCCAACAGCACGATGGGCGCGTCTTTGAGCAGCGCGCGGGCGATGGAGATGCGCTGGCGCTCGCCACCGGAGAGTTTGGAGCCGTTCTCGCCGATCATGGTGTCGTAGCCCTGCGGCATGCGGTTCACGAACTCGTCGCAGTTGGCGGCACGCGCGGCCGCAAGCACTTCCTCATCGGTGGCATCACGACGCCCGAGGCGGATGTTTCCCATCACCGTGTCGTCAAAGAGCAGCACGTCTTGGAACACAATGGCGTAGTCGCGCAGCAGCACCTCGGGATCAACGCTCGCTACATCCACGCCGCCCACGGTGACCGTGCCTTCGGTGGCATCCCAAAAGCGCGCGGCCAGGCGGCTCACCGTAGACTTACCGGAACCTGAAGGACCGACCAGCGCCGTGACCTCGCCTTCCTTGGCGGTAAAGCTCACATCGGTAAGAACTTTCTCGCCGGCACGGCCGTCCTCGCCCGCACCATAGCCAAATGCCACGTGATCGAACACCACATCGTGGCCCACGGGCTCAAATTTCTCGCTGCCCCGTGCCACGGGCTCTTCCATGATGGAACGCATGCGCTTGGCAGAGGACTCGGCGGCAAACAGCTCGGACATTAACATTAACGCCTGGTCAAAGGGTGCATAGATACGGCTCACCATGAGCAGGAAGGCAAACAACACCAAAAAGTCGACCTGCCCGGAGGCGACCATCGCGGCACCCGTGACCAGCGTGGTGGCAATACCCAAACGCAGGATGGCAAAGGCGGAGTTGACCAAAAGCCCGTTAGCGAGCTCGCCCTTGGTGGTCTCGCGCTCCTCGGCATCGATCACGGCGTTGAGTCCCTCAAGATAATGGGCCTCCTGGTTGGTGGCGCGGATCTCGCGAACGCAGTCGAGCGTCTCTTGAATAGCCTCGGTAACCTTGACCTTCTCGGCGCGCACGCGATCAAACACCGGAGTCATGGGGCCGCGTGTTAGATACAGCACGGCAAAGGCCACGGGAACGCTCCAAAACGCCGCAATCGCCAGCTGCCAGCAAAAGAACAGCGACGCCACGAACACAATGGCGCTTGCGATGATGGCACCCCAAAGCTCTCCCAGCACGTGGCTGTAGGCGTGCTCCATGGCCTGGACGTCGCCCATGATGGTCTCGGTTAAATCGGCCAGATCACGACGACCGAAAAACGACAGCGGCAATTTGCGCAAGCGCTCGGCGATCTCCATACGCTGCTTGCCGCACTCCTCGTAAAAGATGCAGTAGGTGTAGTAATACTGCTGCCAGTTAGAGGCAAAGAGCAGCACGAAAAAGACCAGGAGGCCGCCCACGATCGGCAGGGCATCCGACAGGTCGGCGCCGGTGGCGAGATGCTCGGCAAAACCGGCCATAACCAGGAATAAAAAGCCCATGCCGGCCATGGTAATGAGATTAGTGAGCGTGGTCCAGAAAATGCCACGTTTTACGCCGGCGACGCCTTTATCGGATAGGAAATACTTCTTTTGGAATGAGGCGAACATTTAGGCCTCGCCTCCCTTCGTGACGGCGGCATCCGCGGTCGCAGCAGTGATCTTCCAGCTCGCGGCCTGTTCGTATTCGGCCCACATCTTGGCATACAGACCCTCTTGGGACAGCAACTCGGCATGGGTACCCGACTCCTGCACGCTGCCCTGGTTGAGCACCACGATTTGGTCTGCGCCCACTACAGTCGAGAGTCGGTGCGCAATCATAATGACCGTGCGACCCGCCGCCAGCTTGCTAAAGGCGCGTTGGATGAGCGCCTCGTTCTCGGGATCGGCAAACGCCGTGGCCTCATCGAGCACCACGATAGGCGCGTCTTTAAGGATCGCGCGGGCAAGTGCCACGCGCTGGACCTCGCCGCCCGAAAGATACGCCCCGCCGGCGCCGAGCATGGTATTGATGCCCTGTGGGAGCTTGGCCACAATGTCGTCGCACTGAGCTGCGGAGAGAGCTGCACGCACTTCGTCGTCAGTGGCCGTAGGCTTGGAGGCGCGCACGTTATCGGCAAGTGTTTGCCGGAACAGCTGGTTGGTCTGGAACACGAAGGCGACCTGGTCCATAAGCTCGTGCGGATCCATATCGCGAACGTCCACACCGCCTACGAGTACTCGACCCGAGGAGACATCCCAAAAACGCGGGATCAGGCTTGCGCAGGTTGACTTACCGCCACCCGAGGGACCCACCAGGGCGAGGGTGCTACCCGCGGAAACGCTAAAACTCGCATGGTTGACGGCAGGCGCTTCGGCGCCCTCGTAGGTAAAGCTCACATCCTCAAATCGTACGTCGCTGCCGGCAGGGTGCTTGGGTTGGGCGGGCACGGAGAGCTGCTTGGAATCCATGATGCTTCGGATGCGAGCCAGCGAATCGGCACTCATCTGAGAGGCCTCGCCCACAAACATGAGCTTGGTCATGGCCGTCGGTACCACGGCCGAAAATATCGCGTAAAACGTGAAGTTTGCCATAAAATGCGCGAAGTCCGTCTCGCCCGGCGCCAACAGCAACGCCACGGGCAGCAGGAATGCCACAAGACCATTGAGCGCGGTAAGGTTGAGTACCTGCGGACCTCGGCAGAACGTGCCCGCATAGCTTTGTGCCATGTCGGCGTATTCGGCGATCGCATCGTGGAAGGCCTTGAAGGAGTAGACCGTCTGCTGAAACACCTTGACCACGGGGATGCCGCGTACGTATTCGGTGCCGGTCTTGTTCATCTTGACCAGCGCTCCCATGTAGGCCTTCATGAACTCGGCGCCTTTGCCGCCCATCATGGTGGCCATGGCGCCAAGCGAAACGACGACCGAGATAAGGCATGCCACCCCCAAACGCCAATCGAGGGCGAAAAGCAGCACGAGCAGGCCTGCGACCATGGCGGTGGCGCCGGCGATATCGGGCAGCATGTGTGCGAGCAGGGTCTCGGTGGAGGCGGCGCATCCGTCTACAATACGGCGCAGCTCACCGGTGGCGTGCGTGTCAAAGTAGCCAAGCGGCAACTTAAGCAGGCGCTCGCTCGTAGTCTTGCGGATATTGGACGCGCAGCGAAACGCAGACAGGTGCGTGCACATGAGCCCCACGAAATAAACTACGATGCTTGCCAGGGCAAACCCCACGGCCCACCAGCCATACATCGCGATGTCACAGGCTTCGCTCCAGTTAGGTGCCACAGCGATCAGATCGCGCGCGACAAGCCAAATGCACACGAACGGGCCAAAGCTCAGCAGCTGCGAGAGCGCCGAGAGCGCCATGCCCAAATACGTTAGGAATTTGCGGTCACCGGCATACGCGAGCAACTCGCCGATACCGCCGCCTTCCCTTTTTGATCCCTTTGCCATGAGATTCCTTTCTAACGGCTTGAGAGTTAACCGTATTCAACTTATCATTGATATGTTAGCCAAGGCACACAATCGGGCCAGGCGTGGACGTTTCTGCAAAGGAAAGGGACGCTTTTGCAAATACGGCGGTCAGCGACCGATATAACCGAGCTCTACGCTCCGCAGTTTGAGCAGTTTGGCCTGGAGCTTACCGGCAAGGGCGCCGTCTTTACCGGCGAGGTGGCAAACGACCGGGCGCACGGCCGCGCATGGATCATGCCCCTCTCCCCCACCTGCATCGTCATGGAGCATTTCATAACCCCGACGCGCAACATGCACCTAGCCGAATACACTCCCGAGCCATACGCCTGCGTGAGCGAGGTCAGCGCGCCCACACTTACATGCATGCCCGAGGCTGGCATAACGCCCGCGAACCTTAAACCGTTGCATGGACCGTGGCCAAACAATGCCGTTTGCAGCTTTATCCAAGATAGCTGTGGCAAGGAATTAAGCCCGCTGTTTGCGGGGGAGCTCTATCACTCGCGCTCGGTGCTCTTTTTGCCTGGATATTTTGACGAACTGGAGCACCGCTATCCCACCGAGTTCGCGGGAATCTTTGAGGCGTTTGCCGAGCCGTGGCACGAGGAAGCGACGTCTGCCATCTGCCACACGCTGCGCCGGATTAACGAGGACCGCGCCCGCACCGTAGGCGGACACGTCTATATGCAGAGCATCGTGGAGACCATGGTCGCGGAGCTCGCCTGTTCGCGCGCGGCCCACAAGCAGGCGCGGCAGGCGGCAGACACACGCGTCAGCATAACCATTGCCGAAGAAGCAACGGCAATGATTGAGCGCTCGCTCGACAAAGGCAGACGCGTGGGTATCAACGAGGTGGCCGAGAGGCTCTACACAAGCCGCTCCAAGCTATGCGCCACCTTTAAGGCCCAAACTGGCGAGTCCCTGGGCGCCTACATTCGCAGACGCCGCATGGAGCGAGCACAGGACCTTTTGGCCGACAGCTCGCTCACGATAGCGCAGGTGGCAGAGCGTCTAGGCTACCCTCAGCAGGCCGCCTTCGCCCAAGCCTTCAAACAATACACCGGCATGACACCCACGACTTGGCGAAGCAAGCATCGCTAAGGCCCAAGCTCCCTGGCCGTAACGGAGCGATTAATTAGCCGCCGCCCGTCAGCTCACCCAGGATCTAAACGTCAAGATGTGCACAATCAAGCGCCTTTTTGATAAGAGGGACAGATCGATCAGCCAAATACAACGGAATGTTGAGCACCCCGTCGTCGAGCTTTAGGTTCTTAAGTGAGTAGCGGACCCTCAATGGAGTCGTCTCCGCATGCTTGTCGGCATAGTACTTAAGGCTCTTGGAATGAACGACCTCTCCCGATTTGACCTCGACGGGAACGATTTCGTTTCCGACTTGAATCAAAAAATCGACTTCGTGCTTCGGCTTCTCGTTTGTCCAATAACGCGGAGCAGCATCTAACTGTGAAAGTAATGCCTGAAGCACATAGTTCTCGGCGAACGAACCTTTGAACTCCGAAAATAGCGCATCCGAGATGGCAAAAGCGGACGCATCCAGCCTTGCCATGCGGCGCAGCAAGCCGACATCAAGACAGTAGACTTTAAATGCCTTGAGGTCATCGTATGCAGAGAGCGGCACACCACCGGCAGCATTAAGGCGAACCGCCGTGATGAGCCCAGCATCGGCAAGCCATTCCAGAGCATCCTCGTATTCTCGAGCACGAGCCCCCTCGCGCACCGCACCCCAAACGAACTTTTTGTTCTCGCGCGCCAACTGAGCTGGAATCGAGTTCCATATTTGTGAAAGCTTGGCGAACTGCGCACGGCCACCATGCTTGGCAAAATCGCGCTCGTAGGAATCCAAGAGATCAGACAACACCTTATCGACCTGAACGATATCGCCCGTCTCCACCCACCGGCCAAGAGCCTCTGGCATGCCGCCGCATGCAAAATAACGACGAAGATGCTCGACGAGACGGACATGGAAGAAATCGGGCACTGTCTCGATCTGATCCAGGCCGCCAAGGTATTCGTCGTAGTTTGCAGCGCCCTCGGCTTTCAGAAACTCGGAAAAGCTCATGGGGCGCATCTCCATGAACTCGACCTTTCCCACCGGAAAAGCGCTGGTCTCACGGGACAAGCGAACGCCCAACAAAGACCCTGCGCATGCGACGTGATACTCGGGGGCCTCGTCACAGAAGTATTTAAGGGCGCCGACTGCAGAAGGACAATCCTGGATCTCATCAATAATAAGCAGCGTTTCGCCGGGATCGATAGGCTGTCCAAGTGCCAGGGAAAGATTTGAGATGATCCGTCGAGGATCGCGCGTACCTTCGAAAAACTGAGCGTACTCGCTCTGTACCCCAGGTGACGGCTCCTCGAGCGTCAGATACACATAATTGATGTACGAGGTTCGGCCGAACTCCTTAAGCGCCCACGTCTTTCCAACCTGGCGCGCCCCCTTAAGGATAAGCGGCTTACGATATTCTGACGCTTTCCAAGCGTTAAGCTTGGCAATGATATCTCGCTGCATGACCGAACCTCCCGCAAAGAAACTTCCGTAAACGTGATATTTCTCACATTTTACCTTAGGTAAAACGTGACATTTATCACATTTACGGAAGTTTTAAGCTCATTTCGCCACACTTTCATCACATTTATTGCAATGTGACAAAGGGGCAGTCCCTTTGTCACCCGCACAAAAATGGACGCGCCAACGGCGCGCCCATCCACTCTATTTATATCAGCCCGCCTGACCCGAACGGCCGAGTCGTTGCAGAACCCGGGGGCCCCGGCAGGGCGGGTGCTTCCTCAAAATGAGTTCCACACGCAAAGAAGGCCACTTAATGTGGCCTTCGTCTTGCGCAGGACTGTTCGAATTTTTGAGGAAGCACCCGCCCTGCCGGGGCCCCTCGGTTCCCGCTTACGAGAGCGACGTTCTCAGCAACTCGTTGAAGAGCTTCGGATTGCCCTTGCCGCGGCTCGCCTTCATGCACTGGCCCACCAAAAAGCCGATGACCTTCTGGTTGCCGTCACGATACTGCTGCGCCTGATCGGCACAGTTTGCCAGCACCTCGTCCACGATCGGCTGCAGCGCGCCGGCATCGCTTACCTGACGCATACCGCGCTCGTCGACGATCTTGTTAGGGTCGTCACCGGTCTGGGCCATGGCCTCAAAGACCTCGTGCGCCTGGTTGGAGCTGATGGCATCGGTCGCCAGCAGCTTGGCGAGCGCTGCCACCTGAGCCGGCGCGATGCCGGACTCGGCGAGCGACACGCCTGCGCCCTTAAGGTAGGCGATCATCTCGTTCACCAGCAGGTTTGCGACCGTCTGGGCCTCCTTGCCGGCCATACCGGCAGCGGCGACCTCAAAGAACTCGGCAAACTCCGGGTCGCCGGCGATTTGCTCGGCATCGGCCGCCTTAATGCCAAAGTCGGCCTCAAAACGAGCGCGCTTGGCATCGGGCAGCTCCGGGATCTCGCCACGGCAGCGGTCGATGAACTCGTCGTCCAGATCGAACGGCGCCAGGTCGGGATCGGGGAACAGGCGGTAGTCGTCTGCCGTTTCCTTCACGCGCATGACCACGGTGCGCTTGCGGCTGGGCTCCCAGTGGCGGGTCTCCTGATAGATGATGCCGCCCTCCTCGAGCACCTCGGCCTGGCGGCAAATCTCGTAGGCAAGGCCGTCGTGCAGGCTCTTAAACGAGTTGAGGTTCTTGAGCTCGGTCTTGGTGCCCAGCTTGGTCTCGCCGCGGCGACGCAGCGACACGTTGCCGTCGCAGCGCATGGAGCCCTTCTCCATGGAGCAGTCCGAAATGCCCAGCGTCACAAAGATGCGACGGAGCTTTTCCATAAACAGGCGAGCCTCCTCGGGCGTACGCAAGTCGGGCTCAGTCACGAGCTCAATCAAAGGCGTGCCGCAGCGGTTGTAGTCGACGAGCGACTCGGCCGCGGCGGTAATGCGGCCCTCGGCACCGCCCACGTGCACCATCTTGGCAGCGTCCTCCTCCATGTGGATGCGCAGGATGCGGATGGGCACCGTGTAGGAACCGTCCTCGCGACGCTCGGGCATCTGCAGGTTGGACGCGTCGTAGCTGGCCAGATGGCCGGCGCGCTGGTTGCCCTCGCGCATGGTCGACGTCATGGACGTAGACAGGCCCTCGGCGTTGGCCGAAGCGCTCGCCAGGCTCTGGGCCTCGGCCTCACCAAACGCGCAGTCGGGGCGCTCGGCGGCACCGCGACCAGTCACGTCCAGATCCAGGTGACCGTACATGGCAAAGGCGACCGGACCCTGCGTGGTCTGGAAATTCTTGGCCATATCGGGATAGAAGTAGTGCTTGCGGTAGAACATCGAGTGGCGCTGGATCTCGCAGTTGGTGGCGAGGCCGGCCTTGACGATGCTCTCGATGGCGCGCTTGTTGGGCACCGGCAGGGCGCCGGGCAGCCCCAGGCACACCGGGCACACGTTGGCGTTGGGCTCGTCGTCGTGGCTGAGCTTGCAGTTGCAGAACATCTTGGTATCGAGTGCGGTGAGCTCGGTATGGATCTCCAGGCCAATCACGGCCTCCCAATCCTGCAGGACCTCGGAAAGCTCCTTCATTACAGCTCGCCTCCCTTCCCGGCAAAATCGGGCGCGACGGAAAGCGCGGGCGCACCCGTGGCGGCATCGGCAAAGCCGCGCTCCAGGGCGCGGGCAAACGTGAGCAGCTGACGGTCCTTAAACGCCGGACCAACCAGCTGGGCAGAAACGGGCAGCTGAGTATCCTCGCCCAGGCCCAGCGGCACCGAGATACCGCCGTTGCCGCAAATGTTGAGCGAGATGGTGTACAGGTCGGAGAGGTACATCTGCGTGGGGTCGCTGATCTCGCCAAACTTAAAGGCCGTGCGCGGCGAGGCGGGCATAAGGATGGTGTCCACCTTGGCATACGCGGCGTCGTAGTCCTGCGTGATGAGCGTGCGGGCCTTTTGCGCGGCATAGTAGTACTTGTCGTACACGCCCGAGCTCAGCAGGTAGGCGCCGAGCATCTGACGGCGCTTGGCCTCGGCGCCAAAGCCGTGGGCGCGCGACAGCGAGCTCTGATCGGACAGGTTGGCGCAGCCCTCCTCCTGATAGCCGTAGCGAATGCCGTCGAAGCGGGCCAGGTTGGAGAACGCCTCGGCCGGGCCGATAACGTAGTAGGCGGCGATGGCGGCGTCCAGGTGCGGCAGGTCGACCTCGACCAGCTCGGCGCCCTGGTTCTGCAGCTCCTGGGCGGCGCGCTGAACAGCAGCCTTGACCTCGGACGTCAGGCCCTCGGCTTCCATAAACGCGGGGATGATGCCCACGCGCTTGCCCTCGATGCTGTCGTTGAGGTGATCGGTAAAGTCGACGGCGCAATCCTGGCTGGTGCAGTCGTACGGATCGTGGCCCGCGCCGGTAAGCGCATTCATGGCCAGCGCGACATCCTCGACCGTACGGCCAAAGGGGCCCACCTGGTCGAGCGACGAGCCAAAGGCAACCACGCCGTAACGGCTCACGGCGCCGTACGTGGGCTTAAAGCCCACCACGCCGCACAGCGACGCCGGCTGGCGAATGGAGCCGCCGGTGTCCGAGCCCAGCGAGAGCGCGACCTCGCCCGCCGCGACGTCGGCAGCGGAGCCGCCCGAGGAACCACCGGGCACGCGCTCGGTATCCCAAGGGTTGTTGGTGCGATGGAACGCCGAGCTCTCGGTGGAGCTGCCAAAGGCAAACTCGTCCATGTTGGCCTTGCCCATGGGTAGGCAGCCGGCATCGAGCATGCGCTGGACGCAGGTGGCGGTGTAGACGCTCTGGTAGTCCCCGAGCATGCGGGAAGCGCAGGTGGTGCGCGTGCCCACAAGGTTCATGTTGTCCTTAATGGCCAGCGGCACGCCCGCAAGCGGGGGCAGCGGCTTGCCTGCGGCACGGTCGGCATCCACGCGCGCGGCGGCCTCGAGCGCAAGCTCGGGCGCCACCTGCAGGAATGCCTGGACCCCGCCCTCGCGCGCCTCGATGGCGGCAAGGGAGGCCTGGGCCACCTCGGTAGCGGTAAAGTCGCCGGCGGCAACGCCCGCGGCAATCTGGGCGGCGGTAAGGGAATCGAAGCTCTGCGCCATTACTCGCTCTCCCCCTCTCCCAAAATGGACGGCACGCGGAAGTAGCGGTCGCGCGCGCTGCCGGCGTTTTCGAGCGCAACGTCGAGCGGCAGATCGCGCTCGGGCTCGCGCAGGTCATCGCCCATCACGTTGGACAGGCTTCCGATAGGATGGAACGTGGGCTCCACGTCGGGTAAGTCATATTGCAGGACGGGCTCGAGCATCTGGACGGCGTCGTTCATGTAGGACGTCATCTGGGCGAGCTCGTCATCGGTCAGTGCGATCTTTGCGTACTCGGCGATGCCGCGCACGTCTTTCTCGCTGAGTGCCATAGGCGCTCCCTTCCGCATAACAGTTAAACCGCTCTAGTATACAGGGCAACGCCGGCTTGGAGCAGGCGCTTTACCCAAATGCAGCGAAAACGTAACGAGAGCGGCGGTTGGCAGGCGGCGGGCCGGCGGTTCTGCAGCGAAACCGCACCGTCCATAGCGAAAACCGTCTCGACCACAACGAAGCCGTCCCGCCCGCAGCGAAAAGCATCACAACATTCGACACTTTTCGTCAAAATCGAGATTTTCATCGAATGTTGTGATGGTTTGGAAGCCCCCGACCACCACAAAGGCGCCTGTCCCCTTTGTGGTGGTTCTGGAGAATGTCTTATGCCGAGACCTTGGCCTTGCGGCGCTTGCGGACCGCATGGATCACGATGTCCAGCAGCAACAGCACAATGGCAACGACCACAATGAGCACGGCAAACTCGCGCTTGCCCCAGTGGCGGCCGGCCAGCGACTTTTGCTTGTCGACGTCCTTCTTGTTGTACTTGGTGCGCACGCAATGCACCAGCAGGCGATGGTCGTTCACACCATAGGGCGTGCAGGTGACGAGCGTCACCTTGTCGGCGCCGGGCTCGATAGTCAGCGACTCCATCTCCTCGGGCAGCACGACCTCGGAGTCCACCATCTTGTAGGCGAGCGTCTTGTTCATGGTGTGCAGCAGCACCAGGTCGCCGGGTTCCAGCGAGTGGATGTCATCGAACATGCTCAGGTTGCGCATGCCCGAGTGCGCGGTGAGCACGCAATGCGTCGAGGTGCCGCCCACCGGCAGGCTCGTGCCCTCCAGGTGGCCGACGCCCGCCATAAGGACTTCTTCGCTCGTGCCGTGGTAGATGGGCATGCTTACATCGATGGAGGGGATCTCGACCCAGCTCATCATGGGGTCTCGGTCAAAGATGAGCTGCTGAGCGTAGGGCTCGATCTGGTCGGCGGGGAGCTCGGTGGCCTCGCCCGCCAGCTGCTCGTTAAAGGAGCGCGCCTGGAGCAGGATGCGCTCGCGCTCCTCGGCAGACAGCGCGTCCACGGTGCTGGACACAGTGCTGATCTGGTTGAACACGCCCGAGGCCTCGAGCCGGTCCAAGATCCACGGCCAGGTCATAAGGCCCACACCAATAAGGATGATGACGATGGTGATGAGCCGGTCGGCCCAGCGCGGCAGTCGCTTGCGACGGCGCTTGGGCTTTGGTTGAGGTTTGGGCTGAGGGCTTGAGCCGCCGTTGTCCGCGGCGTTATTGCTCTTCATATGTTTGGCGCCCTGCACCATCACCGGTCACTCCTCTACAGCTCATGTTGTCTAAACAAATAATAGCCGATTCGCGAGCTTCCACGCCGGACAACGCAGCTAGACTGCACCGTCCAGTCGAGGATAAGCCTACATTTGAGTTTTCAAAATGTCCCGGATCGGCGGGGCGATTCGGGATACAATGTCAATAGAAAACGACGCACCCCGCGTAAGTGTACGAGAGCGCGGGCGGCCTAGTTTTCTGGTTTTGTTAAATGCCCGGGCTCCGAACCCCGGGCATTCTTATTTGCGCTTGTTGCGGCGCAAATGCCTTCTACCGTCCGCACCGCGCGTGCGCCTACGGACCTTAAACCGAACCTCATACGAGTCAAGAAACGCGATGACGGATGAGTCCGCATCGGACGGTGGAGGCTGCCTGTGTTGTCCAAAAAACGGGGCAGACTCCAGTGCGGAGTCTGCCCCGAAAAGAGAATGACAAAGCAAGAACGTCGATGGACGAGAAAAGTGTCCGCAAGTCTCATGGCCATCACATCCCACCTGCCAAAGGGATGGGTGAGCGAGCGCTACTCCTGCTCGGACTCCTCAGCCTGCTTACGGCTGCGGATGAGGTGAGCCACGCCGATGCACAGCACCGCGCCACCAGCGATCCAAGTGAAGGTCACACCGTTAAGACCGGTGAGGGGGAGGCCAACCTGCTTGGTATCGCCAACGGTGATGTTGAAGATGCCGTCCGTCTTCTCCGAGCCAGGCTTCACCGTCAGGCTGTTATCTCCGGTGTCGCCATAGGTGAGGCCGGCGATAACCTTGTCGCCCTGGCCAGTCGTAAGTTCTCCAGTGAGCCCAGTAAGACCAGCATCCGGATCATCGTCCTTCATGCTCGGCTTGATCTCGAAGGTGAAGGGGTCGACCTTAGCGTAACCAGAGGGGGCAGAAACCTCCGTGACGGTATAGGTGCCGGCGTCGAGACCAGTAACCTCGATGATGCCCTCGCCATTGGTCACAAACTCTTTGGGCGTTTCACCAAGGGACCCATTATCCTGGACAAACAAATTCGTGGATGCAACATCGTCTGCCGTGGTGGCCTGGATGGTGAACCTGGCGCCTTCGAGGGCCTTCTCGGTGCCCAAGTCGACCTTATTGATCCTGAGGCCGTAGGTGTAATCCTTGACCGTGTCAGGCTTGGTCTCGCCGCGCTCGCTGGTCATGGGGTTATTGGAGTAGTTGAGCGTCACGGTGTTCTCGTTACCCTCGGTGCCCGCGACGACCGCATCCTTGTTGATTTGCGCCTTATAGGAGACGACGATGTAGGAGTCCTTGTTGACGTCCGCGACCTGCTTCAGATTCTCGCAGGTCCACGTCGTTGTTTTGCTGCCATCGGCAGCGGCCGTGGCGGTCAACTCATTGAAGTTATCAGTAATATCCGTACCATCCGTGCGGGCGAGATCGCCCTTCGCGTCATCCCTGTTCTTATACAGGTAGACCTTAGCGCCCTTCTGCAGCGTCAGGCCCTTGGAAATCTTGTCGGAGAACTGATAGAAATACGTGTCGTACTTGTCGTAGTTCTCGGCAATGGTGCCGTAAAGGTTGTACGTCACGTTCTGGCCGATCTGGGAATCGGCAGCATCGTGCTCTGCATTATTGGCATCGCTTACGATCTTCTTCTCGACGGTGGGGACGCCCGTTTTCTCAGTGATGTTAACGGGCTTGCTTCCCACGACAGTGAAAATGGGAGACGTGCCCGCCTCGCCGACCCCGATGGTGTCAGCAGCGGTCACGAAGAGCCAGTAGCCGTGCCCAAGACCGGAGACGGTTTTGTTGTTCGTCTTCGCGCTTTCGGTAAGGCCGTCCACGGCGTCGGCAATCTTGTACGCAACGGAATTGGAGTCTACGCGGGTTGTCTTACCGGTTACCTTCACATTATTCGCGATCCAGTCCGCGGCGTCCTGGGCAGTCGCCCCCGCATAGGTCTCATCCTCTTTCCTGATGACGCCCTCGACAGCATCCTGCACCTCAAGGCTTGCCCACGTAATGTTGCTGACACTTCCATCGTCGGCGACATCAGCATTAAAAATCTGATAGCCCTCGAACTCGGTAGTGTTACCATCAACGTTCTTGATGGTCACCGAGCCATCCGTACCCTCAGCAAACGCCATGGTCACCGGGGCCATCACGCCGCCGAAGCTCAGCGCTGCTGTGAGACCGGCGGTTACTGCCAGGCGTGCGATGTTCTTGCTCATGCTCATCTTCTTTTCCTCTGCTTTCTGCTCGAATTCCATTTGATCTAAATCTGTCTGTCTGTGTCTTAGCATCTGTTTCGCTACGTCTCGCCCCGCTCTCTGCGGGGCTGCCAGCTACTCTTTATGGCTGCCACCTCCCCGCTTGACCAGGAGCGC
>CABUWD010000005.1 GCA_902495155.1 uncultured Collinsella sp.
GATATCGTTGCCGCGAATGTGCTGCATCTCTTCCTCGGTCATCTCGAGGATAGAACGACCGCGATAGCGAACGTCGCCGCCCTCGATCTTCCCCGGAGGCATCGAAATAAGGCCCATGATGGTCATGGCGGTCACGGACTTACCGGAGCCGGACTCACCGACGACACCCAGGGTCTCGCCGCGATCGAGCGTGTAGGAGACACCGTCGACAGCGCGAACGACGCCATCCTCGGTGTGGAAATACATCTTAAGGTCATCGACCTCGAGCAGATGCTGGCCCTCGGGAACCGGCTGGTCCTTCAGGTCCACATAGTTCTTGTTCTTCTTCATCCTTATGCGTCCTTCATCTTGACGTCGAGGGCGTCGCGCAGACCATCACCCAGCAGGGTGAAGGCGAGCACCGTCGAGAGAATTGCCAGACCGGGCATGATCATCATCCAGGGAGCAGTCAGAAGATACTGCTGACCGTCCTGAATCATGGAGCCCCACGAAGGCGTAGGCGGAATAACGCCCATGCCGAGGAAGGACAGTGCGGACTCGGTCAGAATGGCGCCACCAATGTTCATGGTCGCGTAGACCACGATGGAGGCGACGGAGTTCGGGAAAATGTGACGCACGACGATACGAGCATCAGATGCACCCATCGCGCGCGCAGCGTCAACATAGTCGTTTTCCTTGACCGTCAAGATTGCAGAGCGGAAGACGCGAGCAATCGAAGGCCAGCCGAGAATACCGATGGCGATAAAGACGTTCTGAAGACCACGGCCGATAACGGCGATCATGGCGACGACGAACAGCACGTACGGGAACGCTAGGAAGATATCCGCACAGCGCATGATGATCGTATCCCAGATGCCGCCGTAGAAACCGGCCAGAGCACCCATGACCAGACCGATCAACGTGGAGATCGCAGTGGCCATAATACCGACGGAAAGCGAAACGCGTGCACCGTAGATAACGCGGACGAGGATGTCACGACCTAGGGCGTCGGTGCCAAACGGATGCTCCGCACACGGAGCCAGCAGCGACGTCTGGGCCATGGTAGTCGAGTCGGAAGCCGTCGGCGAACCGAGCCAGGGCTTAGCCCACAGATCTGCGGTCAGGGCAACCACAACGACGATGATGATCCAGCAAACACCGATAACGGCGAGCTTGTTCTTACGAAGACGCTTGAAAGCGTCGCCCCACAGCGTGCGGGACTTGGCGGGAGCAGATGCGGCCTTGGTGGCGGTAGCCTGCTCCTGAGACTGAGAATCAGTTTCCTGCATGAGACGTACCTCCCTTAGGCCTTATCCGACGGACCGCCAAGGCGGATGCGCGGGTCGAGGAATGCATAGCTAATGTCGACGAGCAGGTTGATCACCATGACGACGACGACGATGAGCGTAACGCCGCCCATAACGATGGGCCAGTCACGCATGCTAATGGCGCGATAGACCTCATAGCCGATACCGGGCCAGTTAAAGACCGTCTCGGTCAGGATGGCGCCCGAAAGCATGCCACCGAAGTCGACACCAATATAGGTAACGACGGGGATGAGTGCATTCTTAAGCGCATGCTTGATGATGATCGCGCGATTGGAGAGACCCTTGGCCTTTGCCGTGCGGATGTAATCCTGGTTCATGACGTCGAGCAGCTGCGAGCGCATAATGCGGGCGGCGTAAGCGGTCGAAACCGAAGCCAGCGTAATGGTCGGGAGCACATAGTGCATCCAATCCTGATACTGAGAGCTGGAACCACCGGCACCCGAGATCGGCATGGAGAATGCACCGCCCGTGGCGTCCTTGAGGATGACGCCAAAGAACAGTTGCAGCAACATACCGAGCCAGAAGGCCGGGACGGCAACGAGGATCGACGTGGTGAGCGTTACCAAAATATCCCAGAAGGAATAACGCTTTACCGCCGAAATGATACCCGCACCGATACCCATGATTGCCTCGAGCACGATGGCGCACGCGGCAAGTTTGACCGTATACGGATACTTCTGGGCAAAGATTTCCGTAACCGGCAGCTTACGCTGATACGAATTGCCCAGATCGCCATGAAGCAGGCCGTTCATGTAATACAAATAACGGTCCACGAGCGACGTTTGAACGGGGTCGCCGTTCTCGTCAAGAATCGCGTTGCCGTCCTCGTCCGACTGGACCAGGTGATAGCGGACGCGAAGCTGAAGCTCCACCTCGGGGGACAGAGCCTTGTCTCCACCGATCAGCTTGATCGGATCTCCCGGCACGATATTCTGGAGGGCGAACAGAATCAGCGTAACGCCCAAAAACACCGGGATGAACTGAAGCACACGTTTAACGATGTACTTACCCATACCACTCCCCTATCTAGGGATTAACCTAAATGGGATGCCGATCGCCAGACCGGCATCCCAAAATTACCATCAGCCAGTTTACCCCAGGTTAGGGAGAACTGTATGTTTCCCATGAGGTCTACGTAAATACTTGACCCTCACGGAAGCTGCAAACTCTTAGGCGAGCTCAGCGGTACCCAGATCGGCATGCTTCTGCGGATCGACATAGAGGTGCTTGATGCGATCGGAGCCGACGATGGTGTGCGTGTAGAACATAATCGGGATGACCGGGCAGTCGGCAGCGACCATTGCGTCGGCCTCCTGCATCTTAGCGACGCGCTCCTCGTCGTCAACAATAGTACGAGCCTCGTCGACCTTGGCGTCGAACTCGGGGTTGTTGTAACCGGAGCGGTTGTCGCCACCGAGGGAGTCGGAGTGGAACAGCGGATACAGGAAGTTGTCCATGATCGGGTAGTCGGCAATCCAACCCAGACGACCGAACTGATAGTTAAAGTTCTGATACTGCTCGAGCAGGGCAGACCACTCAGGGGTATCGGAGACGGCGGTAACGCCAACCTTGGCGAGGTCGCCGATGATGGACTCCATGATCTCCTTGTGACCGCCGTCCTGGTTGTAGGAAAGGGTCACGCTAATGCCACGATCCCCGTTAGCGCCAGCGGGAGCAACCTTGTCGAGGTACTCATTGGCCTTGTCGACATCGTAGGCGCAGAACTCCCATGCGCCCTCCTTGTAGCCATCGATGCCCGGAGGAACAATGCCGTCGGCGGGGGTACGGGTACCCTTGTAGATGGTCTTGCAGATGGCCTCACGGTTGATGGCCAGGGAGATACCCCTGCGCAGGTCGGCGTTGTTGAACGGCTCGGCCGTGGTGTTGCAGGTCAGGTAGTAGGTGGAAGGCTCGGCGCCGAGCAGCATGCGCTCGCCGTCACCCATGGTGTAGCCGTCCTTGGACACGCCGCGATCCTTCTTGGCGGCATCGATCTGAGCGACGGGAACGTCGCAGACATCGAGGTTACCGGCCTGGAACTCCTTGTAAGCGGTCTCCATGTCCTTGATGACCTGGAAGTGGATGCCATCGATCTTGGCCTTGTCGCCATAGTAATCGTCGAACTTCTTGACGTTGATCTCCTGGCCATCCTCCCACTTGCCGTCCATCATGAACGGGCCGTTACCGACCGGGGCAAGATAGAAGCTCTTGACATCGGACTCGGCGCACTCGGGAACCGGGGCCAGAGCCGGATGAGAGGCGACGAAGGGGAAGTCAGCGTAAGCGGAAGACAGCTTGACGACGAGGGTCTCATCGTCGGGGCACGTAACACCGCTGAGCTCGGTAGCGTTACCGGCAAGCAGGTCGTCATAACCCTCGACCATGGAAAGGTGATAGGAGACCTCGGAAGGGCCGTACTCGGTAGCGATGGCCGACTTGGTGTTGACCAGACGCTCCCAACCGAGCTTGAAGGACTTGGAGGTAACGTCGTCACCGTTGTGGAACTTGGCCTTCTTGATCTTGAAGGTAAACTCGGTGGCGTCGTCATTGGACTCAAAGGACTCGCAAGCCAGCGGAACGATCTCGCCCTTCTCGGCGTCGTAAGAGGTCAGAGCGTCAAAGAGCTGGTACTCGACCTGAGTGCCCTGGTCCTCCTGGACGTTGTAGGGGTCGATGCAGACCGGGTTGTTGATGTAGAAGTTCAGCGTCGAACCGGACTCAGAACCGGAAGCGTCGCCACCCTTCTTGCCGCATGCGGCAAGAAAAGCCATGGAGCTCGCAGCAAGGGTACCGCCAACGAAGGCGCGACGACCCATAACGGGCTGGTGGAACATAGAATCAGCCATGCCATCCTCCTTATGAGATAGGACAAAGAAATGTTCAGTCGGACACATGTCGAGACAATCCGATCCGAACCATAAAAACGTCGCCCGTCGCTATGGCTGGTTATGCACAACGGACCAACGTTTCGCAATACAGTAGCGCATTTTATGCACGATTTGGGGCTAATTCCGGTCAACGGTCAAGAATTTCTTTAGTTGGGCGAAGTATGTGGGGATATTTTGACTCTGTTACAAATTTGTAAACAAAAAGGGTCCCGCACTTGCGGAACCCTTTTCAATTATTTTATGCGGCTCGTGCTTAGAAGCCGACGATGCCCTGCGGGAAGAAGAACATGCACAGGACGACGCACACGGCAAAAACGACGGCCATGATGACGGTCAGGCGGTCGAGGTTCTGCTCCATGACGCCCGTGGCAGAGCTGGAGTTATACAGCGAGCTAGCGATCATATCCGAAACGCCGGTGCCCTTACCGGAATGCATCAGGACGAGAATCGTCAGCGCCACGGCAGAGACAGCCCAAACGACAAACAGAAGAATCTGGAACGGACCCATAGATAAGCTCCTTAATAGAACAGTTTAAACTCCAGTACTGTACCACAATCCCCCGCTCTCCCCTACCTGCCACTCAAGGACGGGGTGGAAATGGCAGAAATACCAAAAAGGGGGTTGTCCGATTGTGGACAACCCCCTTACTAGAAAACGTTATTTGTTTTCTCTTAGGCCTCGGTGGCGAGCACGCGACCCGTCATCTCGGCGGAAGGCTCAATACCAGCCATGGTGAGCATGGTCGGAGCGATATCGGAAAGACGACCGTCCTCGATACCGGTGAGCTGTGCCTTCTCATCAACGATGATGAACGGTACACGGTTGGTGGTGTGAGCCGTAAACGGATGCTTGGAACCGTCAGAAGCAACGTCAAACATGTGATCGGCGTTGCCGTGGTCGGCGGTAATCAGCGCAAAGCCGCCCTTGGCGAGAATCGCCGGGACAACCTTGGACAGGGCATCGTCAACAGCCTCGACGGCCTTAACGGCGGCGTCGAAGACACCGGTGTGACCAACCATGTCGCAGTTTGCGAAGTTCACGATGTAGAAATCAGCGCGATCCTCGTTGATGGCGGCGACGAGCTTCTCGGTAACCTCGGGAGCGCTCATCTCAGGCTGCAGATCGTAGGTAGCGACCTTGGGGGAAGCGACGAGCACGCGCTCCTCGCCCTCCTTGGGCTCCTCGATGCCGCCGTTGAGGAAGAACGTCACGTGGGCGTACTTCTCGGTCTCGGCGGTGTGCAGCTGCTTCAGGCCATTGGCGGCGATAACGTCGGCCAGGACGTTCTCGGGGAACGTCTTGGGGAAGGCGACCTCGACATCAAACGTCGGATCGTACTCGGTCATCGTCACAAAGTGCGAAAGCTTGATCTGCTTGCGCTCAAAGCCGTCGAACTCCTTGTCCGTGAACACGCGGGTCATCTGACGGGCGCGGTCGGGACGGAAGTTGAAGAAGATGGCCGCGTCGCCCTCGTGGATGCCCTCGTTGTGGGCAGCGAAGGGCTCGACGAACTCGTCGCCGCGCGGATCCTTCTCGTAGTAGGCCTTGATACCGGCAACAGGGTCGACATCGGCATCGGACGCGTTGACCATGACGTCGTAGGCGCGCTGGATGCGCTCCCAACGATTATCGCGGTCCATGGCCCAATAACGGCCCGAGACGGTGGCAACGCGAGCGTCGCAACCGGTCTCCTCGGAGATCTTAGCCAGGAAGGCGCAGAACTCACTCATGTAGCCAGCGCCGGACTGCGGGTCAACGTCGCGGCCATCCATGAAGGCGTGGACGCGAACGGTCTTGACACCGTGCTCGGCAGCCATCTTGACCAGAGCCTCGACGTGGTTCATGTGGGAGTGAACGCCGCCAGGGCTCATAAGGCCCATAAGGTGAAGGGTCTTGCCCTCGGCCTTGACATCGTCCATAGCCTTGACGAAAACCTCGTTCTTGGCGATGGAGCCGTCCTTGATGGCATTGTTGATGCGCGAAAGCTCCTGGAACACGATGCGGCCGGCACCGATGTTGAGGTGACCCACCTCGGAGTTGCCCATCTGGCCGTCGGGAAGGCCCACGTCCTCGCCCGAAGCACCGAGCGTGGTGTGGGGGTACTTCACGTACAGGCTATCAAGGAAGGGCGTCTTGGCAGCGGCGACGGCGTTCTCGCCATCGGCCGGAGCCAGGCCGCAGCCGTCCATGATAATCAGGAGTGCAGGAAGATGACGCTGTGCCATATGTCCTACTCGCCTGCCTTGACGACCATAGAGGCGAAGTCGGCAGCCTTGAGCGAAGCGCCGCCCACGAGGGCGCCGTCAACGGCGGGCTTGGCGACGAGCTCAGCGATGTTGCCGGGCTTGGCAGAGCCACCATAGAGAACGCGGATGCCGTTAGCGAGCTCCTCGCCGAACATCTCCTTGAGGGTCTCACGGATAGCGCCGCAGACCTCCTGAGCATCCTCGGCGGTAGCGGTCTTGCCGGTGCCAATGGCCCAGATGGGCTCGTAGGCGACGACGACCTGCTTGGGGCAGGTGATCTCAAGACCAGCAAGGCCAGCTTTGACCTGGTTCACGACGTGCTCGACATAGGTGCCAGCCTCGCGGACCTCGAGGGACTCGCCGCAGCAGAAGACGGGAACAAGACCTGCGGCAACGAGGGCCTTGGCCTTCATGTTCTGATCCTCGTCGGTCTCGTGGAAGTAGTCGCGACGCTCAGAGTGACCGATGATGCAGTAGGTGCAGCCAGCGGACTTGAGCATGTCGCAAGAGGACTCACCGGTGAAGGCACCCTTGGCCTCCCAGTACACGTTCTGTGCACCGAGGGCGATGGGGGCAGCCTGAATGCGGTCATGAACCGTGGTGATGTCGATGGTCGGAGGGCAGACGAGCACCTCGACGCCAGCCGGAACCTCGGGCAGAGCCTGAGCCAGCTCGTCGGCGAGCTTGGCGGCCTCGGCGACGTCGTTGTTCATCTTCCAGTTACCAGCGATAAGAAGGGTGCGATTAGGCATCGAGAAGCGCCTCCACTCCGGGCAGGGCCTTACCCTCGACGAGCTCCATGGAAGCGCCACCACCGGTGGAGATCCAGCTCATCTTGTCGGCCAGGTTGAACTTGTTGACAGCTGCGACGGAGTCGCCACCGCCGATAATCGAGGTGCAATCGGCCTCGGCGACAGCCTCGGCGATAGCCTGGGTGCCGTGAGCGAAGTTGTCGAACTCGAAGACGCCCATGGGGCCGTTCCAGAACACGGTCTTGGCGCCCTTGACAGCCTCGGCGTAGAGCTCCTCGGTCTTAGGACCGATGTCCATGCCCTCACGATCGTCGGGGATAGCGTCGGAAGCGACAACCTCGGGGACAGCGTCCTCGCCAAAGTGATCGGCAACGCGGTTGTCGATGGGGAGCAGGATCTTGACGCCCTTCTCCTCGGCCTTCTTAAGCATCTCGCCGGCGCGCTCGACCCAGTCCTCTTCCTTGAGGGACTGACCGACGGACAGGCCCTGAGCCAGGAAGAAGGTGTAGGCCATGCCGCCACCGATGATCAGGGTGTCAGCGGAGTCGATGAGGTGATCGAGAACGCCGATCTTGGAGGAAACCTTGGAACCGCCGACGATAGCGACGAAGGGGCGCTCGGGCTCGGCGAAGATGCCGGTCAGCGTGTCGACCTCCTTCTCAAGCAGGAAGCCAGCGACGGCAGGCAGGTAAGCGGCGGGGCCCACGACGGAACCCTGGGCGCGGTGAGCGGTGCCGAAGGCATCGAGAACGAAGACGTCACCATAGGAAGCGAGCTTCTTGGCGATCTCGGGATCGTTCTTCTTCTCACGCTTATCGAAGCGGACGTTCTCGAGAACGAGAACCTTGCCCGGCTCGACGGCGGCGACAGCCTCGGCAGCCTTCTCGCCGTAAGTGTCGGCGACAAAGGCAACGTCGAGACCAGAGAGCTCGGCGAGCTTCTTGGCGACAGGCTCAAGGGAGAGCTCAGGCTGGAAGCCAGTGCCCTCGGGACGGCCGAGGTGGCTCATGAGGATGACGCGGGCGTTGTGCTCAACGAGATAGTTGATGGTGGGCAGGGCAGCCTTGATACGGGTGGTGTCGCCAACGACGCCATCCTTGATAGGCACGTTGAAGTCAACGCGGACGAGAACGCGCTTGCCGTCGACATCGATGTCGCGGACGGTCTTCTTGGTAAAGGCCATGTTTGCTTCTACCTTTCGTACGTGTCTGCCTCCCATTACG
Organism: uncultured Collinsella sp.; assembly: GCA_902495155.1. Lineage (GTDB taxonomy): Bacteria > Actinomycetota > Coriobacteriia > Coriobacteriales > Coriobacteriaceae > Collinsella. The sequence continues at coordinate 8,418 of CABUWD010000005.1, forward strand.
GCAGACGATTTCCTATAAAAAGGGCGCGACCCTAGGGTGTAAGCCCTATAAGGCCGCGCCCTTCTTTAGACGCTCAACGAGCTATTCGCTAAAAGCTAAATTAAGCAACGAACTTCTCGAAGTACTTGATGGTGCGGACCATCTGAGAGGTGTAAGAGTTCTCGTTGTCGTACCAAGAGGTGACCTGAACGAGGGTCTGGCCGTTGCCGAGGTCAGAGCACATGGTCTGAGTGGCGTCGAAGATGGAGCCGTGGGTCTCGCCGATGATGTCGGTGGAGACGATGTCGTCCTCGTTGTAACCGAAGGTCTCGGAGATGGTGGCAGCGTAGGCCTTCATAGCGGCGTTAACCTCGTCGACGGTGACCTTCTTGTCAACGACAGCGTAGAGGTTGGTGATAGAGCCGGTCGGCGTCGGGACGCGCTGGGCGGCACCGATGAGCTTACCGTTGAGCTCGGGGAGAACCAGGCCGATGGCCTTGGCAGCACCGGTGGTGTTGGGGACGATGTTGACGGCGCAGGCGCGGCTACGACGCTTGTTGCCCTTGCGCTGCGGGCCGTCGAGCGGCATCTGGTCGCCGGTCCAGGCGTGAATGGTGGTCATGATGCCGGACACGATGGGAGCGAAGTCGTTCAGACCCTTGGCCATCGGGGCGAGGCAGTTGGTGGTGCAGGAAGCAGCGGAGATGATGTTGTCCTCAGCGGTCAGCGTCTCATGGTTGACGTTGTACACGATGGTGGGCAGATCGCTGCCGGCCGGAGCGGAGATGACGACCTTCTTGGCGCCAGCGTTGATGTGGGCCTGAGCCTTAGCCTTGCTGGTGTAGAAGCCGGTGCACTCGAGAACGACGTCGACGTCGAGGTCGCCCCAAGGCAGGTTGTTGGCGTCGGCCTCCTTGTAGATCTTGATCTCCTTGCCGTCAACGGTGATGGAATCCTCGCCAGCAACGACCTCGTGATCGCGAGCGTAGTTGCCCTGCGTGGAGTCGTACTTCAGCAGGTAAGCGAGCATATCGGGAGAGGTGAGGTCGTTGATAGCGACGATCTCGGAGCCCTCATGACCGAACATCTGACGGAAAGCCAGACGACCGATGCGACCGAAGCCGTTAATAGCAACCTTTACTGCCATTGTGTCTCCTTTCGTAAGGCCCCCGCGAGCTACAGCGCCCGCCGTTGAGGCCCACAAACTAACCACTCGCCTAATATACCTTTTTTTTGACTTGAATTTCACGAGAATGCTCGAAATTGAAAATCAAATTTACGTTAAAACGTTTTAAAGAGTAAAACAGCAGTTCAATCCCTATATAAGCAGTTTCGCTCAACTACCTGTTTGCTTCAATGAGCTTTTCAAGCCTCAAAACTCGATGGTAGAGGGCCGACTTCGACAAGGGAGGGTCAGCCATCTCCCCCAGATCGCGCAGTGACAGATCGGGGTAGCGCTCGCGCAGGTCGCAAAAAACCGCCAAGGCATCCGGAAGCGCATCGCGAAGGCCACGCTGCTCGAGCTCATCGATCAACGCAAGCTGATGCTGGGCGGCACCGGCGCTTCTGGTCTGGTTGGCGAGCTCGGCGTTCACGCGACGGTTTACGTCGTTCTTAACCAATTTGACCGCGCGCGCCTCCTCAATCTCGGCAACGCTGCGCTTGGCACCAATGAGCTTTAATAGATGCTCGATTTCCTCGGCGCTCTTAATGTACACGGCATATGACCCCCGCCGTGCATTAACACGAGCATGGACCCCAATCTGCTCCAACAGATCGCAAAGCCCCTTGGCATATTGCTCGCCCTGCACCGCGATCTCCAAATGAAAATCGCCGCGTGGATCGGCCACGAAGCCGCCCGCGATGAGCGCGCCGCGGATATAGGCAAGCCTGCAGCAGGGACGGGCAACGATATGTCGGGGCACGCCGGCGACAAGTCCTCCCCTGCGGTCGAGGATGCCCAGCAGCACCAGAGCCTTATCCAGGTCTGGCTGATCAGGCAAGGTGATGAGGTAGTTTCGAACCTTATGCAATACAGATTTACGAACGGTGAATTCCGTTTTGAGCTTAAGGATGCGATGCGTCAGTGTGATCATCGTGCGCGCGACGGCACCCGTCTCGGTCGCGACCGTCAAACGATACCGCCCGGAGCCGGCCAGCGAAAGTGTACCGCTCACACGCGTCAGGGCGGCAAGCGTCGACAAGTCGCAGTATTCACATTCGGGTTCGCAGCGCGCAAGCTCGTCGCGCACCTCAGCGGTAAACGACATGCAGGCCTATGCCTTCGTGTTGGCGCGCGACAGGTCGCGATGGGAAATGCTCACGTGATATTGGGCACCTTCCAAATAACGTGCCGTGGCCTCGGCAATGGCAACGCTGCGGTGCTGGCCGCCCGTGCAGCCGATGGCGATAGAAAGCTGCGGCTTGCCCTCCGCGATATAGCCCGGCATCACCGTATCGAGCAGCTGTGTCCAAGCCTTCCAAAACTCCTGCGTCTTGGGATGGTCCAGAACAAAATCGGAGACCTTTTTATCGAGACCGGTCATCGTGCGCATCTCGGGATCGTAGAACGGATTAGGCAGGAAGCGGACGTCGATCATAATGTCCGCTTCGACGGGCATGCCGTGCTTAAAGCCAAACGAGAACACGTGGACGTCCATGAGCTGCTGGTCGGACAGCTCGGAAAATGCCATACGTAGCTTGTTGCGCAGCGCAGAGGTGCGCAGACGGCTCGTGTCGATAATCATATCGGCTCGGTCGCGCACGCCCTGGAGCTGAAGGCGCTCGCGCTGAATGGCATCGGCCGTAGTCTCCCCCGGCTTGGCAATGGGATGACGGCGGCGATTTTCGCTGTAGCGACGAATCAGCACCTCGTCAGAAGCCTCCAGGAACACGATGTCGCAGCTCATCTCGCGCTCTTCGAGCGCGGCGACCGCATCGAGCAGCTCGTCAAACAGTCCCTGGCTACGCAAATCGCAGGTGACGGCGAGATGCCTGCCCACGCCCGTATTGATGCCGACGAGCTCGGCAAGCTGGGCGATGAGACGCGGAGGCAGGTTATCGATGCAAAAATAGCCCATGTCCTCGAACACGTGCATGGCCTGTGTGCGGCCTGATCCGGACATTCCGGTGATGATGACGATATCGGGGATGCGCTCCGAGCGCTCCGCCGCATCCATGGCATCTCCCTTTTGCATGTGTTGCCTCCCGAAAACAAGCGCGGGACCCAGCAACCCGGATCCCGCGCGGTCAATTGCCTATATTGAGTATACCGCCCCGAGCGGATACGAGGCCTGTCTTACGCCTCAAGCGCAGCCTTGAACCAACTCGTAATACTCGTGGGGTGCGTGATGGCGGTGCCGACGACAACGGCCCAGGCGCCAGCATCGATCGCGGCGCGAGCCTCCTCGGGCGTATGCACGCGACCCTCGCAAATGATAGGAAGGCCGGGGAATTCCTCGGTCGCCTGACGCAGGAGCGGCAGATCGGGGCCATCGGCCATGGTACAGTCGATGGCGGCGACACCGTGAGAAAGCGTGGTGGATACCAGGTCGAAGCCCATATCAACCGCACGGCGAATGTCCTCGATAGTGGCACAATCCGCCATCAGGAGCACACCCTCCTCGTGCAGCGGGCGGAAGGTATCCTCAACCGACTTGCCGTCGGGGCGCGGACGATCGGTGGCGTCGATCGCCACGATATCGGCACCGGCAGCAACGCAGGCGCGAGCGTGACGCAGCGTCGGCGTGATATAAACGCCCTCGTGCCCATCCTTCCACAGGCCGATGACGGGAACCTCACAGCGACCCTTAATGGCGGCAATGTCGGCAAGGCCCTGGCAGCGAATGGCGGCGGCGCCGCCAAGCTCGCAAGCGCGAGACATTTGAGCCATGGTCTCGGGCGTACGAAGCGGCTCGCCCATATACGCCTGAACGCTCACGACGAGCTTGCCCTTCAGGGATTGAATCAAAGGATCGACGGTCATAAGGCTGCAACCTTTCTCAGAACAGCCTCCCGAGGCGTGTTGTCTCGGGAGGCTCCTACAGAAGATACGTTTACTTCAACGAGGCAAGAAGATGCTCAGCGGCACCGATGAGCGGAGCATCGCCCTCCAGAGAACCGATGAGGATCGGCGTGTCCTGAAGCGGATCGAGCGCCTGGCTGGCATAGCCCTCGTGTACCGAATCCTTCCACGTCTGTGAACGCCAATCGGGACCTTGGTGAATCACGCCACCCGAAAGCACGATGACCTCAGGGTCCAGGATGTTAGAGAGCGAGCCCAAGCTGGCACCCAGCGCAAAGCCGGCGTCATGGATGACCTCGGTCGCCTTTGCGTCGCCCGCACGGCACAGGTCGTTCACATCGCGACCGACCGAAGGACGACTGGGGTCGACGCGACCAAAGCGCTCATCGTACATTCGACCAATGGAAGTGCCCGAAGCAACCGACTCCAGATGGCCGGAACGCCCGCAGGCGCAGGGAATGCCGGCGGCAGCCGAGCACTCGATGTGGCCCATATGGCCGGCAGCACCATGGAAGCCTTGCATCACGCGGCCGTTCTCGACATATGCGCCGCCGATGCCCGTACCGATGCCAAGACACAAGACGGAGAACTTGCCCTTGCCGACGCCCCAGTGGGCCTCGCCCAGAGCATGAGCCTGCACGTCGCCTACAACGGCAACGGGAAGACCGAGGTCCTCGCGCAGACGCGGCCCCAACTGGACGCCGGACCAGCCGGGCATGATCTCGTTGGCATACGCGATGGCGCCCGTCTTGGGATCGACGACGCCGGCAGCACCGATACCGACGCCAAGGACCTCGACATCGGGATTCGCCTCGAGAGCAGCCTTGATGGACGCCTCGATACGCTGGAAGACGGCCTCGCCGCCCTCTTGGGCCTCGGTGGGAACCTCGGCCTCAAAAACAGGATGGGGCACGCTACCGTCAGCCGGGTACTCCATAATGGCGGTCGCAATCTTGGTGCCGCCGATATCAACGGAGCAAATGTACTTGTTCTCCATGTCGCTCTCCTTAGGAGATAAAAACAACTACAGGAAATGCGCCGTCAGGCTAGCCGTCACAGCGCGGTAAAGGTTTTCCAGGTGCCCGAGATCGCCGAGAAACCGTGTGGCCATTGACCTAATGGGTCATGGCCGCACGGTTGAACGGCGAGGTCGGGTGTCTGGGAAAGCTTTAAAGGAGGCCGTTGTCCTGAAGGACCTTCTTAATCGCCTCGACATTCTCGCCGGTCATGGCCTTCACCGGGCGCGGCATGGTCGGGCTGTCGAAGATACCCATGAGGTTCATAGCGGTCTTGAAGGCGCCGACGCCACCGGCATAACCCTGGACGCCCGAGGTGACATCCCAGATGTGCGAAATCTCATTGAGGCGATCCTGCTCGGCCTTGACGGTAGCCCAGTCACCAGCCTGAGCGGCCTTCCACTGACGCACGTAGCCCTCGGGCTCAACGTTGGCGAGACCCGGGACGGAACCGTCGGCGCCACCGAGGTAGGCGCCGTCGACAACAACCTCGTGACCGGTGAGGATGCTCATCGGATGGCCGTTCTTCTCGTTCTCCTGAACGAGGTAGCGGAACGAGATGTCATCACCCGAGGAATCCTTGACGCCGGCCAGAACGCCCTCGGCGCCGAGCTTGGCTAGGAGCTTCCAGGGGAGCTTGGTGTGGACACACACGGGGATGTCGTAGGCGAAGATGGGCAGGTCGAGTTCCTCATGCAGGATGCGGAAGTGCTCCTCGACCTCGGTCATGCCCTGCAGGGCATAGAACGGGCAGGTGGCGACGAGGGCATCGGCGCCCAGCTCCTGAGCGACCTTACCGTGCTCGATCATGCGCTCGGTCTCGGTGTCGATGATGCCGACCAGAACGGGAACGCGGTGGTCGACGATACGGACGGCCTCGGCGATGATCTGACGGCGACGCTCGTCGGTGGAGAAGACGACCTCGCCCGAGGAGCCCAGGAAGAACAAGCCATCGACGCCGGCATCGATCATGCGGTTGATGCTGCGCTCAAAGGAGGCAACATCGAGCTGGTGGTCTTCGGTATCGGGAACAACGACGGGAGGGATAACGCCGGTGAATTTCTGAGTTGCCACAAGAATCTCCTTAGTTGTCTGGCGGGCAGCCCTATGCCGCCCACTCTTGTTGGCAGTGTCCAGGCCGTCTAGGCCAAAGAACACGGGTAGAACGTTTGGTTAAAAAAGTCGACGACTTCGTTTTCGAACGCATTGATGCGCTCGTGAGCGTATTTGGCATAGATGATATGCCTCCGGTCACACTCAAGACCGTTGAATACGGCAAACTGATCCTTGGGATCGCTCACGGTATCCATAAGCGATGTGCCCATGAGCACCGATCCGCGCACCCGAGACGACAGCGCCTCGAGGCCGCCAGGAAGCGGATTGGCAACCGCCGTGCAGGCGAGGCCCCGCTCGTCCAGAGCAGAAACCGCCAGCGCGACTCCGCCGCCAAGACCCTCGCCCCATGCAAAGATGCGGTCGGGGTCCATGCCATCAAGATTGCGCGCGACCTTCGCCAACGCGCAGCCCCAACGGACGCGCCTGACAAATGCGGGCGAAGAAATCCCCCGCTGCAGGTCGTCCGCACCAGCAACATCGTCATCCAGCGCGAGAACGGCATACCCCATGGCGGCAAATCTCGTCATGTGATGCCAGCCGCGCACAGGCCGATCGATGTCGTGGAACATCAGGCACAGCGGCACGCGCTCATATACTCGGGCACGACCGACAGGCTCGATCAAACGAGCGTGAATCGCATCGTCACCGAGCTCAAAGGAGACCTCCGAGTAACGGGCGCAGGGGTTAACAAAGTCAATCGCCGTTATGGCCAGGCCTTGAATCTCAAGATTCGAAGCGCATGTCTCTAAATCAGAAACATCTGCTTGGACATCACCGCGCCAGTCCCGATATTCTGCGAGCCTTGACGAAACCGTTCCAGGAATTCCCACGAGTCCGGGGACAATCAGCTCGTCAACATTGCTCTCGCACTTAGACATGAGCCTCCCCTCCCTTGCAGAAAAACGGAATGATCAGATCGTCAAAATCCTGAATCTCCTCGTGGCCAAAGCCTTCAAAGAACTCATGACGCTTTTCGCAGGTCAGATTGTTATAGACCGCAAACTGCGTCGCTGGCGGACAGACGATATCGGCTGTGCCGGTGCCAAACAGCACGGGGCATTTGACCATAGGGGCAAAGTTCTTGGAATCGAAGTACGCCAGCTTGGCATAGGCTTCGTCAATACGAGTCGAGTCCTCGTCAAACCAGCGAGACCAATAGCGCAGGCCCTCGTAGGCAATGTCGTCGGCATCCAAATCCCAGACCAGGCGGAAATCTGACAGGAAGGGATAGAGGATGGCGGCGCGATTGATAAGCTCGCTGTTAAGTGCACAGGTCGCAATGCCCAAACCGCCGCCCTGCGACGCGCCGTTCACAAACACACGGGCAAGATCGATGCCCTCGAGCTCGCGAACGATACGGCACAGGATGCGAATATCTTGGTGCAAGCGGACATAGTAGAGGTTGGCCGGGTCGCCGTCGATACCGGCGACGATATGCCCGGCAACCGTTGTGCCCTCAAATCCACCAATGTCCTCGGAGGGACCTCCTTGGCCGGGGCAGTCGAGGGCGATGAGTGCCATGCCCATGCCCGCAAACGACGCCTGCTCAAACCAGCTGCGGCTTGCACCCGGATACCCATGGAACTGAAGTACCAATGGCACGGGCTCGTCCGAGACGGGTTTAAGGTACTTGGCATGCAGGCGAGCGCCACACATGCCGGTATACCAGAGGTCGAAAAGCTGGCAGGTCGCGGCATCGGTGACCGATGCCGTCTCGATCGCGTAGTCAAGCCCGACGGCGTCGGCCTCGGCCATGCGATCCTTCCAAAAGAGATCGAAATCTGATGGACGGGGCATGGCGCCTCGATATTCACCAAATTGATGTTGTAGCTCCTGAGCACTTGGCATGGCTCGTGAACCCAACCTTTCGAAATCGCAACGGAGGTGCGCCCGGCAAGGGAGCCGGGCGCGCGGGAGGGAAAGCGAGGCTACTCGCCGAGCTTGGGGTGCAGCAGCGACGGCGCAGCGCCGAGCAGCATCTTGGTGTAGGGGTCCTGGGGATGCTGGAAGACCTGCTTGGCCTCGCCCTGCTCGACGATCTTGCCGCCATTCATAACGATGATGTCGTCAGAGATATAGCGGACCGTCTGGATGTCATGGCTGATGAACACCATGGCCAGGCCGAGCTCCTTCTTAAGGTCGGTCAGCAGGTTCAGAATCTGCGCGCGGACCGAAACGTCCAGAGCCGAGGTGGGCTCGTCGGCGATGATGGCATCGGGGTTCAGCGACAGGGCACGGGCAATTGCGACGCGCTGACGCTGGCCGCCCGAAAGCTGGCCGGGAAGAACCTCGGCAGCGGAGCTGGGCAGACCGGTGAGCTCCAGGAGTTCCTTGACGCGCTTCTCCTGCTCGGCCTCGGTACCCAGGTTGTGGACGCGCATGGGGTCGAGCAGCTGCTCGCGAACGACCATGCGGGGGTTGAGCGCCGTGGCCGGGTTCTGGAACACGACCGAGATGACGCGACCCATGTGGCGACGGTCCTCGGCGGTACGTTTGGTAACGTCCTTGCCCTTAAAGTAGACCTTGCCGCTCGTGGGGGCCTGCAGGCCGCACATGACGTTAGCGGTGGTGGACTTACCGCAACCGGACTCGCCGACGATGCCGATCGTCTGACCGGGCATGAGCTTAATCGTTACACCCTGGACGGCGTGAACCAGGTTGGGGTGCAGAATCGAGCCGGTACGGGTCCTAAAGGTGACGTGGACGTCATCAAGGAAGATGATCGGCTCGACGCCGTTGACTGCGGTCTCGCTCATCTACATCACCTCCGCGTGAGGGGTCAAACCATTTGCCTTGAGCACCTCGTCGGGGAGCTCGGAATAGAAGTGCTCGGTGCCGGGCACGCGCTTGAAGACCGGACGGGTATCCAGGCCAATACGCGGATGGCTCGAGCGGGGTGCGAAGCGATCGCCCTTGGGGAAATCGCGCGGGCTGGGAACGGCGCCGGGGACCTGGTGCAGACGGCCCGAGCCGCTCTCGATGGACAGAACGGAGCCCAGAAGACCGCGGGTGTACTCGTGGATCGGGTTGGTGAGCAGCTCCTTGGTGGGTGCCTGCTCGATAACCTGACCGGCGTACATAACCGTGATGTTGTGGGCGACCTCGGCGACCAGAGCCAGGTCATGCGAAACGAAGATCATGGCAAAGCCGAGCTTGGCCTGAAGATCGTTGAGCAGCTTGATGACCTGCTTCTGGACGGTAACGTCCAGAGCGGTCGTGGGCTCGTCGCAGATGACCAGCTTGGGGTCGCGGGTAAGGGCCATAGCGATCAGGACACGCTGACGCTGGCCGCCGGAGAGCTCATGCGGATAGCTCTCGAGCGTGCGCTTGGGATCGAGGCCGACGAGCTCCAGGAGCTCCTCGGCGCTGCGGGTTCCGCCGCGCTTGGTGAGCTGCTTCATCTGGGCAGAGATGAGCATGGAAGGGTTGAGCGAGGACAGAGCGTCCTGATAGACCATAGCGATATCGGTACCGCGCAGGCCGAACCACTCCTTCTTGCTCATCTTGAGCAGGTCACGGCCCTCCCAGAGGACCTCGCCGGAAAGGTGCTCGTCCTCATCGGTCAGGCCCATGATAGCCAGCGTGGTGATGGACTTACCGCAACCGGACTCGCCCACCAGGCCCATGGTCTGACCAGGACGGACGTCAAAGTTGACATGGTCGACGACGTTGATATCACCGTGATGCTCAAACTGGATGCAGAAGTCACGGACCGAGAGAATCGGTTCGACAGACTCGTCGGGCACATGGCGATCGTCACGCTTGAGCTCGACATCGCGCAGGGCGCCAAGGCGAGCGGAGAGGGACTGGGCCTGCTCCTTGTAGGCGCGAACGGGGTCGGAGACCAGCAGGTCGGCCTCGCGACGCTTGGAGGAATCGGTCGGATCCAGGGCGGCGGAGGGAGCAGCGGCCATGGCGTCGGTAATGCCCTCGGAGAGGATGTTGAGCGCCAGGCAGGTGATCATGATGGCCAGGCCCGGGAACAGCGCCTGCCACCAACGGCCAGCGAGCACGCCGCCGCGGGCGTCGGCGAGGATGTTGCCCCAGGTAGCGGTGGGCTCTTGGATACCAGCGCCGATGAAGGTCAGCGAGGCCTCGAAGATGATGGCGTCGGCGACCAGGGTAACGGTAAAGACCATGATCGGGGCGATGCAGTTACGCAGAACATGCTTGATCAAAATCCACGGAGCCTTGGCGCCGGAAACGATGACCGCGCGGACATAGTCCTCGCCGTACTCGGACACGATGTTGGCGCGTACGATACGGGCAATCTGCGGAGTGTACATAAAGCCGATGGCGAAGATGATCGACGGCACGGAGTTGCCCAGGATGGAGACGAAGACGGCCGCGAGGGCGATGCCCGGGATGGACATGATGATGTCCAAGATACGCATGATCGTCTCGGAGACGGCCTTGCGCGAAACCGCTGCAAGGGCGCCCACGACCGAGCCGCAGACCAGAGCCATGGCGGTGGCGCCAAAGCCGATAATCAGCGAGTAACGACCACCGTAGAGCATACGCGACAGAATGTCGCGACCCTTATCGTCGGTACCGAAAATAAATCCGTTGCCGGGAGCCTGGCGAGCCGTAAAGATCTCGACCGGGCTATAGGGGGCAAGAAGGGGCGCCAGAATCGCAGTCAGGGCGACCAGCACCAGCACGACGGCGGCAATCTTAGAAGACAGCGTCATCTTCTTCCAGCCACCGAGCTTGAGCCCCTTGGAGGCAGCCTTCTCGAGCTGCTCGGTTTGCTTCTCTCGAATCTTTACCATAATCTACACCGTCCTGATGCGCGGGTTGATGAGCAGGTAGAGCATGTCAACCACGATGTTGATGATGATGAAGGCAAGAGCAACGACGATGACGACGCCCTGAACCAGGTTCGCCTCGTTGCCCTGAACGCCCTGCAGAATCGCGGTGCCCATGCCGGGGAGGTTGAAGATAACCTCGATGACGACGGCGCCGCCCATGAGGTAACCGATCTTAAGACCGAGGGTGGTGACCGGGGTGATCAGCGCATTGCGAAGAACGTTGATGCCGACGACGACCTTCTCGGGAACGCCGGCGCCGCGAGCCATACGGACATAATCCTTGTCGAGCTCCTCGACCATGGCGGTACGCACGATACGAGTCATCTGGCCCGTCAGCGGAAATGCCAAGGCGATGGCGGGCATGATCATACGTCCCAGATAGCCAACCGGATTCGTGGTGAAGTGAGGCAGAGCACCCGATGCCGGGAGCACCTTAAGGTAGGAAGAGAACAGCAGGATCAACAGAACGGCAAGCCAGAACGACGGGGTTGCCAAGCCGGCGATGGAAAAGACGCGGATCACTTGGTCCGGCCATTTGTCGCGATACAGTGCCGCGATGACGCCGAGCAAAAACGAAACGACCGCACCGATAGCAAGACCGATAAAGGTCAGCTGCATCGTGACGGGCAGGGCCGTGGAGATGCGCTTGGCAACGGAGTTGCGAGCAGCACCATAGGTGCCCATGTCGCCATGGATCAAATCGCCCATATAGCGCACGTAGCGCACGGGCCAGGGGTCGTCCAGACCATACTTCTCATGGTACTCGGCAACCGCCTCGGGCGAGGCACCGTCACCCAACGCCGTGTAGGCGGGGTCGGTCTTGGAGAACGACATAAGGAAGAACACCAGGACGGTGACGCCCAATGCCATGATCGGCAGCGCCACAAGACGCCTTCCAATCAAACGTAGCAAGTTGTTCACGTTCTCTCCCCTTTCTTTTGTCGGTAGGACCAACTGGTATATGAGTACGGATACTCATTACAAGACCCGAGCGACATCGTTGCCGCCCGGGTCTTTGTTTCAACTATGAGGATACGGTCCCAACGACCGACATCCTGCATACAGACTCAAGCGAGTCTTACGCCTTGACGGTCGCAACGCCCCTGAAGGACATGCTCGTCGTGCCGATGCCCTTGAAGCCATCGAGGGCCTCGCCGTTGGGTGCAGTGGACGGATCGTCCCAGGAAGCGGAGACGGTCTTGACGTGGACAACGGGGTACAGAACGGCGTTGTCGGCAATGATGTCGAAGCACTCGTTCCACTTCTTCTGCTGCTCGTCGCCCTCGGCGGCAAGAGCCTCGTCCATGAGGCCGTGGAGCTTCTGCCACTCAGCGGACTCCTTCCACGGGCAACGGGTCTGCATCCAGACGTTGTCGCCGTACCACCAGTTGAGCAGCAGGTCGGGGTCGGCGCCGAAGCAGGAAGGATCACCAGGGGCAAGGAGGATATCGTAGGCCTCGCCGCCGTCGATGGCAGCGTAAGTGGCCGGCGAGGTATCGGTCTGGATGGTCACATCGAAGCCGAGAGCGTCGAGGTCGTTCTTGACCTGGGCGGCCATGCCCTTAATCTGCTCGTTGTCGGTGGTGCGCAGGGTGATGGCACCCGGGGTGATGCCAGACTCCTCGATGAGCTTCTTAGCCTTCTTGGCGTCGGTCTTGTACACCGTGGAAGCCTCATGATAGTTGGTGAAGCTCTTGGGCAGGTAGCAGCTGGCAGCGGTGGCAAGGCCGGCGAAGGTGTTGCTGACCATCTTCTCGGTGTCGAGCGCATACATGACAGCCTGACGGACCTTGACGTTGTTCCAAGGCTCCTTGGCGACGTTGAACATGATGAAGCGGGTGCCGAAACCCTGAACGTTATCGATCTTGCAGCCGGCGCTCTCGAGCTGGTCGACGGCGTCAGCGGTAACGAGCTCCATAACGAGCGTGGAGCCCTCCTGCTGAGCGGTAACGCGAGCGGTGGGGTCGGTCAGGATGCTGTACTGGATCTTCTTATCCTCGGCAGCATACTCACCGTTGTACTCGGGGTTGGGAACCAAGGTGATCTCGGTATCGGAGATAGAGTCGTACATCCAGGGGCCGGAACCGATCGGCTGCTTGGCGCGATCCTCCTCGGTCTGGGTGGCCGGAGTAACGCGGACGATGGCCAGACGATCCTTGAGCAGGGAGAAGTTGGGGACCTTAGTCTTGACCGTCACGGTGCTGGCGTCCTTGGCCTCGATGGACTCGAAGGGCTGGAAGAACGGAGCATAGGTAGCGGAAGCGGCGCAAGCGGTGTAGGAGGCAACGACATCGTCAGCGGTGACCTCGGTGCCATCGGAGAACTTGGCGCCCTTGCGGATGGTGACCTCGAAAGTGGTGTCGTCCACAGACTTGGGATCGTCGGTGGCGAGCTCGTTGAAGGTGCTGTAGTCGTGGTAATCGATGCCGTAGAGGCCCTCGACGACGTGCCAGTTAGCACCCAGGCCCACAGCGGAGCCAGTGCTGGCGGGATCGAAGCTGGACGGAGCGTAAGCGGAACCAGCGGTGATCACGCCGCCGCCACGGTTGGCGGAATCGGTGGAGCCGGAAGCGGAACCCTCGTCGCTAGAGCTGCCACCGCAGCCGGTGAGACCAAGCCCTGCGACAGCAGCGACGCTGCCGGTGAGGCCGAGGAACGAACGCCTGGACATACCCTTGTTGATGATGGCCATGTCTTCTCCTATCAATAGAGAATCTTACTCGGGAGCACCTAGACTTGCCCCCGCGCAACTTGCGGACGATATATACCTTACCTACCGACGAACCCAACTGAGGTGCCGCGCTCGGCGACCGATACATACATACGCTTGAACGGTATTTACTACCGTTCACCGAATTCGTTGACAAACGATTCGCCAGACAGTATGTATCGGCGAGGTGAGATATCAGTCTTCGTCAACCCGCAGGATAGCAGGGTTGTTCACCATGGCTAGTCAAACGTTTTAGCGTTAATAAAACCCGAAACCAGCAGGCAATCATGGCGAAATAAATGGTTGAAAATCGCGCAATCATGTATATCAGTTGTTTAGACTCGTGTTTAGCTATCGGAATGGCCAGCCGCCGCCTCGGCGCGCTCGGCATTCCATGCAACGAGCGCCTCGTGGACCGCCTTGGCAACATCGGCAGGTATGCCGCGAACTTCCGCGATCTCTTGCTCGCTCGCCGCACGCAAACGCTTCATCGAGCCAAAATGGCGCATAAGGGCACGTTTTCTGGTGGGTCCCACACCTGGAACGTCATCGAGTACCGAAACCGTCATGGCTTTATCGCGCAACTCGCGGTGGAACGTGATGGCAAATCGGTGGGACTCATCGCGTACCTGTTTAATTAGATAGAGCGAAGCAGACCCGGTCGGCAGCACGACAGGAGTCTCGTCCCAAGGCACAAAAACTTCCTCGTCGGCCTTCGCCAAGCCACAAACTGGTATATCGAGCCCAAGAGCCTCAAGTTGCTTGATCGCAGCGGTCAATTGCGGCTTACCGCCATCGACAACGAGCAAATCGGGGCGCGAGCCAAAGCGCTCGTCGGCCATGCGCTCGGGAGCATAGCGTCGTCCCAAAACCTCGGACATCGACACGAAGTCGTTTGCCTCGTCCAATTCGGCCTGAATTTTAAAACGACGGTACTGGCTCTTGTCGGCGCGCCCGTTGGTAAATACCACCATCGAGGCGACCGTAAAGGTGCCATGCAGTGTAGAGATATCGAAGCACTCGATACGCAACGGCGGAGATGGCAGCGCCAACGCACTTTCGAGCTCCAGGAGCGCTTGATTGGTGCGGTCGTCAGCGTACCCCGTTCGCATCATGTAGCGCATGAGGGCATGGCGCGCATTTTTGGATGCCATATCGAGCAGACGGTGCTTTTCGCCACGCTGCGGCCTATGGAGATGGCAGGAACGCTCACGCTTGCCCGCAAGCCACTCCCCCAGCGCCTCCGCATCCTCAAGCTCGACGGAAAGGTTGACCTCAGCTGGAATATCAGCCGTCTCGTCGTAATAGCGCTTAAGAAAGCCCGACTGGAGCTCTTCCTCGTCAACATCAAGACCCTTGTCCAGAATGAACTCGCAGGTGCGAACTGTTCGGCCCTCGCGAACGACGAAGACGCAAGCGGCGGAGATGGTCTCCTCGCGATAGAACCCGATGACATCGATATCGACACTGGAGGGAAAAACGACTTGCTGACGATCGTCCAGACCCCTGATGACCTCCAAACGACGTTTGACGCGTGCCGCGCGCTCAAAGTCGAGCGCCTCGGCGGCATCCGTCATCTCCGAGGTCAGCTCATCGACGACATCCTTGCGATGGCCCGACAAAAAGCGCTCGACACGCTTGACGTTCTTGGCATAGTCTGCCGGGGAAATCGCGCCGACACACGCACCCGGGCCGCGCCCGACATGGTAGTCAAAGCAGGGACGCCCGTTTTGCGCGCAAATCATATTGACGATGTCTTCCTCGCCCTTGTGGGACTCGACGATACGACGACAACGACGCCACTCCGCACAGGATGCGGAGCAGATGGGGATAACCTTGCGCAGCGTATCTATCGTCTCACGTGCCGCACGGCTATCGGTATAGGGTCCAAAATAGCGCGTTCCCGGCTTATGACGCTCACGCGTATATTTGATAGCGGGATACAGGTCGCCCTTTGTAATGGCGATAAAGGGGTAGCTCTTGTCATCCTTGAGGTCGACGTTAAAGTACGGATGGTACTGACCAATCAAATTGCGCTCGAGCACCAACGCCTCATGCTCGGTCTCCACCACGATATAGTCAAAGCTCGCCACCAGCTGCATCATCAGCGGGATCTTTTGACGCTCATCCTGCAGTGTCACGTATTGACGCATGCGGGCGCGTAGGTTTTTCGCCTTGCCCACGTAGATGACATCGCCCTTGGCATCCTTCCAAAGGTAGCAACCGGGTTGTGTAGGAACGCGCGAAACCTGCTCGGCAAGCGTTGGAATGTTGTCGTGACCGGCCACGCGCACCTACTTGCGACGAAGCAGCGCCGAGACCTCGGGCATCTTAAGGACGACGGCAAGGCCAAAGGTAACAGCAAGCGAGACGACACCCGCAACGCAAACGTAGCCAAGAGTAATCAGAATCGAGCCACCAAGTGCCCCGACAAAGAGTTCAAGCGCCCACATGACGCCGGCGCCTGCGGCAGCACCCAGGCCACCGAGCAAAAGGCCAAAGAAACCGCCATGCAGGATAGATTTGACCTGAAGGCCACGCAGACGACGACGCAGCCACCACAGCGAACAACCGACCAAGATCACGTAGTCGACGACATACGAAAGCGCGATTGCCGGCATACCGAAGCCCAGCACAACGCCAAACAGCAGAACCGAGCCGGCCTGGCCGATGGCAGAATACAGGCAATATCGGCTATAGGGCTTCATGTCGAGCAAGGCAGAAAAGCTCTTCTGCATCAACACGACCACGCCGTAGAGCGGCAGCGAGAACGCCAGGTAGACAAGGAACTCGGACACCAGCGCCACGCCGGACTCATCAAACTTGCCGGCACAGTAAATCATGTTGAGCGGACGCGCGAAGACAATCAGGTACAGCGCGAACGGAATCAGGAAGAACAGCATCTGGGCGACGCCACGCGAAATGCCCGTGCGAACACTGTCGTAATCCTTCTCCTGTGCGTCGTGAGAGAGCTCGGTATAGAGCGCCGTCGAAAGCGAGGCGGCAATCAGCGCGTAGGGCAGCGTGTACCACAGGCGCGCATAGGCGATGACGGAAGGACCGGTCTCGGGCTGGACCACCAGCGCGGCAGCGTTGGTGATAGAAGTCGAGACAAACATGCACACCGTGGCGAGCAGCGTCGGGACACCGAGCGCAATCGTCTGGCGCAGTGCGGGGTCCTTAAAGTCGATATGGATATGGGGATGCACGCCGTGCTTGCCAAGCGCGGGAATCTGACATGCCATCTGAACAAAGACACCGAGGGTCGTACCGGCCGCAATCAAGATGATGCCGGCACGTTCGCCAAACTGTGCGGACACGGGCGCAAAACCCATAAAGCTCGCAATGACGATCACATTGTTGAGGACCGGGGCAAACGTCGACCAGAAGTAGTCGCGGTGTGCGTTGAGAACGCCCGAGAACACCGAACCCAAACCATAAAACAGAATCTGGATGGCAAAGAAACGGAACATGAACGCAGCGGTATCCATGCTGCCGCCGTCACCCGAAAGGAACGATTGCGTCCAGATAAAGCCCGGGGCGAACACGGTCCCCAGCAACGAAATGCCACCCAGCACCAAAAGCAGAATGCCGAGCAGGTTGCCCACGTACTCGTTCGAGGCCTCGCGACCCTGCTCACGCCTCACGCCCATGTACACGGGCAAAAACGCCGTCACGAGCATGCCGCCCATCACGAGTTCGTAGAGCATATTGGGCAGGTTGTTGGCGACCTGATAGGAGGACGAGAGTAGCGACATGCCGATAGCGGCCGCCATTGCCCACGTGCGGATAAAACCGGTGACGCGAGACACGATGGTCAGGATGGTCATAAGCCCGGCGGAACGACCAACCGTGGAGTAGTCCGACGAGCCCATGTCGTCAGCGTCATCTCGCGACGAAGAAGCTTCGGATGAGGGTGTCTGAGGCGCAGATTCTTTTGCAAAATGAGTTCCGCGCTTCAATTCTTCCTGCGGCATCGCTCAGTCCTCTCTCGTAATCGCGGCAACCGTCGCCCCGCAAAATGCAATTAAATCATCGGGTGCAAGCTCGAGCTGATAACCACGCTTGCCTCCCGAAATAAAAATGGTATCCCAAAGGACGCATGTCTCATCAATGAGCGTCCGGTAGCGTTTTTTCATACCGACCGGGCTGCAGCCGCCGCGAACGTAGCCAGTCGCCGCAAGCAAATCCTTCACATGCATCATGGCCAAGGACTTCTCCCCCGCGGCACGCGCGGCGGACTTTAGATCGAGCTCGTCGGCAACAGGGATGCAGCACACGACATAGTCGTTGGACGGTGTCACGCAGACCAAAGTCTTAAATCCTTGACCGGGCTCCTCGCCAAGCTGCTCCGAAATCGCGACCCCCAGGCCCACCGACTCATCGCCATCGTCTTCGTACGTATGTAGAACATAGGAAATGCCGGCGCTTTCCAGCTCGCGCATCGCATTGGTTTTTGGCGTCTTTACAGCCTTTGCCATGACATATCCTTTCCCTCGCATTCGGACGCAAGGATTAAGTATATGTCCAATTCGGCTGCATACGTCACTTCGGCACAGCAAGCGCCATCGAATCACAAGGAGTCGATGGCGCCCATAAACTGAATCGCCTACTTATTGAGCATCAAGTTGAGCTTGACGCTCCCGGTCACGCCTGAGCAACGGCGCCAAAAACTTGCCCGTATAACTCTGCGGACAGTCCGCAACCTGCTCCGGTGTGCCCGAAACCACGACGGTTCCGCCGCCGTTACCGCCCTCGGGACCCATATCGATCAGGCGGTCGGCAACCTTGATGACATCAAGGTTGTGTTCAATCACCAGCACCGTGTTGCCCGCATCGACCAAGCGCTGCAGCACATCGAGCAGCTGGCGGACGTCCTCAAAATGAAGGCCGGTCGTCGGCTCGTCCAAAATATAGAACGTCTTGCCCGTCTGGCGTCGATGAAGCTCCTTGGCGAGTTTCACACGCTGCGCCTCGCCACCCGAAAGCGTCGTGGCGGGCTGGCCCAGGCTCACGTAGCCCAAGCCTACATCGTACAGCGTCTGAAGCTTGCGCTTAATCTGCGGGATATTCCCAAAGAAAGCCAGTGCCTCGGCCACGCTCATGTCAAGTACGTCCGAGATGGTCTTGCCACGGTAGGTGACCTCGAGTGTCTCGCGGTTGTAGCGTTTACCGCCGCAAACTTCGCAGGGAACGTAGATATCGGGAAGGAAGTGCATCTCGATCTTGATCTGTCCGTCGCCCTTGCACGCTTCACAGCGCCCGCCACTCACATTAAAGGAGAAACGACCCGGCGAGTAGCCGCGCGCCTTCGACTCCGGCGTACTCGCAAACAGCGCGCGAAGATCATCCCACAGGCCGATATAGGTAGCAGGGTTGGAACGCGGCGTGCGGCCAATCGGCGACTGGTCAATATCGATAACCTTATCGATACACTCGATGCCCTCGATTTTCTTATATGGACCCACAGGGCGCGTCGAACGGTGAATGGCATTCGTAAGGGCAGGCGCAATGGTATCGGTAACCAGGGAGCTCTTGCCCGATCCCGACACGCCGGTAACAACCGTAAGCGTACCAAACTCGATCTTGGCAGTAACGTTTTTGAGGTTGTTGGCTCGAGCGCCCGTAATTTTAAGGCAGCCGCGACCGGGCTTGCGCCGTTCATCAGGCACCCGGATCATTCGTTTGCCGGTCAGATAAGCGCCCGTCATCGACTCAGGACACGCCATGATATCGGCAGGCGTTCCCGCCGCGACTACGTGTCCGCCGTTGACGCCGGCGCCGGGCCCCATGTCGATCACGTAATCGGCGGCACGGATTGTATCCTCGTCGTGTTCGACGACGATAACGGTATTGCCGATATCGCGCAGGCGCTCGAGCGTCTTAATCAAGCGCTCGTTGTCACGCTGATGAAGACCGATCGAGGGCTCGTCCAGAATATAGAGCACGCCCATGAGACCCGCGCCGATCTGCGTTGCCAGGCGAATACGCTGCGCCTCGCCACCGGAAAGCGTCGCCGAGGCACGATCGAGCGTCAGATAGTCGAGTCCAACATCGACCAGAAAACGCAAGCGCTCCAGGATTTCCTTGACGATGCGCCCGCCGATAAACTGCTGGCGCTCGGTGAGCTCCAGGCCCTCAAAAAACTCGAGCGACTCACGGCACGACAGGCAACAAACCTCGTAAATGGACTTGCCGCCCACGGTGACGGCGAGCATCTCAGGGCGCAAACGAGCGCCGTGGCAGCTCGAGCACGGTTCCTCGCGAATGTACTTCTCCAAGCGCGCCTTGGTGTTCTCGTTCGTCGTCTCGGTATAGCGTTCGTACAGGATGTTGCGAACGCCCGAAAACTTGGTATCCCACTGGCTACGACGTCCGTCGAGCTTTTGGTAGTCGACCGAGATCTTCGTATCGCCCAGGCCATCCAAGAATGCACGACGCACGCGAGGGGGCAAGTCCTCCCACGGCGTATCGGTGCTCACCTTAAAGTGTTTGCAGACCGCAGCAAAAATCTGCGGATAGTAGTTCGAATTGCCAAACAGGCTACCAAAGACTCCGTCGGCAATGGACTTCGAGGGGTCCTCGATCAGCGCCTCGGCATCAACGGTTTTCTTAAAGCCCAGGCCGTCGCACTCAGGACATGCGCCATAGGGAGCGTTGAACGAAAAATCACGCGGCTGAAGATCGTCAATGGAGTGACCATGCTCCGGGCATGCCAAGGCCAACGAATACTCCAGCAGCTCGCCCTCGGTCCCCTCGGGAGCATCACGATCGGGCAGCATGTACACGTTTACATTGCCGTGAGCCAGCGCGGTCGCCTGCTCAACAGACTCGGCGATACGGCCCAGAGAGTTCTCACGGATTACGATGCGATCGACCACGACCTCGATATCGTGCTTGAACTTCTTGTCCAGATCGATCGGATCGTCGAGCGAGCGCACTTCACCGTCGACACGCACGCGGCTAAAGCCCTCGGCACGAAGGTCCTCAAACAGTTTGGTGAACTCGCCTTTTCGCCCGCGCACCACCGGTGCCAGCACAAACGCGCGGCGGCCCTCCCCCGCCGCCAAGACCTTGTCGGCAACCTGGTCGGTCGTCTGGCGCTCAATGACGCGGCCGCATTCGGGACAGTGCGGGGTGCCCACACGGGCGAACAGCAGGCGCAGATAGTCATAAATCTCGGTTACGGTGCCAACCGTCGAGCGAGGGTTTTTAGACGTCGTCTTTTGGTCGATCGACACCGCCGGCGAAAGGCCGTCGATTGAATCCAAGTCGGGTTTGTCCATCTGGCCCAAGAACTGGCGCGCATAGCTCGAAAGGCTCTCGACGTATCGACGCTGGCCCTCGGCATAGATAGTGTCAAATGCCAGCGAGCTCTTGCCCGAGCCAGAAAGACCGGTAATGACCACGAGTTGGTCACGCGGAATGGAAACATCGATATCACGGAGGTTGTGCTCACGAGCGCCGCGAATAACGATAGAAGAATCAGACATGGAAGCTCCTTGCCTCCTATTGCATCGAATCATACTGCCGATGAGTTTAGCGCACTCGACGCGCACAGATGTTCGTAATACAAGATTCGCAGACCTTTAGCTTTGCGTATCGGGTGCTTCGTTTCTCGAAATGCCGTGGAAAGGTTACAGTAACCTAATACTGAACTTAATTTGCTGTAACAGAGGAACGTCCATGACCGAAGATATCCCCCTTGAAATCACTTCGAGCGACATGGCCAATCTGCCTATATTCATCGCCGTCCTTATCGTGGCCACCGTCGTCGTGCGCGTGTATTTTTCAATCAAACACAATGAAAAGCCTCCCATTGCCCGCGTCTTTTGGTGCGCGACGCTCCTCATCCCGCTCGGCATGGTAGCTGCATGGATTACGAATCAATTGCTCGTAAATGAGGACAATTCCCTATGGGTCCTTTCTTATTCGGCGCTCGGTGCTGCCGCCGTCATACTTCTTGTCGAGCCCTTGGTTTCGGGACTTATCGACCAAACCGATCTTGCGACGGGAACGGTTGCCTGTATTTGCCGTGACATCCTTGTCATCGCCGCTGTTTCAGCGCTCTCGTTCGTTTCACTCGAAATTGCCTGCAACGAAACGTTCTATCGCATTCCCGCCAACTCATTCGGGTTTTCCGTCGGGTTGCTCGCGACGGTTCTGCTCTCCCTTTATTTGCTGGGACAGCGTCATGGAGGCGTCATGGCCCTCGTGCCCGTCGTCTGTTGCATCCTTGGCATTGCCGAGCACTTCGTCATAACGTTTAAAGGCGAAGCCATCCTGCCAAGCGATATCTTGGCCCTTGGCACCGCAATGGAAGTGAGCGAGGGATACGAGTTTACCTTTACCGCCGGAATCGTAACCTCTCTCGCCCTGCTGGAGATTTCCCTGGGGCTTCTTTCGCTTATCCGACCGCGAAAGCTACGTACGCCCACCCATGTCTTTCCCGCAATCGCCGCTAACCTCTGCGCTTTTCTGCTAGTGACCGTTGTGGGACTCTCGGGCTTTTCCAGCATCGACTTGGAGCAGGCGCTGAATTTTGGATTTGACCGTTGGCAGCCCATCACCACGTATGCGTCTCAGGGTTTTATCACTTCGTTCACCGAAATGGTCAACGAGTTGCCCATTGAGAAGCCCGAAGACTATACGCCCGATGAGGCGCAGAGCATCGAGCAGGAGCTCGCCGCCGCCTACGACAGCACGTATGGCTCGAGCGAGCAGCGCGCGGCGGCCGTTGCCCAGTTCAATGAAATCAAGCCGACGATTGTTGCCGTCATGAACGAGAGTTTTAGCGACCTTTCGTGCTTTGAGCAGCTCCAGGCGGCCGGGTACACCGGTCCCGCATTCTACAACTCACTTCCCGACACACTTGTTCGCGGCACCATGCTCGCTTCGGTCGCCGGTGGCGGAACGGCGAACTCCGAATTCGAATTTTTGACCGGAGCGACAACGGCCTTTGTCGGATTAGGCAAAATCCCCTATCAGCTATATCAGATGAATGGCGTCAACAGCCTGGCAAAGGACCTTAAGGGGCTTGGGTATACCGCTACCGCTATGCACCCGCAAAACCCCGTCAACTACCATCGAGATAAAATCTATCAGCAGCTGGGCTTTGGAGACTTTCTTTCAATCGGCGATTTCGAAGGTGCGCCCTGTTACCATGCCGGCGTATGCGACTACGCCACCTACGACAAGATACTCGACCTGCTTAGAACCGACGAAGCGCCGCAGTTCATCTTTGACGTCACGATGCAAAATCACGGCGGCTACGACTATGACACCGTTCCCGCCGAAGAGCTGACAAACTATTGGGTCGAGGGAGCCAGCGAGGGTGCCAATAGCGCGCTCAACACCTATCTTACCTGCATCGACGCATCCGACCGGGACCTCGAGTACTTTATCAACGAGCTCCGCAATATCGGCAGACCGGTTGTCCTTGTCTTTTTTGGCGACCATCAGCCGAGCGCCGCAACGACTCTCAACGACGAGCTGTACCCTCAGGAAGATACGGCAAGCCACGCTTTCCGTATCTATCAGTCGACATATTTTGTCTGGGCTAACTATGAAATCGCCGGCAATACCGAGCTCAACGTCTACGACACCGTCGGGGCAAACGAGATTGCAGCCATTACCCTTAATAAGATCGGCGCCCCGCTCACCGACTATCAAAAGGCTCTGCTTGCAACAAGGTCAGATGTGCCCACCATCAATGTCGCCGGCTACCTTGGTGCCGACGGGCTGCGCTACGACTTGGAATCTGAAGACAGCCCATACGCCTCGACGATCGACAAGCTGCAGCGCATGCAATACCTCGAGTTCGCCAGCAAAGTTCAGTAAGCCCGCCCATTCGCTTGGACCCATCGTATTGCAAGCACGCTCGGCCCAAATGCATCGCAAATGACTCCCGCTCGCAAACGAGGGTACAATGACGCTCGTGTCACATCACGGGGCCCCGGCCCCAACATATACAAAGGAGTCATACATGGGTTGCGAGCATGCACAGGCCGCCGGCGGACAAACGTCGCCGTCGCAATTTGAGGAGAACACGCTGTCCGAGGTCAAACGCGTCATCGCCGTGCTTTCCGGCAAGGGCGGTGTCGGCAAGTCGTTTGTCACCGGTGCCATCGCCACCGAGCTTGCCCGTCACGGCCACAAGGTCGGCGTCCTCGATGCCGACATCACCGGTCCCTCTATCCCCAAGATGTTCGGTATGAGCGGACGCCACGTCCATGCCCTTGGCAACCTCATGCTGCCTGAAATCTCCGAGCACGGCGTCAAGGTCATGAGCTCCAACCTTCTGCTCCAAAACGAGACCGACCCCGTCCTTTGGCGCGGTCCGGTCATCGCAGGCGCCATCAGGCAGTTCTGGAGCGAGACCTCGTGGGGCCCCATCGACTACCTGCTGGTCGACATGCCTCCGGGAACAGGCGACGTCGCACTCACCGTCTTCCAGTCACTGCCCGTCGACGGCATCGTCATCGTCACGAGCCCGCAGGATCTGGTCTCGATGATCGTCGCCAAGGCGGTCAACATGGCCGAGAAGATGAACGTCCCCATTCTGGGCATCGTCGAGAACATGAGCTATATTGAGTGCCCCGACTGCGGCAAGAAGATCGAGGTCTTTGGCAAGAGCAAGCTCCCCGAGGTCGCAGAGCGCTATAACCTCGACATCTTGGGCACGCTTCCCATTAATCCGGCACTCGCCGAGGCCTGCGATAAGGGCGAGGTCGAGACCGCGCTGCCCGATGGCATGTTGCCCAAGGCAGTCTCTGCCGTCGAGGCTATTACCCCGCACGAGACCGACGAGGCCTAAGTGAACACGAGCGCCTTCTATGACGTCCTGGTAATCGGCGGCGGGGCTTCAAGCCTCGCCGCCGCCATTACGGCCGCACGTGCTGGCAAAAGCGTCTGCATCGTTGAGCGCGATGTCGCCTGCGGCCTTAAGCTCCTTGCGACCGGTAACGGCCGCTGCAACCTCTCCAACGAATCGATTGATCCTCAGCGGTATAACCACCCCGCATTCGTCGAATCTGTCATGGGCCCCCAACCCGAACAAGAGCTTATGGGTTTCTTCTCCTCGCTGGGCATCATGACAACCTCCGAGGAAGGCCGGCTGTACCCGCGCTCCCTTCGCGCCGAATCGGTGCGCGACGCACTTCTCAATGTTTGCGACCGCCTGGGTATCACCTTAATCTGCGGAGCCAACGTTGCCTCGGCACACAAAGCTTCCGAAGGCTGGGCACTCCAAATAGACCGTCCAGCGCGGGCGCTCAAGGCAAAAAAGCACGACGACCGAAAATCGGAGCTCCGCTCGCTTCGGAAAGCGCTCGCCGATGTCCCTCGCAAGAACGAGGCCCTGGAGGCACATGCCGTAATTATCGCCACGGGTGGCAACCCCACCGGTATCGCCGATACGTTTCGCCTCCCCCTCACTTCGCTGCGCCCCATCCTCTGCCCCGTATCGGCAACGGTCGTCGGCGATCGGGCGGCACTCAAGACGTTGGATGGCCTGCGCGTCCGCGCCCGCTTGACGCTCGCCCGCAATCATAATGAGCTCTGGCACGAAGACGGTGAAGTCCTGTTTCGAACCTTCGGTATCTCGGGCGTCGCTGTCTTCAACCTCTCCCGTCGTATCCAGCGCGGCGATACGATCCTGCTCGACGTTTTCCCCGACCTCTCTAAAGACGAGTTGCTCGATATGCTTAACCGGCGCGTTGAGCTGCTCGGCGGCTTTTCGCCCCGCGATCCCCGTTGGCTCGACGGTATGCTTGCCCCGCAACTCTCCCGCGTCGTCTGCACAGCGTTCGAGCAGTGCCATCCAGGCTCCAACGATGTCATCCACCTGGTCTCGATCCTCAAGCACTTTAAGTTGCTCGTCGAAGGAACCGCCGAGGAGCGCTCGGCGCAGGTCACGCGTGGTGGCATATCTGTCGAGAGCATCTCAACACCCAGTCTACGCGCGCGCAGCGTTGTCGACGCCCCGCTTTACGTCTGCGGCGAAGCGCTCGACATCGACGCCGATTGCGGAGGCTTTAACCTTGCGTGGGCATGGCTCTCGGGCATTCGCGCTGCAAGCAGCCTGTAGCCGCGCAGTCTATAATCAAAAACGCATTCGGGCCGTCTGGGATACCGGACGGCCTCTTTCTTGCCTCTAAGGAGACCTCGATGATCGAAATCACCCAAGTCAACGCGTCGCTCGATGAAGCCGGCGATGAAAATGCCTGCCTCATTGTTGGCAAGCGAGTCGCCAAGCGCGTCCTACGTTGCAAGGGCTCCGAGATCAAGTCCATCGAGCTCCACCGCAAGTCAATCGACGCTCGCAAAAAACGAGACGTCCATTTTATCCTGAGCTTTCGTGTTGAGCTGACCAGTCCCCACCTCGAGCGAGAGGCGGTCGGCAGCGTTTCCGAACGTGACCGCTCGCACGTACGCGCGATAGATGACGATGAGCCTTCATTCCCCTTCCCCGTTTCCGGCGCACCCAAAGAGCGCCCCGTCGTCATCGGCGCCGGATGCGCTGGCCTTTTCGCCGCGCTAACGCTCGCCAAAGCAGGTCTTAAGCCCTTGCTCATCGAGCGCGGCGACCCGGCATTTCGCCGCTCGCATGCGATCGACCTCTTTCTAAAGGAGCGCATCCTCGACCCCGAGAGTAATATCCAGTTTGGTCTGGGCGGCGCGGGGACCTTCTCGGACGGCAAGCTCAATACGGGAACAAAAAATCCCGCCCATCGCCTTATCCTCGAAACCTTCGTCGAGGCGGGTGCGCCCCGCGATATTCTGTGGGATGCCAAGCCGCACATTGGCTCCGACATCCTTCCCACGGTTGTCACCGCTATATCCCAGCGCATCGAGCAGCTCGGAGGTATCGTCCGTTATCGAACAAAGCTCGTCGACATTCACATCGACGCGTCTGGCGCCATCACCGGTATTGATGTCCAATCGTCCCAAGACGCCGCTTACGAGCCAATCGAGACAAAGCACCTCATCCTCGCCTGCGGGCATTCTGCTCGCGATATTTTTGAGCTCCTTAAGGACCACAACGTGGCTCTCGCACAAAAGACCTTTGCCATGGGCGTTCGCATCGAGCATCCGCAGCGCGATATCGACCGAGCCCAATATGGAGCCTTGGCGAGACATCCTGCCCTCGGAGCAGCCCCCTACAAGCTCGTCGCCCATCTTCCCAACGGCCGCAGCGTGTTCTCGTTTTGCATGTGCCCCGGCGGGCAGGTTGTCGCCGCCTCTTCCGAGCAGGGCCACCTGTGCGTCAACGGCGCCAGCCTCAATGCCCGCGACGGACGCAACGCAAACGCCGCCCTGCTCGTTAACGTCACGCCTGAGGACCTTCCCAACGATGACCCGCTCGCCGGCATCGAGCTCCAGCGCGCCTGCGAGGCGGCCGCCTATCGCCTGGGCGGTTCCAACTGGAACGCACCGGCACAACTCGTCGGAGATTTCCTCGCAGGACGCGCCAGCAAGGCGCCCGGAAAGGTAAAGCCCACCTATCCGCTCGGTGTGACCTGGACGGCAATTGACGAAGCCCTGCCGCAGCATATCGTCGAGTCGCTCCGCCTGGGACTTCCCCTACTCGGAAAAAAGCTACGAGGCTACGACCGCCCCGATGCCGTTCTTACCGGCGTGGAGACTCGTTCGAGCTCACCTGTCACTGTCACCCGAGACCGAACGTGCCATGCCGTGTCGACCCCGGGCCTCTACCCTTGTGGTGAGGGAGCTGGATATGCCGGCGGCATCATGAGCGCGGCCACCGACGGCATCCGTTGTGCCGAAGCCCTGATTGCAGACCTCTAACGCACGAATTCCAGTGCGCAAAAGACACAGGCCCCGAGCTCCACAGGGAACTCGGGGCCTGTTCGCTATTTCTTAAACCGTGCGCCCTGGCGTTTTCTGCCCGATGCGAACGTGGAACCCTTGCGGGCCTGTGAACGTAAGCGCTCGATCGTCTCGTCCTCAGACGCGCCCTCGAGCATCGCCCGAATCTGAACGACGGCATCGCGCAGGCGCGCCGCCTCCTCAAAGTCCATGGCGGCAGAAGCGTTACGCATATCCTCTTCCATGGATTCGACAATCCGCACAAGCTCGTCATGCGGCAGTTCTTCCATCTGCTCCGCAAGTGTCTGCTCGGGCGCCACCGTTTCCGGCACGCCGCCCTCGCCCGACTCATCGGGCGTATAGAATGCGCCATGGCCAAGAGAGTCGCCCTTCGAG
Source organism: uncultured Collinsella sp. (assembly GCA_902495155.1). Classification (GTDB taxonomy): domain Bacteria; phylum Actinomycetota; class Coriobacteriia; order Coriobacteriales; family Coriobacteriaceae; genus Collinsella. The sequence continues at coordinate 36,300 of CABUWD010000005.1, forward strand.
CGCCCCTTGGAACCCACGGTTTTTTCGGCCTCGGCAATAAAACTTGAGATGTCGTTGATGGCCTTGCGCACTGTCTTGGGCACAATGCCATGCTCTTCGTTATATGCCATCTGAATCTCACGACGGCGCTGCGTCTCCTCGATGGCCTCTTTCATCGAATCGGTCACAACGTCTGCATACATGATGACTTCGCCATCGGCGTTACGGGCCGCGCGGCCAATCGTCTGAATCAGCGAACGGCGGTTGCGCAAGAAGCCTTCCTTATCGGCATCGAGAATTGCCACCAGTGAGACCTCGGGGAGATCCAAGCCCTCGCGAAGCAGGTTGATGCCAACGAGGACATCGATCTTGCCCTCGCGCAGCGTTCGCAGGATCTCGACACGGTCCATTGTCGCCGTATCAGAGTGCATGTAATTGACCTTAATGCCCGCGTCGAGCAGATGGTCGGTCAGGTCCTCGGCCATGCGCTTGGTCAACGTGGTCACCAGCACGCGCTCCTTGCGGGCAACGCGCTCGCGAATCTCGTCCTCAAGATCGTCAATCTGCCCACGAACCGGACGCACATCGATCTTGGGATCGAGCAGACCGGTCGGACGAATAATCTGCTCAACGTCGTTCTGGCTAACCCGCAGCTCATAGTCGCCCGGTGTTGCCGAAACGTAGATGAACTGGGGAATCCTCGCCTCAAACTCATCGAAACGAAGCGGGCGGTTATCGAGCGCCGAGGGCAGGCGAAAACCGTGTTCCACCAGCGTCACCTTACGCGAGCGGTCACCTTCGTGCATGCCGCGAATCTGCGGCACCGTCACATGGCTCTCATCGATGATGCAGAGCATATCCTTGGGAAAGTAATCGATTAGGGTAAACGGCGGCTCACCCGGCTTGCGACCGTCCAGATGACGCGAGTAGTTCTCGATGCCGTTGCAAAAGCCCATCGTCTCGAGCATCTCAAGATCATAATCGGTGCGCTGCTGCAGACGCTGCGCCTCGAGCAACTTGTCGGTCGCCTTGAGCTCCGCCACGCGCTTCTCGCACTCTTCGCTGATCGATTTCAGAGCCGCCTTGACCTTCGGCTTCTCGGTCACGTAGTGCGATGCCGGCCATACGGGGATGGCCTCGTACTCACGAAGCATCTCACCGGTGACCTCATCGATCTCGGCAATCAGCTCGACCTCGTCGCCAAAGAACTCAAACCGCAACGGATGCTCGGCATAAGGCGGATACACGTCGACAACATCGCCGCGCACGCGGAACGTGCCGCGTGCCAGGTCATAGTCATTGCGATCATATTGAATGTCGATAAGTGCATGGATAAAGTCATCGCGCTCGAGCGGCACCTTCTTGTCGACGTTTGGAGCCAGACCCGCATAGTCCTCAGGAGAGCCAATGCCATAGATACACGAGACCGATGCGACAACGATCACATCGCGTCGAGAGAGCAGCGATGCGGTCGCCTGATGTCGCAGCATCTCAACCTCTTCGTTAATCGAGGAGTCTTTCTCGATATATGTATCGCTTTGCGGCACATACGCCTCGGGCTGATAGTAGTCGTAGTACGAGACGAAGTAGACCACAGCGTTGTTGGGAAAGAACTCTTTGAGCTCGCTCGCAAGCTGAGCGGCGAGCGTTTTATTCGGAGCCATGACCAGCGTCGGCTTTCCCAGGGCCTCGATAGTCTTTGCCATCGTGAAGGTCTTGCCCGAACCAGTCACGCCCAGCAAAACCTGATAGCGGTCTCCGTCCCTCACGCCCTGCACAAGCGACTCAATGGCCTTAGGCTGGGAACCGGCAGGCTCATAGGGAGACACGACCTTAAACGGCACGTCAGAGCCTTCAACGCCAAAGCGCTTAAGTTCACCACCAACGCGTTCTACTTCAAATTCCGCCATGGATACTCCTAACTCATATATCTGCAGTATACGCAGGCGGCAGGCATAGTCCTATACGAACCGATCGGGATAGAGGGTCTTGTAGCGAACCCAGGCATTATTGACACGAATCAGATACGCCTGCGTCTCGGGAAAGGTGATTGCATTATGAAGCGACGTACTCTGCTGCGCCCATCCGTCGACATTGCCCATGCCGGCGTTATAGGCGGCAATGGCACTGTCAGTCGACCCGTTAAAATACGCTAGAAGATACGAGAGATACGCACAGCCAAACTCGATATTCGTAGCCGGATCGTTAAGGTTGTCGGCCGAATACTCGCCACCGTCGACAAGGCCCTTGGCGATCATATCCTGGGCAGTCTCGGGCATCAGCTGCATCAATCCCTGAGCACCCTGATTCGACTCGGCCTCGGGATCCCAATTCGATTCAGACTTAATGACAGCGCACACCAGATACGGATCCAGATTATGCGAAATACTGGATTGCTTTACATACGCCTCGTAGTCAATCGGATACAGCGGCTTAAAGAAAGCGGCAGGAGCATACGAGTAAACGAATGAGATAAGGCCGAAGGCAAAAACGGCAACCAGCGGTATAAGGCGATACCACGTAAGGAAACGTGTCTTAGGCATCGGCCTCCTCCTTATCCACTACATCCCCGAACCCATGGCGCGAAAGCCATGCGTCCAGTTGTTCAAAGAGCGAGTTATCGTCTGCCGCATTGTCAATCACAGTTGTAGCGAGATTGCACAGCGCAGACTCTTCGGGCTGGCAAGCAGAACGGGCATCGAAATCAGATGGCTCCATGCCACGTTGAATAGCGCGCTCGCGACGAACTGACAAAGGGGCGCTGATGACCAGAATTTCATCAGCCAAGCCAAATGCATCCTCAAAACCAGTCGGAGCAGAAACCTCGACCACTGCAAAGCGATAACGAGGAGATGAAACCGTACAACAAACCGGATCGAGAATCCTAAGCGAAAGCTGTTCAATGAGAACGGGATGCACAATGCCATTGAGCCGTGCGACCGAATCAGGAGAAGCAAAAGCTCGAGAAGCGAGGATGTTGCGGCGAATGCCGCCATCCTCATCCAAAATGTCCCAACCGAATTCATCCGCGAGAGCATTGACGATATCAGAGCCCGGCACATACAGCGATTTTGCAAGCTCATCCAGATCGATTAGCATAGCGCCACGAGATTCGAAATAGCGGCAGGCAGTCGACTTACCCGAAGCAATATTGCCCAAGACAAATACGGTAAACATCAAGCCCTCCCTAACGCCAATGCGAGTAATTATCGCTCAAATACACTAGAAGGACTCAAAATACAGCCAAACAGTAAGAGCGAATACGGGGGAGCTAAATCCCAAAGTACAACGTGTATATAGCGCAAAAAGGGGAGGCCGCGAGGCCCCCCCCTTCTCAGTTCAAGCGTACGGCTCGGTGCCGTCCACCGGTCAGCGGCGCCCTGGCCTCCCACGGGCTGACCCCGCAGTACTCTCGGCGCGATGGGGCTTAGCTTCCGGGTTCGGAACGGGACCGGGCGTGCCCCCCATGCTCTGGCCGCTGA
>CABUWD010000006.1 GCA_902495155.1 uncultured Collinsella sp.
ATGCAAACGCTACTTCTTCTTGGAGTCCTTCTTGTCCTCCTCGGCAGCTGCGCGCTCGATAAGAGCGTTGAGCTTGTTCTCGGACATGCCCTCGGCCTGCGCGCGGTACATGTTGCGCAGGGGACGAATACGAGCGAAGTCGTAGATAAAGTCACCCAGGATGATGACATAGGACAAAACGATGCCGACCATCTGAACAGGACTGGACACCGTGCCGCCGGGAATGAAGTAGAGCGAAGCCCAAATTGCCACGACGAGCACCATGCCAATGGCGAGCACAGCCCACCAAATACGGCGGCGCTTGGTGTAGTCCTCATCCTGCTTGAGAAGGATATTCGACACCGTGTAGATGCGATCCTCGCGGGCGCGCTGCTTGGCCTTGCGGGCGCGTTTTTCCTCCTTGGAAAGGCCTTCCAGGTTTTCGCCCTTCTCGAGCTCTTTGCGGCGTGCCTTGGATGATGCCGGCACGACGTGAACAGAGCTCGCTGCCTGACGGGCGGGCTTAGCGGATGCGGCGGACTTGCGCGCAACCCCGGTAACCTCGCGGGATTGCGTGCGCTTGTTCGTGGCGCTGCGGGTACTCACTTACGCGTTCTCCTTCATGCTTGTGAACTGGGAGCCCGTGATGATTTGGAAGGCCTCGCGATAGCGCTCGGACGTGCCATCGATGACCTCGGCGGGCAGGTGCGGGGTCTCCCCCGTCATATCCCAGTTGGCCTTGAGCCAATTTCGGACGAATTGTTTGTCGTAGCTAGGCTGGATCTTGCCCTCCTCGTAGCTGGCGGCAGGCCAGAAACGGCTGGAGTCGGGCGTGAGGCACTCGTCGATCAGCGTGACCTTGTCATCAATAACACCGAACTCGAACTTGGTGTCGGCGATGATGATGCCTCGAGTCGCGGCATACTCGGCAGCGGCCTTGTAAATCTTGAGAGACAGGTCGCGAATCTGCGCGGCGACGTCCTCACCCACGATCTCGCAGCAACGCTCGAACGAAATGTTCTCGTCGTGATCGCCGATCTCGGCCTTCGTGGACGGCGTGAACAGCGGCTCGGGAAGCTTTGAGGCCTCGGTCAGGCCCTCGGGCAGCTGAATGCCGCAGACGGTGCCGTTCTCGTCATAGGTCTTCTTGCCCGAACCGGTCAGATAGCCGCGGACGATGCACTCGATAGGAATCGTCTGGGCCTTCTTGACCAGCATGGCGCGACCAGCGAGATAGTCACGGTACTCGGCAAACTCCTCGGGGAAATCCGCCGGGTCGATGGAGACGAGGTGGTTGGGGACGATGTCGGCAAACTTATCGAACCAGAATGCCGAGATGCGGTTGAGCACCTCTCCCTTAAACGGAATCTCGTCGGGAAGAATGAAGTCGAACGCAGAAATGCGGTCGGTGGCGACCATCAGCAGGTTTTCACCGGCATCATAGATATCACGAACCTTGCCACGGGAATCCGGACGACGCTCCATCGTTGTCACGTGAGTCACTCCTTACCTAAATACGACAGTAATGCGGGTTCTTCCCCGCACGTTTTCGCAAACTCGGAGCGGCAGGGACGAAACCCCTCCTTCACCGAATAGCGAAAAGCTAGTGCTCCATTGTAGTAGATGCCGCGTCCGCCGTGTGCTCGCGAGGCAGATGAATCGTAAAAGTCGTACCCTTTCCAAGCTCCGACTCCACGGATATGTAGCCGTGATGACGCTCGACAATCTGTTTGGTCACGGCGAGGCCCACGCCCAGGCCACCCGCCTCGCGGGCGCGACTGGCGTCGGCACGCCAAAAACGACCGAAGATGCGCGACAAATCATCCTTGGCGATACCGATGCCCGTATCCGAAACCGCAATATCGACGTGCTTGCGGTCGCTGAGCACCGACACCACAACCCAACCCCCCTCGGGGGTATAGCGCATGGCATTACTCATGAGGTTGATGACGCATTGCGTGATCATATCGGGATCCGCCTCGACAACGTCATCGTGGCCCTGCGTCTCATCTGCAAAGCGCAAGCGCAGGTCGCGGTCGGCAAACAGGCGCTCCTGGCCATTCACAATCGAACGCACAAACGGCACCATATCCACCGGCTCCAGGTTGAGCGGCGCGGTACTGTTTTCCATGCGCGACAGGTCGAGCATCTGCTGCACCAGACGGGCCAGACGACGTGTCTCGGATGCGACTGTCTCCAGGTGTTCGTCGTCGGTGGGGTACACGCCGTCCTGCATGGCCTCGACCGTTGCAAGCATGGCCATGAGAGGCGTACGCAGCTCATGAGCCACATCGGAAGTCAGGCGCTTCTCGTGCTTCATGTCCTTCTCGAGTGAGGTGGCCATCTCGTCGAAGGTCTCTCCCAGCTGATCGATCTCATCATCGCCGCGCAAGCCCGTACGAGCGGACAGGTCTCCATCGCGAATCTGCTTGGCGGTGCTGGTAATACGATGAATCGGCTTGGTGAGCATGCGCGACATGAGCGCTCCGATAACGACCGAGATGCAGACGGCCACAACCGCGGCAAGGGCCATGGCGTTAAAGGTCTTCTCTCTGAATGCCGAGTCTGCCCTGGTGAGCAGGGCATCGGAGCCAACCGCCCACAATTTGACCTGACCCACGTGCTCGCCGGAGGACGTCACGATCTCAACGTTGGCAACACTATTGGAATCGGTGGGAGCAGACGAGACTGGGCTGTGCGATGCCTTCTTTCCGCTCGTATCGTCGGTCGTCGCCTGATTTTCGCGTACATCGGCAGTAGCGCTTGCCGAGGGCCACGAGTCGTCGTAGACGATGACGCCCTTTTTATTGACGACCTGCATACCAAGATCGTCGGACACCAAGCTCGATGTCGCGACCGTACGCAGCTCCCCCGCAGTCCAAGAACCGTTTTCCTCATATGACGTTGCCAACTTTTCGGCAGCGGAATTGGCGATTTCGACAATATTGGAGCGCGTGTAATCCGTAAAAACCGTGCCCCATACAACGGAGACTACGCCCACCAGCACCAATACCGTCATGAGCGATGTCAGGGCAAAAGCCAGGGCCATGCGCGAGGGATAGCTCATCGTTGGCCGTGAATCGGAACGAGGCGTGTTCCAACTAGCCTTGGAACCCGCCTCGTTCTCCTGCTTATGCTTTTGCCCGATTTCAAAGCGCGCAGGTGTCATATGTGATTTCCTTTATTTCTCGTCCGACTTATCGGTCTTGGTCGGAGCCTCGAAGCGATAGCCGACACCGTGGACGGTGTAGAGCCACTTGGGCTTCTTGGGGTCGTCGCCCAGCTTGGCGCGAAGGTTCTTCACGTGGCTGTCGATGGTGCGCTCGTAACCCTCAAAGTCGTAGCCGAGCACCTTCTCGACCAGCTCCATGCGGTTGTAGACGCGGCCGGGGTGACGGGCAAGCGTGGTGAGCAGCTTGAACTCGGAAGCCGTCAGGTCAACTTCCTTGCCCTCGACCAAAATCTTGTGGCCCGAGATGTCAATGACCAGATCGCCAAAGTCGAGCACCTCGACGGCCGGCTCATCGGCCTGGTGGGCACGGCGGAACAAGGCGCGCACGCGCGCGACAAGCTCGCGCGGCGAGAACGGCTTGATCAGGTAGTCGTCGGCCCCGAGCTCGAGGCCGATAATACGGTCCTCGATCTCGCCCTTGGCCGTCAGCATAATGATGGGGACATCCGAGGTGTCGCGAATGGTGCGGCAAACGCGCTCGCCGGGAATCTTAGGGAGCATGAGGTCGAGCACGACCAGGTCGAACTGATGCTTCTCGAACTCCTCGATAGCGGACTGGCCGTCGCCCACGCCCACAACCCAATAGCCCTCGCGCTCGAGATAGGCAGCGACAGCGTCACGGATTGCCTTCTCATCCTCGACCAGCAGAATCTTTTTTGCATCTGAAGCCATAACACGGCCCCCCTGTCTCAATTAGCTAAGAACAAGCTCATTTTAACGCACCTGAGCCCACCGGGTATCGCATGGGTGCGATAGCTCGGCGGGCGGTACTCATAGTCACAACGCGCTTATTCCCCTGCCGAGCCCTTTTTAACCCCTCGGAGACTAAAGAGAGAACAAGCGAGCGGTAACCGTCTCGGGAATTCCCTGGCTGTTACGCACCGTTGCGTACGTTAAGAACGAGTTCGATTTACCCGCCGTAGCAGGATAATCGCCATACTCCAAGGCTCGGTCGGGCGACAGAAGCGAGCCGTAGGTCTTAGCCGAAGTGTCAATCAAAAAATGTGACGCCTGAACTTTAACCAGGTATTTATTTTTCCTTCCCGCAGCGCACGCGAGCGGCTCACGCGAAAGGAAGAGATACGGCCCGCCCTCGTTACCGATATAGGTGCCCATATTGCCCAGGCTACCCACACCGCTATACGTCGCCTCAATGGAGAACACGAAGGTGTCGCCCATATACACGGCCTCGAAAGGCGAAACCGACGAAGGAAGCACCAGCTGAGCTCGCTTCGTGTTGTTGCCGTCAGTCAGGTCGATCGCCGTCATACCGTAATAGACGCCCTCATCATTGTGCACGCGGGGCGAGATGGTCAGGATGCCGTCGCTCACACGCGGGGCGGATGCGAAGCGGCCCGTCGACTTCCAAATAACCTCAGGCTTGGACTCGCTGGGCGACTGACGGTAGCAGTACGAATCGTTACTCGTCTTGGTGCCGCCGGACGAAGGCATCTTATACCAGATGACCGACGACCCATACGCTGTGAAGAGCGGCGGATCGTAGTTTTCGCCACCGCGGTCGAGCTCGACAGCGTTGCCGGTAAGGGAGGAGCCTGCAGGGTTTTGCGCATAGAGTTTCCAAGACGCATTGGCAAAGTTCATCTCGACCCACGCGAACACGCCATCACCCGCGCGAACGTCGTAAAACGCATAACCGGTTCCCTCAATGGGATCCTCGATAAGTGTGGTAAGCGAGCCATCGCCCAGGTTGAGCACACCAAGCGTATTGGCATGCAGGGCAGAAGCAGGCGCCATCATCGCGGCAGCGTAGTCGCCATCGCAGTAGTACAGCAGCGTGCCCAGCGGCAGCGTCCACGAGGCTGCGGGCTCAAGATCGATATCGACAGCCTCGTACTCATCAGTGATCGAGACAATCTTCGAATCGTCCTTGATAACCTGCGGCTCGCCAGCGGCGTCATCACTCGTGCCCGTTTTTTTCGAGCAACCGGCCAGTACGGCAGCAGCACCGGTAGCGGCGCCACCCAGCACAAAACCTCGACGCGTTATTCCATTCTTAAAGCGATCAGCGATGCTCATTAGGCGATCTCTGCGCGAGCGGCCTCGATAGCGCGCGTAAGCTGATCGGCGCAAGAGGTCTTTTTCATACCGCAGGTATTACCGGCGAGAACCTCGATTACGCGATCGGCGGGAGCGCCTTCGACCAGCCTGGAGATGGCCTTGAGGTTGCCATCGCAGCCGCCGGTAAACTCGACGCCCAGCACCTTGCTGCCATCGTCAGAGAGATTGAGGTGAATATTGCGAGAGCATACACCCTGAGGCTTGTAGTCAAAACTAATCATTGAGATCCCCTCTCAGAAAGAAATTTCAGTCGTCTATTATCCCCGCCTGGACCGACTTATTATCGCAAGCACCGATTCAACATCCTACGATGCTTGGACTGGCGGGGGCAAGATTAGCAGTCCGCACCCCGTACGTGGACCATGCGCTTCTCCCGATACATATTGTGGTCGGCGACGCGATATACATCGGCCAGCGTATTTCCAGCCGTCTCGACGGTCGCCACGCCAATCGATGCGCTGACCGTCAGGGTCTCATCGCTTACCGCGGCAAGACCGAGACGAAGATCCTGTTCCAGCCCGAGCGCAGACTCGTTGTCAGTATGGGGGCAAACCAGCAAAAACTCGTCGCCGCCAACGCGCATCGGCAGGTAATCCGCACCAGCCACCCGCCGCAGCACGGACGCCGTCCGTCGCAGCAGTTCATCCCCCATCTCGTGACCATAAATGTCGTTGGTCCGCTTGAGATAATTACAGTCCACCATAATCACGCTCACTGGCAAGTCCTCGTTTACCAGGCTATCTCCACGCGATTCCAGATAGTTGCGGTTGCGAAGCCCCGTCAGTTTATCTTGGTATGACAGCTCCTCGGCATGCTTGACCATCGATATGTTGTGCGTCGCCACGACGACCGAATCCAACCGGCCTTGCTCATCGCGATGCTGGGGGACAACCTGTAGCGAGTACCAAGTGCCTCGACAATCTCGCACCTCGGCAGCCAAGTACGGTACGCCCTCCATGCGTTCACGAAGCGTACTTATATCTACGAGCCCCACAACCGCTTCGCGGCTTTCGGGGCTCACGATATCCCGGCAGACCGTGTCCATAAAGTCATATGCCTCGCTATGCTCGGCAAACATCTTCGCTATCGCCGGCGACATATTGATTCCCTCGATCTCGAGGGTGTCAAGATGCAAAAGGAAGGTCGAATCGTAGATGGCGCTTATGGCATTGATAATACCGAGCTGTTTATCCTTTTCGACCAAATTGCGGTGGTCAGCGATATTTCGAGCCAACAGTACCACGACCCAAAACGCAAGGCACACCAAGACGCCGACGGCGACAAATGAAATCCTGTCAGACATGACCTCAGATTTGGGATATAGCGCAAACAGGCGGTAGTCCTTATATGCCGCACGCACGGCATATAAGGTGGTCCCCCGATATTCGATACGTGTTACGCCCTCGTCTTTCCAGTCAATTCCGCTATCGGCGAGAAGCCGGGCAAGGGTTATATCGACGGTCGAATCGTTTGAAGAAACGATTTGCGCATCGCGCATCACAAGCACTGTTGGACTCTGATGGAACGTGTTGTTCACAAGGACGTCGGCGATCGTGTATGAATAGTCATCGGCGGGCTCAGCCGCAAGGGATCGATACCCCAACGCCACCCCATCACCGTATGGAACGGCACTCACGGCAAAGTCGACACCGCGGCGCTCGACAGCGGTCGAGTAGGAAACTTTGGACCCTCGATACATCGATGCGATCGACGAACAGGCCAGCTCCTCTCGCCACAGCATGAGTGGATCGCGGCCGTCGATATCGTAATGGGCGACCATATGACCATCGGCGTCCATGACCAACATTCCCGAAAGGCTCTCGGTATGGACATATTCCTCGACCAGATCGTCGTTGACTTCAAATCGATCCGGCGGCAAGAACGTCGCAAACGACTCGAGCGCCGCATCCAAATTGTGCGTCGCCTCGGTTTTTCTTCCCTGTTCATATCGGTCATATTTTTCGCAGGCATTTTTTAAAAACACCATGGTTTCCTGGCCGAACCCAAGCGTTTTATCAAGGCAGCGATGCGTGCCAACCATATAGAGCAGACTCAGTAGGGCAACGCTGGCCACGATGCCGATGCCCACTGCGGCTAAACTCTTTCGGCGAAAGCGGCGCTCGTCATTTGTCATGATTCCGCTCCTTGCCCGCCTGTCGTCGCTCCTGCTTTGTAATTGTCCACAATGTGCTCTATCGTGCCGTCTCGATCCATGTCGGACAGTGCGGTATCGAGGTTTTTGACGTACTCCCCCTCATAGCTATCATCAAACGCGACGCCCAGGTCAACCGTCATAACGTTGTCGGCGAACACACGATAAACGCCAGGATACTGGGCAACGAGTCGATCAAGCGACTGAACGTCCGCCATCCAACAGTCGACATACCCTTTGGTGAGGGCGGCTTTGCAGAGTTCGGCAGAACCATACGATTTGATTTGCACGTCCGGCGAGATATCCAGATCCCCTACGAGCAATCGGCGTTCGCTCACCGAGCCCGCAATCACCGCAATGGTCTTGCTTCCATCGAGATGCGCCAAGGACTTGATGCCACTCGTTTTCTTGGCGGCGACCGAAACCGTCAGGGTCAAATACGGCTCAGTCCAGTAATACTTATCCTCGCGATAACAGGGAGAATAGTCGCACCACAGGCAATCGATATCGCCGTTTTTGAGTAGGCGATCACGGTCATTCCAAGATATGTCGATAAATTGCGGCTTGATCCCCGCGCGCTTGCAGGCCTCGCGGGCGATGTCGATATCGATACCGGCGTAATCGCCCGTGGTATCGACATACACATAGGGGTCGTTATCCGTAACGCCGATTTTGAGTACCGGGAGGTCTTTGTCGGCTTCATTCGGGGAGGAAGAACTGCTTCGAACGGCATACGTCAGGGCGGCCACACAGGCGGCGACAAGGAGCATGAGCGTAAACGAGACGATGGCGGCTCGCTTGATACGTCCGGGCACACGCCTCCCTTCATCGAAACAGCAGTCGGATTTCATTTTATACCCGGGGCTGATGCGGCGATAAAAAAGCGCCTCACCCAAGATGGGCAAGGCGCCAAAGGCTGAAATGCATCCGCAAGCGGTCGAATTAGGCTAACCCTACTCGAAGTTCAGCTGCTCCAGGCGGTCGAAGACCGTATCGATGCGGGTGAGGAAGTCCCACGGATCAAAGATCTCATCGAGTTTCTCCTGGCTGACGGTGCAGCGCGGATCGGCCTCGAGACGCTCCTTAAAGGTGGGGCCAGAGACACAATCCTGCACCTCATGCCAGGTGGCCATGGCGTTTTCCTGCACGATCGCATAGGCGTCCTCGCGAGTGATGCCCGTGTCGACAAGGGCAAGCAGGACCTTGGAGGAGAAGATGAGGCCGCGGGTCTTGTTGAGATTGGCCATCATGCGGGCCGGATACAGCTGCAAGCCGTCGATAACGCGGATGAGGCACTGGAACATGTGGTCGAGCGCGATGAAGCTATCGGCCTGGGCGACACGCTCGGCGGAAGAGTGCGAAATGTCGCGCTCGTGCCACAGGGCAACGTTGTCAAAGGCGACCTGAGCGTTGGACTTCACGACGCGCGACAGGCCGCAGACCTTCTCCATGGTGATGGGGTTGCGCTTGTGCGGCATGGCGGAGCTACCCTTTTGACCCTTGCGGAACGGCTCCTCGGCCTCGAGCGTATCGGTCTTCTGCAGGTTGCGGACCTCGGTCGCGATGCGCTCGCAGGTGGCCGCTGTAGTGGCAAGCACGCCGGCAAGGTAGGCGTGATGATCGCGGCTGATGACCTGCGTGGACAGCGGATCGTGGACTAGGCCCAGGTGCTCGCAGACGTACTCCTCGACGAACGGCTCGATGGAGCTGTAGGTGCCGACGGCACCGGAGATGGCACCGAAGGCAACGTTCTTGCGAGCGTCCTCAAGACGATCGAGATCGCGCTTGAGCTCCCATGCCCAAGAGCCAAACTTCATACCGAAGGTCATCGGCTCGGCATGGATGCCGTGGGTGCGGCCGGCGCAGAGCGTATTGCGCTCCTCGAAGGCACGGCGCTTGCAGATCACGCCGAGCTTCTTGACGTCCTCGATAATCAGGTCACACGCCTGAGTAAGCTGATAGCACAGAGCCGTATCACCCAGGTCGGAGCTGGTCATACCGTAGTGAACCCAGCGGCTAGGCTTGGGCTCGCCCTCGGGAACATCGGCGTCGATATATTCCTTCATGTTGGTCAGGAAGGCGATGACATCGTGGCGCGTGACCTCCTCGATCTCGTCAACCTTCGCCTTCTCAAAGTTGGCGTGGTCGCGAATCCACTGGGCCTCTTCTTTGGAAATACCGATCTTGCCGAGCTCCGCCTGAGCCTCGCAGGCCAGGACCTCAATCTCCTGCCAAATGGCGTACTTGTTCTCGAGGGAGAAGATGTGTCCCATCTCCGGGCGGGTATAGCGATCGATCATAGCGGCTCCTTTTTGGTTATTGGCACGTTGGTCGTAACCCAACCATTGTACCGTGCGCGGGTGCAAGTAACGATAACGGGCATTAACCTAACATTTTGTAGCATAGAGCGGCCATGAGGGCGTCCGCGTATTTGCGAAGCAAATTCGCACCGGCTGCGGGCGGCATGCCACGGTCGGCGCGCATGCACGGGCAAAGCGGGTTGAATCCGATGTTCCCGAGGCCTCCCATGCTCGATGGAGCGGGCAACGGGACGTCCGCGTATTTGCTTCGCAAATCCGCACCGGCTTCAGGCGCCTTCCGGCGCCTTCGCCTGCTCGCTACAAACGCTTCGCGTTTGCTTTACGCTCGCACCCTGGCGGGTTCGAGTCCCGGCACTTTATTGAAAAAGGCACGGTAACGAAACGTTACCGTGCCTGAAATTCGAATGGAGCGGGCAACGGGACTCGAACCCGCGAGTGTCAGCTTGGGAAGCTGATGCCTTACCACTTGGCGATGCCCGCAATTGCGCATTGGGATAAATGAAATGCTTGGATAGTATATACCGAGCATTTCAAGGGGGCAATATGAATGCGGCGTGTTATCACTATGCAATCGCGTACCGCGCACTGCGGCACAAAAGCCTACGAAACGCGTTCCAACTGGTTCCTTGCATCAGAAAGCGCGTGTTCTACCCCGTTTTGCACCTCAGTGTCAAAACGATACGCAGGGACCGAAACGCTTAAACCATAGAGACGCCCGCCTTTTTCTATGGGAACGGCGATGCACTCAACCCCTTCTGCCATCTCCTGATGGTCATATGCAAAACCACACCGTCGGACCTCCTCGAGCTGCCGCATCAGGTCATCTATGTGCTTTACCGCATGCTCAGTCGTTTTTTCGAATGGGACAGGAAGCAGCGAGCGAACCGACTCCTCATCCCATCGAGATAGAATCGCCTTTCCAATCGCCGTGCAGTGCGCAGGAAGGGTCTTACCGATTTCCGATGAAAGACGGATGTGCTGCGGGGAATCAACGCGCGAAATATAGAGGACACGACCGTGGTCGAGCACACCGAGCTGACAGGTCTCTCCGCACGATGCGACAACCTTTCGCATGGCTGTCTCAAAAGAGGACAATCCCCCACTCTCACGATCGAATGCCTTGCCCAGCAGATACGTCTTAAGCCCAATCGAATACCTACCGGTAGTCTCGTCATAACTAACGTAATCTGAATCGGCCATGGTGTGCAAAATCGAGAAGAGACTGCTTTTTGGAGCGCCTACAATGCGGCATATCTCCGCCATGGTAAGTCCGCTCTTTGTAGCCGAAAGGGCCTCAAAGATTGATAGAACCCGCAAGGTAGAGCGGTGGCCAGCAGGATTATATCGCGAGGACATGGCAACTCTCCTTGTTCATTAACGCCCAAACTTTCCCCGTAAGTATAGCGGCATGCCCCTTCAAGCAACCGTTCACCGGCCAACCAAAACCATTCGCGGCGGGACCGCGTGAGATCTTCAGCATTTCATATATTGTTCCGTATAACGAATAACGTTCGTAAATACGAACGTTATTCAAGTGGACATAGGGAGGAAACATGTCAGACGTTGTAAGCCAAGGCCAAAACGCCGTTGTCATCGATCAGAGGGACAACGTCGCCGTCGCCACCTACCAACTGGAGGCGGGCGCCGAGGCCCGCTATCCCATGCCGGACGGCACGCTGGCGAGCGTTACCGTGACCGACGACATCCCGCTGTTCCACAAGATTGCCCTCGTGGACATCCCCAAGGGTGAGAAGGTCGTCAAGTATGGCGAGTTCATCGGTGTGGCCACCACGGACATCAAGCGCGGGCAGCATGTTCATACGCACAACTGCGCCAGCTCCGACGACCTGAAGGACTCCGTCGTCACCGACACCGACTCCGTCGCCTCCAAGACCTCCTCGTCCGCGGAGGGCACGCGCACCTTCATGGGCTACCGTCGCCCGGACGGTCGTGTCGGCATCCGCAACCACGTCCTGATCCTTCCCACGAGCATCTGTGCCTCCGACACCACGGAGAGGATCGCGAACGCGGTTGAGGGCTGCGTCTCCTTCCACAACCAGAATGGCTGTTCGCAGGTCGACTGCGACCAGAAGGTGACTATTGCTGCCTTGGCAGGCTACGCTGCGAACCCGAACATCTATGGCGTCGTTTGCGTCTCCCTGGGCTGCGAGGGCTGCCAGAACGACATCGTGGTCGACGCGATTCGCGAGCGCACCAACAAGCCCGTCGAGACCCTGGTCATCCAAAAGGTCGGCGGCTCCATCAGGGCAATCGAGGAGGGCACGCGCCTTGCACGCAAGATGGTCACCGAGGCGGACCGGTGCGTCCGTGAGCCCACTGACATCTCCGAGCTCATCTTCGGCACCAACTGCGGCGGCTCCGACCCCTCGAGCGGCCTTGGCTCCAATCCGCTGATCGGCGAGGTCTCCGACTGGCTCGTCAACCATGGTGCCACCTCCGTGCTGTGCGAGACGCCCGAGCTCTTTGGCGCCGAGCACATCCTCGCCCGCCGCGCGAAGGACAAGCAGGTTTCGGACGACATCCTCAAGATCGTCTACGACTACGAGAAATACGTCCAGATGTTTGGCGCCGAGATGCGAGAGGGCAACCCCAGCCCTGGAAATATGGCTGGCGGACTCACGACCCTCGAGGAGAAGTCTCTCGGCTGCGTGCACAAGGGAGGCCACAGCCCCCTCAACGCCGTCTATCCGTACGCGGCGCAGCTCAATCCGCACGAGGGCCTCGTCGTGATGGACACCCCCGGCAACGACCCCTCCAGCGTGGGCGGCATCATCGCCGGCGGCTGCCAGCTCGTGGTCTTCTCGACCGGTCTTGGCACCCCCACCGGAAACGCTATCGCGCCCGTGTATCGCCTGACTGCCAACAAGCGCACCTACGAGGCCATGAGGGACAACACCGACCTCGATGCGAGCCCGACGATCTACGGCCCCGAGTCCATGGAGGAGATGCGCGACAGGATGCTCGACGACATCATCGCCGTCTGCAACGGCCGCAAGGTCTGCGCCGAGGCCCTTGGCTATACCGAGACCGCCCTTCCGCACATCTGCAACTATATGTAGGCCAGCGTCTGACAGGACGCTTCAGAAAGGAGAGAAACCGTGACAACCACGCAAGCCCCAGAAAAGACGCCCAACGCGTTCCAACGCGGCGTCAACGCGGTCATCGACCTACTGTCCTCGTTCTTCCTCCCGATTATCAACCTGCTCGTCTCCGTCGGCATCCTCAAGGGCATCCTGACGCTTCTGCAGGTCTCGGGCATGGTCACCGACGACTCGACCACGTATGCGATCCTCAACGCGATGGCCGACTCGCTGTTCTACTTCATCCCGGTGTTTCTTGCTTACACCTCGTCAAAGCGCTTCGATGTTGACACGGTGACCGCCGTCCTTCTCGGCTGCATCCTGGTGTATCCGTCCATCACCACCATCATGGCGGCGGACGCGCCCGTCTACCTGTTTGGCCTCGAGCTCTCGAAGGCGACGTACTCCAGCTCCGTCATCCCCATCCTTCTTGCCATCTACTGCGCGAGCTGGGTCCAGAAGGCCTGCTACAAGATCATCCCCGAGACCTTCCGCGGCCTGTTCACGCCGCCTATCACGATCATCGTTATCGTCCCGCTCACCCTGGCCGTCTTCGGCCCCCTCGGCACCATCGTGGGCGGTTGGCTCGCGCAGGGCTACGAGGCCGTCTACAACCTCTCGCCGCTCGTCGCCGGCGCGCTGATCGGCGCGTTCCAGCCGTTCCTCGTCATCCTCGGCCTGCACTGGGCCCTGTTCCCCATTGCCATGAACAACGTCGCGGTCTACGGCTTCGACACCATCATGGCCCTGTTCGGCGGCGCGATCTTCGCCCAGGGCGGTGCCGCGCTCGCCGTCGCCCTCAAGACTAAGAACAAGAAGTTCCGCTCCCAGGCGATCTCCGCCTCGCTCACCACGCTGCTGGGCATCACCGAGCCCGCAATGTACGGCGTGAACCTGCGCCTCAAGAAGCCCATGGTCTGCGCATGCGTCGCCGGCGGCATTGGCTCCGCCGTGGCAGGCCTGTTCGGTTGCGCCGGCACCGCCTTCGCTTTGCCCGCGCTCACCACGCTGCCCGTCTTCATGAGCCGCGCGTTCGTTCCCTTCTGCATCTCGCTGGCGCTCGCCTTTGGCCTCGCCTTCCTGTTCACGCTCTTCGTCCCGATCGACGACGTGACCGAGGAGGAGATGGAGGCCGAGGAGCAGTCCGCCTAGCGTCCGGATTGCAAGGCCACTCTATGTCCCGCGCCTGCGGGTTCGACTGGAGGTGGTGCCCACCTGGCAGCAAAGCGTATCCGTCACTGACCATATATCCATTAGACATTGTTTGACGTAAGGAGAACAAAATGAAGAAGATCGACGCACACGCCCACGTCTTTGACCACATCGGCTCCATGGGCAAGGCCGGAGAGCTGCGCCCCCTGGGCAACGGCAACTGTCGCTGGGCCACCGGCGAAGAGTTCCGTATCATCCCCGAGGGCAAGGGAGACAAGGAGTACCTCGTTGAGACCTTCATGGACGTCATGGACGAGAACGACGTCGAGAAGGCCATCCTGCTGCAGGGCGTCCTGTACGGCCTGCAGAACGAGTACGCCATGGAATGCGCCGAGAAGTACCCTGACCGCTTCAAAGCCGCGGTCATGCTCGACCCCTTCTGCCGTTGCGCCCAGCAGATCCTCGAGCACTTCATCAACGATCTGCACGCCCACGTCTTCAAGTTCGAGGTCTCTGTGGGCGGCGGCCTTTCCGGCTACCACCGTGATTTCGCGGTCGACGGCCCCGAGATGACGGTCCTCATCGACAGGATCGCCCAGGTCGAGGACGCCACTCTGGTGCTCGACATCGGCAGCCCCAACCAGTCCAGCTGCCAGCCCGAGGCCGTATATCGCCTGGCCAAGAAGTACCCCAGCCTGCACATTGTCGTCTGCCACCTGCTCGCCCCGTCCCTTGAGGATGGCGACGTCCTCAAGTGCGCGCTTCCGTACCTCGCCCACGATAACGTCTGGGTCGATCTCTCCGCGCTGCCCTGGAACGTCGCTCCCGAGGCCTACCCGTATCCCACCGCGCTCGAGTACATCGCGATGGCGAAGGACGTCCTGGGCGCCGACAAGATCATCTGGGGCACCGACTCCCCCTGTGTCCTCACCAAGTTCGACTACAAGGACCTCTATAGCTTCATCGAGGACTCCGACGTCTTCACCGACGCCGAGAAGCAGGGTGTCTTCTACGATAACGCCGTCAAGGCCTACTACCTCTAGGTCCTTCTCGGCAGTGCAGGGATTCGTGGGGGTGTGACCCCGGAAAGCGAGTGACACATGTTTGAGGGAGTCTTCTGCCCCTCCATCACCATCACCGACGATGATGGAAAGATCGATTACGAGCTGTGGGGCAGGCACCTGGACCACCTGGCCGACGCGGGCATCAACGGCGTGCTGCTGTTTGGCAGCATCGGCGAGTTCTACAGCGTGAGCCTCGAGGACAAGAAGTCGGTCATCGACTTTGCCGTCGAGCGGGTCGCCGGCCGCATGAAGGTCTTCGTCGGCGTGGGTGACACCACCTACGACAACGTCCTCGAACTCACGCGCTATGCCCAGAAGGCCGGTGCCGACGCAGTTCTGGCGGTCTCGCCGTACTACTTCGGGCCCACCGACGACGCTGCCGAAAAGTACTTTGGTGGCATCGCAGACACCACCAACCTGCCCGTCGTGCTATACAACTTTCCGGCGCGCACCGGCACCGACCTGTCGCCCGAGCTCGTGGCCAGGCTCGCCGCCGCCCATCCGAATATCTGCGGCATCAAGGACACGGTCGACACCATCAGTCACACGCGCAAGGTCATCCGCGCCGTCCGCAAGGTCAACCCCGAGTTCTCGGTCCTTTCCGGCTTCGACGAGTACTACCTGGTCAACCGCGCGAGCGGCGGCAACGGCGTTCTGTGCAGCCTCACCAACGTGGAGCCCGAGCTCTTTGTGAGGCTGCACGGCGCCTACCAGGCAGGCGACTTCGCGACCGCCATCGAGTGCGCCAAGCGCATCTCGTCGCTCATGGCCGTCTACGACGCCTGCGATCTGTTTATTTCTGCCATCAAGGTAGCGGTCAATATAAAGGGTCTTCCAATCTCGACCGCGATCTTTGATCCCGCCATACAGGCCAGCGATGACCAAAAGGCAACAATCGAACAGCTCCTGTCATAGACTTGTATTTGGATCGATGTGAGATTACCGTCTTCACATCGATCCAAATATCTTTTTTCTTGTTTAATATATGAATTTATTTCCATAAGTTCATAAATATATGGAGACAAGGACCCGTGGGGGTCCTTTTTCATTTATTTCTACCTGCGCTTTTATCTGATTGTTGTATTTGAGCTCGATTTGTCAGAAATCGGGCAAGCTTTTGGTCAGCTTCCGGTACTTACCCGCATGAACCATGGCGGTAGCCTCATCCCAAGCGCCGCGACCTCCCCGTGCGGCGCACGAGGGATAAGGAGCAGCCATGTCCAACGCACCCACGCACTCTGTCCACAGCGCAATCGCAACAGGTCCGCTGCTCCTGCTCCTCTTTTTTCTGATCGGCTGTCTGGCCCCAGGGGCCGCATTCGCCGTCGACGGGAGTGATGCCCTTAATTTCCGCACCATAAGCGACGGCTGCGGCCCCTTCGGTGTCGGTAAATACGAGGCACAGGACACTTCGATTTCGTACTGCATGAATCAAGACTGCCCCGGCCCCAGCAAGCCGGGAGGGCCATGGCGTACATATAACCAGGGCTGGACATGGCTCGATGACGAATTTGCCGCCATCGTCTGTCACGGATACCCCTCCAATACATCCTTTGGCGGCCACAATCTGTCGCCCGATCTCGCCCGTGCCGCCACCCAGATTGCCGTGTGGATGCTCAACGGAACCACGCGCCCCGACGGCACCTATTCGTATACAAACAGCAGGGGAGTTGCCAGGAGCGGTAGGTTTTACGAAAACGCCGAGGCCGTAGCGGCTGCACGTTGGCTCTACGACAGCGCTAAGTCCGGATCCATTAAGGCAGCCCCGCATCGAGCCAGGCGTTATCACGGCCCGGTCTCGGGCGAGGGTCGACACCAGGACATGCTCTATGTTCTGCCCGCCGTCTCCGTATCTTTCCAAAAACAATCGTCCCAGGCTGGCATCACCGCCGGCAACGACACCTACAGACTCGGTGGCGCAACCTTCGATATCTTTGAAAACGCGGGCGATGCACGCGTCGGCACTATCCAGATGGATGAAAACGGGCGTGCACAAGCAACACTTTTGCCCAATACGGCATATTACCTGGTCGAAACCAAAGCCCCGGCAGGCTATATCCCTCGAAGCGACCGAATAACCTTCACCACACAAAACAGCGGCGAACATGTCACTATCAACGAGCAGCCCGGCACCATCACCTTGCGTATTGCAAAAATCGATGCCGCCACGGATGCCGGCGCCCAGGTTGGAGCGTCGCTTGCGGGCGCTGAATTCACCTGCGTCTCGCAATCAACTCCCGGCTGGACTCGCACCCTTACGACCGACGAAAACGGACGGGCGATCCTCAATGACGTTCCTCTGGGCACCTTTACCATCTACGAATCGAAAGCGCCCGAGGGCTACCTGATTTCAAACGACAGCTGGAGCTACACCGTCGGTGCCGAGCAACTCGGAGATACGAGTATCGTTGAGCTCGAAAGCCGTATTCCCAACATCCCCATCGCCTTTGACCTTGAAATCTCAAAGTTTAAGGACCATGGCGATAACGATGAGTCCGGCCTTGAGCAGCCGGCGGAAGGCGTCGTCTTTGAAGTTGTCAGCAATAGCTCCCAACAAGTCGTCGGCACGTTGACCACAAACGTTTATGGCTTTGCCTCCACCAAAGACCAGCCCGAAGCATGGTTTGGCGCAGGCAAGCGACCTGCCGGCGCTCACGGTTCCATTCCCTACGACCGCGCGGGCTACACCGTTCGCGAGGTTGCAGAAACGGTACCAGAAGGATTTAAGCAAGCAGGGGAATGGACCATCACAGCAGAGCAGACCGCAGACGGCGCCGAGCTTCAGTACATCGTGGACAACCATGCCCTATCGACACACCTCCAAATCGTAAAGCGCGATGCTCAGACCGGCGGCACCGTACCACTTGCCGGCTTTACGTTCCAGCTGCTCGATAGCCACCACGAGCCCGTCTCGCAAACATGTTGGTATCCGGCCCACAATGTAATGAATACCTTCACAACCGATGCAACCGGCGCCATCACGCTGCCCGAATCACTTCATCCCGGAACATACTACGTGCACGAGGCATCGGCCAAGGAACCGTATCTGCGCGGAGAAGACCTGGAGATAACGATTCCCGCCGACAGAAATCTGACACCGGTCGCCGTCGCCTCGTTCTATGACGACGCCGCAACCGGAAGCATCGATATCATTAAGACGGATGCTGTAGATGGGCGCACACTCGCTGGAGCCACGTTTGACATCCGCGCTGATGGCGACATCGTGCGAACCGACGACAGCATCGTCGCCCTGGATGGCGAAACCGTCGCCACCGTCACAACCGACGAACGGGGGCAAGCGCGAGTCGACCATCTTTCGCTGGGATGCGGTACCGCTACCTACGAGGTCGTCGAAACACAAGCGCCCGAAGGCTACCTGCTCAACCCGACCCCACATACTGTGAAGTTGTCGTACGCTGACCAGCAAACGCCCGTGATCGAAGTGCGCCTTGACGTTTCCAACGACTACACCAAGATCGATGTCTCCAAAGTCGACGCGTGCGGAGGTCAGGAAGTGACAGGCGCCGAGCTTGTCCTCTGCGACTCCAATGGCAACGAAATCGATTCTTGGACTTCATCCGGCAAACCGCACCGCATTGAGCACCTTTCACCCGGCATCTACACCCTGCGCGAAACGATGTCTCCGCGTACCTACGACCTCGCCGAGGAGATAACGTTTGAAGTAAAGGCCACGGGAGAAGTTCAAACCATAGACATGAAGGATACCCCCATCGAGATCAGGGGAAGCGTCGATAAGCG
The DNA here is from genome assembly GCA_902495155.1 of uncultured Collinsella sp. Taxonomy (GTDB): domain Bacteria; phylum Actinomycetota; class Coriobacteriia; order Coriobacteriales; family Coriobacteriaceae; genus Collinsella. Next base: position 18,840 of record CABUWD010000006.1, read on the forward strand.
CCAAGAGATTGCACAGCCAGTCGTAAGCAAACTCGTTGCCAACGGTGACGGAAAAAACCGAGCCAAAGCACGGGCCAACACGCAAGGAGCCTTCTCCTATACCATCGACGCCAAAAACGAGTCGAGCACCTGGGTCGACGAGTTGACCATCACCGACGACCTTGAGTGCGCCAAAGATGGCGCAGCGAAACTCGTTGCCGTTGAAACCCCTATTGCGGTCGGTGATCTAAACGGGCTGTGCAACGTGTGGTATCGAACGTCTCCGGCAGGAACAAGCGATACGGGCAGGCAGCTCAATGCAACGCTTGACGACGGGCACCACAATCCTTGGCTCGAAACGGAAGAGGTTGCAAAGCTGCTGGGCGACGATGTGCGTCTCGTCGATTACGACGAGTGGCACCTATGGAAAGCAGATATCCCGACGGACAAGTCCGTCACGCTCGATACGAAAGAGATTGATCTTACAGACGACGCCGTCATCACGGGCATCCGTTTTGAATACGGTGCGGTAGCCGCCGACTTTACAACCAGAAGCGAGGCGGACTCTTGGACCCGGGATGACCTTAAAGACGAACACGACGATCTTGACGATGCCAAGGCGGCCCTTAACTCGGATGCCCGAGGCGCAGTCGTGCATATGCAGGCAACGTCGTCCTATACGCCCCAAACCGCACTTGCCAACAGCGCGCGCGTCGATCTTTGCCGCAACGGCGGTGGCGATAAACTCGAGGCGCATGATGAGGACCGCGTCATCCAACGATGCGCCCTGCCTCAGAACCTGCCGGCAACGGGATCTGCTACCGTCGCCGCATGCATCACCGCACTCCTGACCTCGGGCACGGCAGCCATATGGTTCGCTCGCCTTAGGTCAGCCTCAAAGAAGCGCTAGCACGATGAAAAAGCGGGCGAGCCAGTCTCCCGGCTCGCCCGCCTTGGGCATAAACGATGAATCGGCTATTCAGCAGATGACGAACCGCCATCGATGGCTGCCTGATCGGACTCGGAAATACCGTCAGCACCCAAACTTTGCTCTTGCTCCACCTCTTCGTTCATTGTTGTCTCGGGCGTCGAGCCCTTAACGCCAACGACATACGCGGCCCCAAAACCCAATGCGACAGCGATCAGGGTCAAAATCAGATAGATGGGCCAATGGCGCTTGATGTACGAAAACACGCTGACTCCTTAGCGGGTCTGTCTACGAACGACGAATGACCTCGGTCACGACCTCGGACACCGTAGCGATATTGGTCGGATTGACGTTGTACGGCAGGTCATCCTCGGTGCGAGCGCAGGCAAGACGCGGACCGTCCACACCGGCGATCGTAAGGGCGCGACGGCTCGCCTCGAGCGCTGCGGATGCATCGGTTTTTGCATAGGGCATCTCGAACGCACCACAATCGACGTGGAACGACTTGCACACCTTGCTGACAAGATTCATGATGCGGCGATCGCCCTTAAACAGCTGCTGCTCGCCCTCGACCGTCACCACCGAAAGCCTGCCGGCACCGATAGACTCGAGGTTGATGAAGAACACGCCGCGGAGCTTGTCACGATGCGAGGCCAAAAACGCCCTCATGCCGGCGCCGTCGCAATCGGACGCGCCCGTTGCGACGAACCAGATATCGTGGCCGAGCAGCTCATCGTCACCCATGGAGGCAACAGCCGAGAGCATATCCTCGGCAGAAGCACCATCGGAAGAGGTGGCGCCGCCCTTCCAACCGTCGTCGTCATCCTCGAAGTTATCCCACGAGCCAATGCCGCGGCCAGACTTCTTGGCATCGTAATCGTCCTCGACGCCCAGCCAGTCGCTCATGCTGTCCTGCTCGTTCTTCTTTTTGCGACCGAACAAGCCACCCAGGCCACGCTTCTGCGGCTTGGCGCCCGTCGAAGCAGGAGCCGAGATGGTCTCGAGCGGCTGTGCGCCCGAGGAGATGGGCATGGGGGTCGCAACCGGTGCCGATGTGGGCTCGGGCCCCTGCGCCGTCGCAAAGGGATCATTTGTCTGTGCCGAAGGATCGGGAAGATCGAACAGCGACGTGCGGGACGCGACGTTGGCCTGTTGCATCGAAGGCAGCGACGGATCGGGGACCGAGGCCAGCGGCGACGAAGAGGGCGCAGGCGCGGAGGCCGGATCGGGGATATTCATATGCTGGCGCGCAGGCACCTGAGACGAAATCTGCGCCATGAGGGAGTCAACTGTCTCGTCCTGCGTGGGAGCGACATTGGCCACCGTGGCACCGGGGTCGCTCGGCGCGGGCATGGTAAAGATCTGCGTAGAATAAGGCCTGGACTCATCCGTCTTGGGAGCCTCGTCAATCGCAGGGGACTCCTGCTTCATAGCAGGAGCCTCGACCTGCTCGGGTGCGCTGGCCTCAACGGAATCGGCCTCGTCAACAACCGAATCATCGGCGACGTCCTGGGCATCATCGGAGATGGGAAGGGGCTCGGCAATTGCGGTGCCCTGCTTCTCAAACGTCATCGTGGCATCGAATGACATGGTGCCATCGACCGGCTGCTGCGCCTCGAAGGACGTCGTAGCCTCGGCAACGTCAGCGGATGTCGGCTGCGGAGCCTCGAAGGACGTCGTGGCGCCGGCAACATCGACAGGCTCCGGCTGCTCGGCCTCGCTCTGCTCGAACTCCTGTGCCGCACGCTCACGCTCGGCCTCGGCGGCCTGCTGCTGGGCGATGGCCTCCCGCTCGGCGGCCTCGCGGGCAGCGGCACGCTTTTCCTCAAAGTCGTCGACGAACTTCTTGCCCTTCGCAAAGGCGCCCTTAAAGAAGCTAGAAGCGCTGGCACCAATCGAGGAGAACGCAGAAGCGATATCGGCATGGGGCGTTGTCGAGGGAAGCTCGGCCGAGAAATCGGTGTCACTCTCATAGGACACGCGCTGCGGATACTCGTCATAGTCTTCGTCGGCGGTCTCGTCTTCAACCTGTGCCGGAGCGGCAGGCGCCAGAATATCCAGACCAGCTGCAGAATCGAGCACGGGTTTATCGTCAGGATCCGCGGAAGCAACAGGGGCAGCGACCGGCTCGGCGGGAGCAACAGCCGTATTGGCCGCGGGCGCAGGCTCCTGTGCAACGGGAGCAGGCTCCGGCTCAAACGTCGGCTCCTCGCCCTCTTCGTAATCGAGCGTGCAGGACTCGGGAAGCATGCCGAGCGCGCGGATGGCATCCGAACCAAAGCGGATATTGCCGGCGGCATTGCGATAGAGCTTGGGCTCGGGCTCGGCGGCTTCGACCGCCGCAGGCTCCTCCGCCGGCTCGGCGGCAGACTGTTCCTCGGTGGACACTTCGGCCTGGGCAGTCTGGTCTTGAGCCTCGGGCGCGATAACGCCGATCAGCGTCTCGTCGGCAGAGGCACCCTCAAAACCATCGATCTGTCCATCAAAAGCCTCGTGCTGCTCGGGTACATCGACAGGCGCCACCGGCTGGCCAAACTCATCCTCGTCGTAGGAAGGCTCCTCATATTCAATGGTGTTACCGTAGTCGTTTTGCTGCTGGGCCGCGGCATACTCGGCCGCCGCGCGCGCCATTTCCTCGGCGCGACGCTTCTGCTCGCCAAAATAGGTATCGAACGGAATGTCATCGGGGAACTCGTTTTCGCCCTGATAGGGGGCGACGTTGTCCATGACACCGAGCATGGCGGCAACAGAGGACTTGTTGCACACCGCGCCAGACGTGTAGGGAAGCACAAAACGGTTGGAGATGATATTGGCGGCGTTAGCCAGTGCCACAAGGGAGGCCAGAATCGCGACAACCCACAGCAGCACCTTGAGCACGCCGGGAAGCGGCAGGATACGCAGAATGGCGACAGCCGCGGGCGCGATCGTGGCGACAGGCAGGAGCTTGGCGATGAGCGCGCGATACGGAGCGTAGGGCTCGCGAGCAAGGAGCTCGGCACGGGGAGAGTCGTAGTGTGCGACAACGACCACCGGGCGGTTGCGCGGAGACGCAAGCGGGCCCGAGGCCTTGTGATAGGCGATGACATTTTGGCTCACACCGGTCTTTCCCAGGCGCGAAACCACGGGATGCCCCGTGCGCTCGAGCACGTAGAGCACGGCACCGACAATGGACAGCAGGGTGCCGACCAAGCCGATACCGCCGCCGATGCCCATCAGCAGGGCGCCGGCAAACGCCAGAATACCGGTAACGGCAAACGCCAACCTGCTGGGCGCGGGAGCATTAAATTCCTGCACCTCGGGGTCAAAGCCGTGGTTGCGGAAAATCTGAGCGATATCCTCGGCAGCCAGGCGCTCTTCTTCACTGCACGCCGGCGTAATGCCGGTGTTCTGCAGCAGGTGGTTAATATAGTTCTGGGTGTTCGCCATGTGCGCTCCACATCCATAATCCGACAAATAGGCCCAATGCATGCACATTAGAACCGTATATAGTCGAAAGTATACCCCGAGCGAGCGCAAACGACCGAATTCGGGCCATCTTAACGCCGCGAGCGGACAAGGATATAGCCTAATCTCCATATCGGACTAAAATCATGGCATCAAACGACCTTCTCATGCGAGGATTCTATGACGGCAAGCGACGCGACCGCGACAATTAAAAAGGGGGCACCCGAGCCCGGGTTCGATAAAACGGCTCAGCGCATCCTCAACCTTTTCTTTGTACTCAACAGTTCTCCCGAACCGCTGACGACCGAGCAAATCGTCCTGGATTCCGATTTGGGATACGGCTCGGGCAATATCGACTCAGACAAGCGCAAGTTCCGCCGCGATCGCGACAAGCTGCTCGAACGCGGCATCGTTATCAGGGAGGTTCGTGCTGCCGGAGCGCAGGAAACCGAGGAGAGCGCGTGGACGATCGACCGCGAGCACACGTTTGCCGCGGGCGGTCTCATCACCGCAGACGATGCCGACATCCTGCTCAATGCCATCGATCAGACACTCGCGGCAGGCTCATCCACCTTTGCCGCGCCTCTTGCCGACATTCGCTCCAAGATTGCCTACCTCACCGGCATGTCGACGACAGGAGAGGCACCGATCCGCCGCTCTCCCGCCGTCGATGCGGTATGGAGTGCTTTTGCCGAGCGTTGCGCGCTGCGCTTTTTGTACCAAAACGGACGCGGCGAGCAACGCGAACGGACCGTTTGCGTCTACGGCATGTTCGAGCGCGAGGGTGCGGCATACTTCTGCGGCCTCGACAATGCCACCGACAATATCAGGACATTCCGCTGCGACCGCATCATTCGCGCCTGGAGACCTTCGAAGGCCTACGCCATCCCTGCGGATTTCAACCTCAACGATTACTTATTCTTTGAGTTTGATTTTGCCGACCGCCCACCCGTTGCGGCTACGTTCTCGTTCGCGCGTGAAGCGCAGGCCGATATGATCAGCGGTCTCACACGCGGACGAGGCGAACTCACGCGCACCGAAGCAGAGTGGACCTGGACCGTTGACGTGCGCGACTTTGAAGCCGCAGCCTCGTTTTGCATGGCCCATGCCATGGATGGCATGAGGCCCATCGCCCCCGATGCTCTCAAGCAGGCGTGGAATCGCCTCATCGAAAGGACGGTGCACGAGCATGCCCGTGCGTAAACTCACCAGCGAGCAAAGACTCTCGCGCGCCATCGACATCATGGAGGCCCTCTACGCCGCCGGCGAGAATGGCATGACACGAGACGAGCTTTGTGGCCGCTTTGATATCACGGGGGCGTCGCTCGACGAGATTCTCGAGATCGTCTCGACGCTTGCGGACCGAGAATCGGGCGCACGCATTATCTGCGAACGCCGCGGCGAGTGCATGGTCCTCACCGGTGACGCGGGGCGTGTGCTACCGCTGCGTCTGAGTGCCGCCGAAGGCGCTGTGCTCAACCATGAACTTGAATCATTGGGGATCGAACCCCAAGCGGCGGCTCGAATACGGCACGCCCTTCTTCCCGAAGAGCTCGGCTACAACCAGCGCGTCTTTGACACCGTCTCCCACGGATCGCACTGGCAGCAGCTGAGCTGCGCCATTCGGGACGGCGTTCGCTGCCGCATCTCGTATCGCTCGATGGATGACACACAAGCGCGCGAGCGTTTGGTCGACCCCTTGCGCATCACAACAAACGGCGATCAAACGTATCTGATTGCCTGGGATGTCGCGGTCGATGAACAGCGTACCTATCGTATGGATAAAATCGAGGGCTTGGTCTTGACCGACGACTCCGTCGTGCGCCACGCACCGGAGCCCGCGACCCTCCACGACTCCCTCGCCCAGGCGGAGCGGAGCGCGGAGCTTCTCATGCCGCGCGCCTTGGCGGAGCGCCTAGACTGGCCCGGCATTATGTCGATTGAACCCAATGGGGCGGACAGCTCAACAGTGAATGTGCGCTACGGCTCCGAGCGCTGGCTGTTAAGCCAGGTAATCGCAGCGGGCGGGGCCATCCGCATCCTGGATGACCCCGCCCTGTCAGAGCGTCTGTGCGATATGGCAAAATCCCTCGTCTGTCCGCTTTAGCGGCGCCGCTCGTGGCGTGCGCGCCACAGCTGTAGATAGTGCCCGATTTGTGCCGACTCGATGCGCTGATAGGAGCTCGTGGGCAGCGACGTTAAGAATTTCTTGCCGTAGCCCTTCGTCACCAGGCGCGGGTCGGCCAAGATGAGTACGCCACAATCGGTCGATGAGCGAATGAGGCGACCGGCTGCCTGCTTGACCTCGAGCACGGCCTCGGGCAGCGAATAGCGCGCCCAAGCGCGGTCTTCGCGCAGATTGCGCTCGCATGAGAGCGGGTCTGTGGGGCTCGAGAACGGCAGCTTGGGGATGATGACGCAGCGCAGCGTCTCGCCGCTGGCGTCAAACCCTTCCCAAAAGGCCTTAAGCGCAAAGAGCGACGAGGTCGGTTCGTTGATAAAGCGGTCGCGCAGACGGCGAGGAGACGAGTTGCGCTGCTGGCAGTTGAGTTCCAGACCCGCACGAGCCATCTTGGGCTCGACGCGAACGTACAGCTCCTCCATGTCACGCCTGTTGGTGAACAGCGTGAGCACCGAGCCGCCCATGGCGAGATGAGCGTCGACCAGCACACGCTCGAGCGCCGAAAGATAGCCTTCGCGGTCGCGCGGATCGGGGATATCCCCAGCCACGACCACGGCCATATTCGAATCGAAGTCGTAGCTCGAATCCAAGTGCAGCGACGATGATGTCGAGGCACCGATGCGATCGAGGCCGACGGCGTGGTTAAAGTGCTCAAAGCTCTTGGAAACCGTCATGGTCGCCGAGGCAAAGATAGCCGTGTGGACCTCGGGCAACCACTCGGTTGCCAAGGCCTCGCCAATATCGATGCGCTCCGCGGTCATCGACTCGCCGCCGGCACGCAATCTGCGATTGACTTGCAGCGAGTACACATAGTGTTCATCGGTACCGTCGATGATGAGTTTGAGGTTCTCGGCCAGCTCGTGTAGGCGGCGCGAGATATCACCCAGGTCGAAAACAACCTCGGGCTTGTCGGCGGCGACGGCTTGTACCAGCGCGTCGACGCTCTTGTCAGCTTGTTCCAATGCGTCGATGGCAGTGCAGGCCGACTGTAAGAAATCATGCCAGTCGTCAGATTCGCGCAGCTCGGGGCCAATCCATAGGTTCGCATTGTCATAGCCCCCGCGGGCACGGCGGCCGAGCTCGCGAACGCCGTCAAACACGTCGGCGATTGCCATGCTCGCGCGCGCAACCGTCGACGTCGCCTTGGCGGTTAGACCCAAGTAGAGCGTAGAGCCCTCCGAGGTTGCCAAATCGCGGGAAACCTGGCTCAGCGCGCCGGTGCTCGAGCCACCCAGGCGCTCAAACAGAACGCGCGATTCATCCGCCGACACCACGCGCGCCCATTGACGGCGCGCCTCGCGCTCGATGGAGTGGGCCTCATCGATCACCCAGTGACGAATCGGAGGCAAGATTCTGCCCTCGGCCGCAACATTGCGGAACAGCAGGGAATGGTTGGTGACCACTACATCGGCATGCGCCGCGCGACGGCGGGCGCCGTGGACCAGGCATTTATCGGGGAAAAACGGGCATAGGCGACGGGCGCACTCGCGCGACGCCGTCGTAAAGTCGGGACGGTTGACGCTGCGCCAGCGAATGCCGAGCGAGTCGAGGTCGCCATCGGCCGACTGACACACGTACGCCGTGATGACCGCGACTGCCGTAAGCGTGTCGGCAGGATCACGCTTAGTCGTAATTTCGACTTGCCCGCGGCTCATGCGCTCAAGCTTGCGCAAGCATGGATAGTGGTCATAGCCCTTGAGGGCGCAAAACGATAGGCCTCCGTCCAGCTGCTCGGCAAGTTTGGGCAGCTCATGATACATGAGCTGGTCGGCAAGATTATTCGATTTAGTCGCGATACCAACCGTGATGTTGTTGCGGCGCGCGGCCTCGGCAAAAGGCACCAGGTAAGCCATCGATTTGCCGACGCCCGTGCCCGCCTCAATCACGCGATGCGTTCCCGTAACGAGTGCATCACGGACCTCGAGCGCCATCGCGATCTGCTCATCGCGCGGCTCGTACGTGGGATACATGCGATTAACCAGGCCGCCCGGGGCATAGTCCGCCTCGATTTCCTCGCGGCTCGGCATCTTAAGGACCGGTAGCTCGTCCGCATCAACGCGATCATCGGCCCGATCGGCCTTGAGTACGTCGGCGCGGGCGGCGCTGAGAGAGAAGATGGAACCGGGGTTCTGCCCCGCCAAGAACGAGAAGATAGGACGATAGGACCAGGGTACGTCGGGGTGCATGTCGGCCAGGCGCGCCATTAAGCCCTGGGGCAAGTCGGTGAGCGCCACGAGTAACACGCGCCATACGCCACACAGGGCGTCGACATCGGCATTGGCGCGGTGCGACACCGAGTCGCAGCCAAGCAGGTCGGCCATGAAAGACAGCTTATGCGATGCCAGACGCGGAAGCGCGATGCGCGACAGTGCCAGCGAATCAATCCAGATGTCGCTGACGTTGACACCGCCCTTGACCGACTCGATAAACGAGCGGTCGAAGGTGGCGTTATGTGCGATCACCGGGCAGCCGCCGACAAAATCGGCGAGAGCGGCCACGGCATCGACGGCCGATGGGGCATCTGCCACATCGGCGGTTGTAATGCTCGTGAGCTCGGTAATCTCGGCGGGAATCAGCTGCTTGGGATGCACGAAGGTATCGAAGCGGTCGACGATCTCGCGGCCCGAAAGGCGGGCCGCCGATATCTCAATAAGCTCGTTGTCCTGCACCGAAAGACCCGTGGTCTCGGTATCGAGGACGATAACATCTTCCTCGATGAGACCAAACGATTGGGTTTTGGCGCGCTCGGCAAGCGTGGCATAGGAGTCGATGACAAACTGCGGCGTTCCTGATGAAACCGCGTCCTCGATTAGCATGCAATGCCCGCTCGACGAAGACCCATACGGATCAGGCTGTCACAGACCTGCGGGAACGTCATATCGTCGGTGTGGCGGATCTCATCCGGATACAGCGACGTATCGGTCATGCCGGGAATGGTATTGGTCTCGAGGATAACGGGGCCGTCCTCGCTCACGATAAAATCGCTGCGCGAGATGCCCAAGCAACCGAGCGCCCTATGGGCGGCACAGGCTAGCTCCTGGGCACGAGCGTAGTTCTCGGGCGAAATCTGCGCCGGAATGCGATGAATGTCCGTAGGGTCGACATACTTCACGTCCAGATCGTAGAACTCGCAGTCCTCGGGCTTACGGATCTCAACGATCGGCAGGGCGCGCACGTCATCCTCGCCGTATACGCCGACGGTGATCTCGGTACCCTCGATACACTTCTCGACCAGCACTTTGTCGCCGTACTCAAACGCCTTGGCGATTGCCGCGGGAAGCTCGGAGGGCTCATGGACCAGGGAAATGCCATAGCTGGAACCGTTTACGGCCGGCTTCACAAAGCAGCGCTCGCCACAAACCTCGACGATATGATCGATATCGACTTCATCGCCCACTTCGAGCGCCAGGCCGGGGGCAATGGGAATGCCCGCCTTGGCGTATAGGAGCTTCGAGACCTCCTTGTCGGCACCGCAGGCGCTCGCGAGCACACCCGACGCCGTGTAGGGGATACCCAGGGTCTCCATGGCACCCTGCATGGCACCATCCTCGCCGCCGGCACCGTGCATGGCGATAAACGCCACGTCAAAGCCGCCGGTCGCCATGGTTACCATAAAATCATCGGCGGCCGTGTCGAGCAGCTCCACCGAGGTGTAGCCGGCTTCCTTCAGTGCCACCACAACGTTCTTTCCCGAATTGAGCGAGATCTCGCGCTCGGCGGAATGACCGCCCGCCAAGACCGCTACGTGCATGTTCTCTAGGCTTTTACCCGGCATGGGCAGACTCCTCCTCTATAATTTCTGCAGCTGATACCATATTGTAGCGATACCCTCTACGTTTCCCCAAAATCGAAAGGCTTCCATGAATCCCAGGACTAAATCTCAGGACATTCGCGACTTGAGCCAAAACGATATACGCGAGCTCGTGGCCGAACTTGGCCAGCCCACCTTCCGCGCGAAGCAGCTCATCGAATGGGTCTTCGAGAAGAACGTTTGTTCGTTTGACGATATGACCAACCTTCCCAAGGCTTTCCGCGAGCAGCTTAAAGAGGCTTTTGCCTTTGACACGCCGACTGAACTCACCAAGCAGGTTTCCAAAGATGGCTCTCGCAAGTATCTGCTCGAGTACCACGACGGCATTTCCGTCGAAACTGTCGGCATGCCCCGTCGTAACAAGCTTTCCGTCTGCGTTTCCACCCAGGCAGGCTGCGGCATGGGCTGCGCCTTTTGCGCTACCGGTCTCAACGGCCTCAAACGCTCTCTGACCGCTCAAGAGATCGTCGACCAGGTGCTTCATGTCTCTAACGACTTTGGCGAGCGCGCCACGAGCGTTGTCTTCATGGGCCAGGGCGAGCCGTTTGCCAACTACGACGAGGTTCTCAAGGCGTTGCGAATCCTCAACGACCCCGATGGTATCGGTATCGGCGCTCGTCACCTCACCGTCTCTACCAGCGGCGTTATTCCCGGTATTCGCAAATTTGCCGACATCCCCGAGCAGTTCACGCTTGCCGTTTCTCTGCATTCCGCCATCCAGTCGACGCGCAATAAGCTCATGCCCGGCGTTAAGAAGTACACGCTGCTTCGACTTCACGAGGCGCTTCAGCTTTACACCGAGAAGACTGGCCGCCGCCCGACCTATGAGTACGCCATGATTGAAGGCGTCAACGATACGAATCCCGAGATGCAGGCGCTCTGCGACTTCTGCGAGGGAACGCTGTGCCACGTTAACCTTATTCAGCTTAACGACATCGAGGGCAGCCCGCTCAAGCCGTCGCCGATTCATAAGGTTGAGGATCTTCAGCGTCGTCTTGAGTCCCGTGGCATCGAGACCACGATTCGTAACTCCCGTGGTAACGATATTGACGCCGCTTGCGGACAGCTGAAGCAGCGCTTCAAAGTTCAGAAGAACGCATAGGGGAGTCGCAGCCCAAAACGTTTCATGTGAAACATCGAACGGCCACGGTTGCAAGATATGCAACCGTGGCCGTTTCATTTATTGACCTTAATTTTGAATCAGCTGCTACGGTCCCATTTTTACGGCCAAAATAAGGGGTCCTTGTCTCGTGAATCAGACAAGGACCCATCAAAATATGCTAAGTAATTGTTAGGTACCTAATAGCCTACATTTTCCCATTGGTTGTTAACCCAACCTTGATTAATCTTAGGATTCTTTGTTACCTGAGCCGTACGCATGGCAACATCCTCTGTCATAACATCCTTTTTCTTCTTGGAAGTATCGACGATATCTTGCGCGCCTCGAAGCAGACGCCCACGAAGTTCATCGTCTGTCGCGATCTTATATCCAGCAAAGGCACCAGCCGCGACAGTCGTCGCCAATGCAATCGCAGTTAAAATCTTATTCCTCATCTTGGCCTCCTTGATCAAACTGAATCATTTCGCCAAGAATACGAGAGAGCTCTTCCTCGTCTTTAAACTCAATCTCAATCTTATTCTTTCCTCGCGAGCTCTTCACACGCACGTTGGTATTAAAAACCTGACGAAGCACGCGGGCAGCTTTTTTAAAAGACTGAGGCGTTGCAGGCCTCGGAGTCTTAGGTGTCTCTCCGGCAGAAAACAACGGAGCGAGATTTTCTGTCGCTCTTACGGAAAGGCCCTCTGCAACAACCTTCTCTGCAAGTCTAATTCGAGCATCCTCATAGGGAACTGCAAGAATCGCACGTGCATGACCAGCAGTAAGTTTACCCTCAAAAATCATCTGCTGAACTACTTCGGGGAGATCGAGAAGACGCAGCGAGTTTGTAATTGCAGAGCGTGACTTGCTTACAGCCTTTGACAATGCCTCCTGGGTCATACCGCTGGCATCGATAAGCTGACGATAGCCCTTAGCCTCTTCGACAGGATTCAGATCAGAACGCTGAAGGTTTTCGATCAGAGCAAGAGCCAGCATCTCTTCATCATTAACATCTTTAATGATGACAGGCAGCTCCTCAAGACCAGCAAGCTTTGAGGCTTGGTAACGACGCTCACCAGCGATGATCTCATAGCCGTTTCCATGTTTGCGAACCAAAAGCGGCTGCAAAACGCCATGTTCTTGGATTGACTCACTCAACTCACGAAGTTCAGTTTCGTTAAAGTGAATTCGCGGCTGATTAGGGTTGGGAACGATATCCTCAATAGGTAGTTTTGTTTCAGATGCGGCATTCGAAGCCGATGCAGCCGAACCACCGGTCTCATACTCGGCCTCTGAGACCAAAGCATTGAGTCCACGTCCCAATCCGCCACGTTTCTTTACACTAGGCACGCTTGATCACCTCTTTTGCAAGGTTCATATATGCTTTTGCACCCTTATTTTGAGGTGCATAGGTAATTACCGGTTCTCCAAAAGACGGAGCTTCAGAGATTTTAACCGTTCGGGGGATCAACGTCTTAAACGCCTTATCACCAAAGTACGATTGAACCTCCTCAACAACCTGATTCGATAGTGAAGTACGCGAGTCATACATGGTCATAAGCACACCGTAGGTGTCTAAGCCCTTGTTCAGACGAGATTTGACCATCTTCATTGACTCAAGCAGCTTCGTAACGCCCTCGAGTGCGTAATACTCGCACTGGATCGGAATCAAAACGCTGTCTGCTGCGGTCAAAGCGTTGATAGTAAGCAGGCCGAGCGAAGGAGGGCAGTCAATGAAAATAAAATCGAACTCGTCCTGAATCGGCTCAAGCAAATCTTTGAGACGGGTTTCACGAGCAATTGCGCTTACGAGCTCAATTTCGGCACCTGCAAGCTGAATTGTAGCCGGAATTACGAATACCTTTTTGCAATTTGTATCAAGAACAAGCGATTCTGCCGGCACATCATTCAACAATGCGTCATAAATGCAGTGGTCAAGGTCTTCTTTTTCAATTCCGAATCCACTGGTGCTGTTTCCTTGCGGATCAAAATCGACAATCAGTGTCTTACGACCCTGCTCACCCAGTGCTGCTGCAAGGTTTACAGCCGTCGTTGACTTACCGACGCCGCCTTTTTGATTGATGATTGCAATGATACGCGTGTCTTTTGCGCTCTTAGAACGCTTAACGTCGTGAAATCCCACGGTCCCTCCTGGTGTGTATTAAAGCTGTCAAACGGAGGATGTTTCACGTGAAACATTCCGATTCGATATCAACCGCCATGTTTCACGTGAAACACTGCAAGTTGTTAGTATCCATTATGTTTCACGTGAAACATCTAGGCAAGCGGATTCTTCTTTGCCATGCCATTTGCACGAGGCAATGAAATGGATGCTGGATGAATCTTCTTAAGAACAATAAACTCCCTGTGGCCCAGGCCCTCAGGCAAATCGATAGCGTCATTCAGAAGCAAAGTGAAGCCGCAAATCTTTGCTGCTGACATGCCAGAAGCAAGCTCCTCATCCAAAGGATTGCCCTTGGTGATAACAAATAGCCCACCATCCTTGAGGTACGGAGCCGCATACTCAACAAGAATCGGTAGAGGGGCCAGTGCGCGGGCGGTTACAACAGAGAACTGCTTCTTATGGCTTCGAGCATATTCTTCAAGACGATCATGAACCGCATGAGCATGTTTCAATCCAAGAGCATGAACAAAAGAATTGACAGCATCAACCTTCTTGCCAACAGAGTCAATATAAGTAGCTTTACGATGCGAGGCTATGGTTAACGGAATACCAGGGAAGCCAGCACCTGTACCCATATCAAGCAAAGCTCCCTCTGGAGCCTTATTGATATAGGGAAGCAAAACAAGTGAATCGAGGATATGAAGTACTGCAGCATCTCCTACGTTAAGAATACGGGTGAGATTGGTTGTCTTATTTATTTCCAGAACCAAATCCAAATGCTGGATACATTTCCTCAGCTCAACATCAGTTACGCTCAAGGAATACTCTTTGCAATAGGAAGATAGACGACTCAACATCTCGTCAGCCTGATAATCAGTAAGTACTAACAACGAAAGCTCCTTTCTGACAAAAATCAGTGTATCGAGAACTTTTGACAAAAAAAGGGGACGTGGAAACCACGTCCCCTTAGCATAAGCTCGAGAAGATTATCGAGCAACAATCACCACATGGCGATCAGGGTCAGAACCCTCAGAATGAGTATCGACGGCATCATTGCCACGAAGTGCAATGTGAACCAGTCGACGCTCGTAGGCATTCATGGGCGGAAGCGAAACACTCTTATGAGTGCGGATGGCACGCTCGGCAGCAGACTGAGCCATGGAAGCAACCTTGTCCTGACGGCGACTCTTGTATCCCTCTACGTCCACTACAACCGGATACCTAAAGCCAAGTTTGCGGCTCACCAGCAAAGAGAACATAACCTGAAGGGCATCAAGGGTGCGACCATGACGGCCAATGAGAACAGCAAGGTCGGGAGCCGTTACATCCAAAATCAGCTCACCCTCGTCGCCCTCATACTCATCGATAGGAGAGTTGGCGGCATCGAAGTGCGAAAGGATGGAACGCAGGATGGAAATCGCAACATCGGCAATGGTGTCGAGCTCCTCATCGGTCAGCTCTTCACCAGCCTTGTAGCGCTGTGCAATCTCGGGATAATCGCCCGCGACCTGCGGGGCAACCTCCTCAAGCATATCCTCGATGATCTCTTCAGACATAACGTACTCCAAAAGTTAGGTACCTAAATAAGATTGATATCCCGTTACTTCTTCTTGTGCGGGCGCGGCTTCTTCTCTCGACGAGTGACCTCAACCTGCAGCGGAGCGTTCTTAAGACGCTCCTCCTCATCGGCCTTCGCCTTGTCGATGACCTTCTGCGTCACAAAAATCTGCTGGATAACCTGCCAAGCAGACGAGACGTCGTAGTACAGCAGAACACCAACGGGAAGGCTCCAGCCCATCCAAAGCATCATGACCGTCATGACAACGGCCATCATACGCATGCTCTGAGCCTGCTGGCCGGTCTGGTTGCGCGACATATAGAGCTGCGGAATCAGGGTCAGGACGGCGAACAGGATCAGGCAAACCAGCGCAGGCAGTGCAACCATAAAGCCATCGGCAAAGGAAGCGCTCGGCGTGGTGGTCAGGTCGGGCAGGATGTTGAAGAACGAGAACGTGCCGTCGTTAAAGTACTGCGGCAGGTTGCGCAGCAATGTAAACAGGGCGAACAGGATAGGCATCTGAATCAGCAGCGGCAGACAGCCAGCCATGGGGTTGAACTTGTTCTCGCTGTAGAACTTCTGCATCTCCTCGGCCTGACGCTGGGGATCGTCGGCATAGCGCTCCTGGATCTCGAGCATCTTGGGCTGCAGCACCTGCATGCGAGCCGTCGACTTGGTCGACTTGAGCATGAGCGGCGTCAGCAGCAGACGGATGATGACCACCAGGATGATGATGGACAGGCCCCAGTCGACCGCAAAGGTCTGGATGAGCTTGAGCAGCTCGAAAAGGATGTTAACGATCCAATCCCACATGTAAGTTTTCCTCCGATAGCGAGTGCCCGCTAGGGCACAGGGTCATAACCGCCGACGTGCAGGGGATTGCAGCGAGCGATGCGCCTCACGGCAAGCCAGCAGCCTCTCAAAACACCGTGCTTCTCAATCGCCTGGACGGCGTATTGCGAGCACGTTGGGTAATAAATGCAGGCGTCAGGCAATAAGGGCGAAATAACCTGTTGATATATGCGAATAGGAGCGATGGCAACACGTCGCAAAACGTGATTGCTCATCGCTCCTCCCCGGCAACGCCGGCGCGCTTCATAAGCGAACGCAACGCCTTGTCCATCTCCTGCGGCGAGGAAACCCTCGTCTTGGGAGTTGCAAACAAGATGATGTCATAACCCGCAACGGGAAATCCGCAGCTGCGGGCGGCCTCGCGCATCACACGCTTAGATCGGTTGCGCACGACGGCACAACCGAGTCGCTTAGCACCAACGAAGGCGACCCTTCCGGAGTCGCCTTCGCCAACCGATTCACATATGGTCATTCGAATCAGAGGGTGATTGAAACGACGCCCCTGACTGAACACATGCTCGAAATCTTGCCGAGACTTAATAGTCTTCATGCGAGATGTGTGTATCGCTGCTAGACAGTGAGACGCTTGCGGCCCTTGGCACGACGACGGGCGAGCACGGCACGACCACCCTTAGTGGCCATACGGGCACGGAAGCCATGGGTCTTGGCACGCTTACGCTTATTAGGCTGATACGTACGCTTCATCTTAAGTTCCTCCTGCTGCATTTCGAGTGTCCGCGGGGACGCGGACGCAGATATAGACACGTGAGCTTGAAGATTGTAGGGAAATCAATGTTCAAATGTCAAGAAATCAAAGGTAAAAGGTTGC
>CABUWD010000007.1 GCA_902495155.1 uncultured Collinsella sp.
CAAACTCGACTGGGATGCCATGTGGAAGTGTGCTCTCGACCCGGTCACCGGCAAGAAGCGCTACGAGGAATCCCCTGCCGCCACCGAGGGCACCTGCACCATGTGCGGCAAGATGTGCGCCGTCCGCACCGTCAACAAGGTGTTCGAGGGCACGACGATCGACCTCGGCATGGAGGACTAGCCTTTACGAGGCAATCGCCCGCAAGCCTGCTGCGGGGCCCGTCAATTGTTGACGTGTGAACATTTGCTAACATTTGCGTAAAGATTGCACCACCAGCCCGGGATCGGCATACAGCCGGCCCGGGCAACTTTATAATGCAGGTAGAAGACCCATTTGAATCCAACCGAACAAGGGAGCGAACATGGATCGTAGCAAGGTACCTGCCGTTCTATCCATCGCAGGATCCGATTCCAGCGGTGGCGCCGGCATTCAGGCAGACATTAAGACCATCACGGCGCACCGCCTGTATGCCGAGACAGCCATCACCGCCATCACCGCACAAAACACGCTCGGCGTCACCGCCGTACAGAATATCTCCCCTGATATCGTCGCTGCGCAAATTGACGCCGTCTTTGACGATATTCGCCCGAGCGCCGTCAAGATCGGCATGGTCTCCTCTGCCGAGATTATCGAGGTTATCGCCGACCGCTTGAGTGCCTGGGACGCACAAAATATCGTCGTCGACCCCGTCATGGTCGCCACCTCGGGCGCTCGCCTCATTGCCGAGGATGCCACCGAGGCGCTCACGCGTCGCCTGTTCCCGCTGGCGACCGTCATCACGCCCAACATACCCGAGGCCATGGCGCTGCTCGACTACGAGGTCGATTCCGAGCGCACACAGCAAAACGCTGCCATGCTCCTCACCCGTCGCTTTGGCTGCGCGTCCCTCGTTAAGGGCGGGCATTTTTTCAACGAGGCCAACGATGTGCTAGCAGAGCCCGCGCCGCTCGATGACGAGGGTAACCACCTGGGCGATCCACTCACCACGTGGTTCCGCCACAAGCGCATCGAGACCGGCAACACGCATGGCACTGGCTGCACGCTTTCGTCCGCCATCGCCTGCGCGCTGGCCCAGGGCATGGAACTTGCCGACGCCGTCAACGCCGGCAAGGCCTACCTAACCGGCGCTCTCGCCGCCGGCTTTGACATGGGTAAAGGCTCCGGCCCCGTCAACCATATGTGGCAATATTAAGATTCGCAGCCCAAAACCACCACAAAGGGGACAGGCACCTTTGCGGTGGCTACCACAAACGTCTCAATCTGTAACAGTAACTCGGCAAAATCGACCCTAGATGTTACAGATCGAGACAAACGACCGATATCGACCTAAATAATCTCAATCTGTAACATCTAGCCCGTTTTCGGCCTTACAACTGTTACAGATCGAGACAAACAGACGAATCAAGCCACCGCAAAGGTACCTTTGTGGTGGCTTGGGGTCGCGCTACTCACCGAGCATCTCTTTGAGCTTGGCTGCCACGGCATGTCCCAAGCTCTCATGGCTTTCGGGCATCATATGCAGATAGTCGATATCGCCCGGCTCGGCAAAATCGGCGGCATTCAAAAAGTCGCAGCCAAACTGCTCGGCCACGTGCGCATAGTACTCGCCAAAATGATCCGAGGCCTCGACGGAACGCTCGTCAAAGTCGGTCATATACACATCGGCAATCTGCGGCTTAATCTTGATAGGAGCCATCAGCAGAATGCGCGGACAAGGCGCAGCGTCGGTCCACGGAAACGCGCGGACGGCGCGAATCAGCGCCATGGCGCCACGGGCGATATCGGAAGCTGCCACGTTAAAGACCGTCTTGCAGTCGTTGGTGCCCAGCATGATCACAATGGCATCCAGCGGCTTATGGGCCTCGAGCAGCATCGGAAGCGCGCGAATGCCGTTGAGGTTAGTGTCCAGATGGCACATATCGTCGCGCACCGTCGTGCGGCCGTTGAGTCCCTCCTCAATCACATGCCAGCCCTCGCCCAGGTCACGCTGTGCCACGCCGCACCAGCGCACATCGCGCGCATAGCGCACCGCGGTGCCATCGCGCATACCAGCCGGATCATAGCCATAGGTGTTGCTATCACCAAAGCACAGAACGTTTTTCATCGTAAGCCCTTCCTTTAGTAAAAAGCCGACGGGAGCAGCCCCCGTCGGCTCGGCATGTCGCATCACGCGCACCGTTTACAGGTACTTGCGCCAGTCGTCGTCATCCTCATCGTCCTCGGCAGCGGCCTGAGCCTGCTCGGCGGCACGGGCGGCCGCGGCGCGGGCAGCAACCTGAGCATAGGACTCCTCGTTACGCTCGGGGAAGCTTGCCAGCACGTGCTCAAACTTGGCGAAGTCCTCATCCCAGCGCGTAGAAGGCACGGCAAAGAACACCTGCTTGACCTTAAAGTCGCCCGACGCGAGCTCCTTACGGAAGAGCTCGGCTACGACCTCGGCATCAAAGCCGTTATTATCGCAGCCCCAAGCACCCAGCACGAGCTTCTCACGACCCAGCTCGTCGCAGATGGCAAGGACAAAGCGGATACGGTCGCGCAGGGCATCCAACAGGGCGTCGTCACTCACGCGGTACTCCTGGCGAGCACGCTTGGCGTTGGGTGCAGCGGCGACGATTACGTCGGCATAGGCGTGCACGTGGTTGCGGTCGAAACGCACCGCGGGCACCACCAGCGCACGGTTGCGGTACAGCTCGCAGTTGATGTTGCGGCGACGGTTCTCGCCGTACCACTTACGCTGCTTGTCGAGCACGTTGTACAGGTACGAATCGGCGCACAGCGTGGCCTCCTGTCCCAGATAGCCCTGGATATAGCCGCCACCCGGATTGGTGAACGAGGCAAAGGCGAGCACAGCCATGTCGCAGAACTGCGCATAGCCGCGGCCGTTATCGAGGATTGCCTGCGTGGCGGAGGCATCAAGCACGGCGACCTCGGGCAGGACCGGAGCAGCCTCCTCCGCGGGCGCGGACTCAGCCTCGTCGGCCGACCCGGTGGACTCGAGCGCCACCTCAGGCTCGACCGCAGTCTCCACCTCAGCGGCCTCAGCCTCGGCAGCCTCAGCAGCCTCGACGTCCTCGGCAGCCTGCTCCTCAGCAGCCGCTGCCTTCTGGGCCTTGGCCTTCATCGCCGCGACAAAACCGGCAGGCATACCATCGAACTCGCGCACGCCGGCAAGCGAACGCTCGATGTCCTTGGCGCAGGCCTCGGACACAGCCGCCACATGGCGCTCGGCGGCCTTGGCACGCGCCTCGCGCTTGGGATTGGGCTGACCCGCTCGGTTAGACCTGCGGTTACGGTTCCTGTTGTCGACATCTGCCATACGTGGCCACCTTTCCTGTCGCTGCCGCTATCGGCTTTTTCCCATCCATCATACCCCGCCGCGCACAAAAAAGACGGCCCCGAAGGACCGCCTTTCGCATCGTTTTACCGTGTCCGGCAGGAAGCGTCGCAATGCCACGCTTTAATCGCGACGGCCGAGGATGTTCAGAATGCGCAGGAACACATTGATGATGTCCACGAACAGGTTGGACGCCATGAGCACCGCATTGGGCAGCGTGGGCGGCACCGTCGTGGCAACATAGGTGTCGTAGCCAATAAAGCCGGCGAAAACCACGATCACGATTAGGTCGGTGATGGTCTGCGAGACGCCCATGAACATCAGCACGATCTCAACCAGAATCGTGGCGAGCAGAATGCCAAAACCGATGCCATATACGCGCTGGAAAAACTTGGGGAACGTCACGCCCAAGGCGCCAAAGACAAAGGTGATGGCGGCCGTGGCGATAAAGGCAGTGTTGATGGTGGGCAGGTCGTAGTTGGCAAGGCCAAACGACGCGGTCAGGCCAAAGGTGCTCGCAAAGATTACGTAGCCCACAAGGGACAGGCCCACGGACTGCTTGCTGGCGGCGGCCGACATCATGACCATGCCGACGATGGTCAAAATAAATGAGCCAAAGACCAGCGGCAAAGCGGCGCCGCTCATCATCATGCGCGCAAACGACATGGTGCTCGTAAAGTAAGCACCGACGCCCATGGCGCAAAAGCCCAAAAAGATCAGGGCAGACATGACAAGGTTGTACGCGCGCGGCGACATCTCCTTGGCGCGGCTTGCGCCGCTCTCGACGGGGCCGTTCTGATAGCCCTGGATATCGTTCATAGGTTCGTCCTTTCAAAAAGTGCCGTGAAAGACGGCGCAGCAGGTGACAAGATTCCTGTCATTGTACCCGAATGCCGTACGTCCTTACCCACGGCGCTCGCCCTCAAGCGTACGATCAAAGGCCCAGACCCACCAACGCATCACGTGTGTCTGCGAGCCGTCTGCCCGCTCGCGCGTCTGGTCCTCCAGATACAACTCGGTCGCGTGCCCGCCAAAACGCACCTTATATGTTGCCGTACGGATGCCGTGGACCATCAGGCCAAACCCGGTGGTCGAGATAATTTCGTCGATCGTAAAACAACGGCCGTCGACCCAGCAGACGGTGACCGGCACGACTTGTCCGCCCGCGAGGATGCGAGCCACGACGTCCACATACTGCTTGTGTACGCGCCGAGTTTTGCCGTCTGTCTGTCGATATTCCATGCCTCCTATTATCGAACGCATGTTTGCATGTTGTAAAGCGAACAGACTGTGGTTTTGGAGTGTCGTAGTAATCGCACGTGTCCGCATGGCGTGTTAGCAAAAAGAACACCCGCGGTCAACAGGGCTAATATTCAATTTTAGTGCCAAAAAGTTCACTTCTCCCATCAGAACTCGGTAAAGAGACCCGCAGGAGGTGATACGATTTATCATGTTTTTGTAACGTGTCTGCAAACTTCGAGAAAGCCCATATATGGACGTAACGTTCTCAACCTTCCTCGGCCAAATTGTGTCGAACCCAGTCCTTGCCGTCACCGTGATCCTCGCGTTGGGCGCCATCTTCGTCAATGGATGGACCGACGCGCCCAACGCCATCGCGACCTGCGTCACTACGCGTTGCATGCCCGCCCGCGCCGCCATTCTCATGAGCGCCGCATTCAACTTCCTCGGCGTGCTCATCATGACGCACTTTAATGCGAGCGTCGCCAACACCATCTCACATATCGTCGACTTTGGCGGAAACAGCACCATGGCGCTCGCCTGTCTGTGCGCGGCGCTGTTCTCCATCGTCGTCTACGGTGCCACAGCGTCGCGTTTTGGCATCCCCACCTCGCAAAGCCACAGCCTTATCGCCGGCCTGACCGGTGCCGCTATCGCCCTCGGCGGCGCGAGCAGCGTCAACGTCCACGAGTGGATGAAGGTCATCTACGGCCTGGCGCTCTCCATCGGCCTGGGCTTTGTCATGGGCTGGGTCCTGTGCAAACTCGTCTCGATTCTTTTCGCCGCCGCCAACAGGCGACGTGCCAATGTCTTCTTTAAATACGCTCAGATCGCGAGCGCCGCGGCCATGAGCTTTATGCACGGCGCGCAGGATGGACAGAAGTTCATCGGCGTGCTCTTTTTAGGCGTGGCCTTCGCAAACGGCCAGACCAGCGTCGGCGATGCCGGCATCCCCATCTGGATTATGCTGCTGTGCTCGGCCACTATGGGTATCGGTACCAGCGTGGGCGGTGAGCGCATCATCAAGTCCGTCGGCCAGAGCATGGTTAAGCTCGAGAAGTATCAGGGCTTCTCCGCCGACCTCGCGGGCGCCGCGAACCTGCTGCTTGCCACCCTTACCGGCATCCCCGTGTCCTCCACACACATCAAGACCTGCGCCATCATGGGCGTCGGTGCCGTCAAGCGCCTTTCGGCCATCAACTTCGGCGTCGTCAAGGACATGATGTTCACCTGGTTCTTCACCTTCCCCGCCTGCGGACTCATCAGCTTTGTCATGGCCAAGCTGTTCATGATGTTCCTCTAGTCAAACCGAACGTCCATCTGGACCGCAACACTTCGCCCACCCGTCTTCGCCTCGAAAGGACCCACCCATGGCTAAGAAACCCGATTCGTTCTACTTTGACAACTACGTCGCCTGCGCCGACCTCGCCGTCCAGGCCGCCGAGCTGCTTACCCAGATTTTTGAGAACTTCGATCCCGCGCAGATTCACGACATGCTCAATAAGATGCATGCGATTGAGCATGCGGCAGACAAGAAGCACCACGAGCTCGAAGACGCCCTGCTCACCGCCTTTATCACCCCGCTCGAGCGCGAGGATCTGGATCTGATGAGCTGCGCGCTCGACACCGTGCTCGACCGTATTGAGGGCGTCGTGCAGCGCGTCTACTTCACCAACATTCAGAGCATCCATCCCGATGCCATCGTGATCGCCCACAAGGTGACTGACGCCTGCCGCGCCATGAAAGACCTGATGGTCGAGCTTCCCAACTACCGCAAGTCCAAAACGCTGCGCGAGCTGGTCATCCAGATCAACACCATCGAGTCCGAGGCCGACGAGCTCTACATCAACGCCATGCGCAACCTGCACGTTAACGGCAAGGATCCGCTCGAGGTCATCGCTTGGCGTGACGTCTACGCCTTCCTGGAGTACTGCGCCGACTGCTGCGAGAATGTGGCCGATGTTGTGGATTCGATTGTCATGAAGAACAGTTAATTGGGGGTACATGTCCCACCGGTCGCGGGCCCGGCCACTCATAACCTTTTTCACTCCGGCTGCAAGCAGAGTCGTTCAAAAGGTTATGAGTGGCCGGGCCCGCTCCCTTATGCACCACCATTGGGAACTTTGGCTGATAGGTTTAGCGCAATGGGGGTTTGGCTGAAGGGACCTTTGGTATCCGTTCGGACACTTTGGCCCTTGATGAGCGTTTGGCTGATTGCTGCTTTGGGTACTGTTTGGGTTACTTTGGGTTTGTTTGATTTTTAATTGTTGGAGGGCTTGTATGTCTTATTTGGATCTGGCTCGGGGTCGGTATTCTTGTCGTGAGTTTGAAGATCGGGCTGTGGAGCAGGCTGTGGTGGATGCCATTGTTGAGACTGGGCGTATTGCTCCTTCTGCTTGCAATAATCATCCTTCTCGTGTGATGGTGTTGGATACGCCTGAGCTTCTGGAGAAGGCTGCTGCTTGTCAGCCTCGGTTTGCTCGTGATGGGTCTATCTTTGGCGCTCCGCTTATCTTCCTTATTTGCAGCGTTACTGATGATGCTTGGGTACGCCCGTATGATCAGATGAATTCCAGTGAAATCGATACGTCCATCGTGTGTGATCAGATGATGATGGAGGCCACCGAGCAGGGCCTGGGAACGTGCTGGGTATGCCATTTTAAGCCCGAGGTGGCACAGGAGCAGTTCAACCTGCCCGAGGGCGTCTATCCCTATCACATGCTCGTCTGCGGATATCCTGCCGACCACATCGCCGATTCCGAGCATCGCGAGGCCCGTACCATTCCCCTCTCCGACTTCCTCCTCAAGTAGATTTTGGGACATGCCCTAAAACCTATCCTTGACCGCTCACCGGTTCGCCGAGTTCTGCGCCACTATGTGCAGGGCTCGGTTTTTTATGTTGCGCGCCCCGGTACAGTCATAATAAAGGACCCGCAAGCTGCGGGTCCTTTCTAGGCACTAAATTGTAGGCCGAATGTTAGTCCAGGTCGTCGGCAGCGAAGTTGTCGATCGGGGCGAAGGGATCGGCCACGGGGACAACCGGGTCAGCGACGGGCAGCGGCTCGGCGGGAACAGTCACTGCAGGAGAAGCGGCAGAACCGACCGGCGTGGAAGCCATCAGATCGGCCGGGAAGGAATTCTGGGCATCGTCCATGAAGTGCTGGATGAGCTTGAGATACTCTGCCTTGAACTCCTCACGGGAAGCCTTGAGACGATCGATCTCCTCGAGCTCGGCCTGCTTCTCGGTCAGAGCCTGGCGGATAACCTCGCGGGCCTTGGCGTCAGCCTCGTTGCGGATACGCTCAGCGTTCTCGTTGGCATCGTTGACGATGGTCTCAGCGGTCTGCTGGGCAGCGATCAGGGCAGCGGAAATCTGGCGCTCCTGAGCGGAGAAGTCAGGGGCGGGAGCAGCCACGGGGGCGGCAGGAACGGCCTGGGCGGTGGCATCCTGAGCCTGGGCAAGCTGAGCCTGCGCATCGGCAAGCTGCTGCTCGGTAGCAGTCAGACGACCCTTAAGGTCGACGATCTTAGCGAGCATAGCGTCAACCTCGGAGGACAGCGTCTCCAAGAAGACGTCGACCTCGGCAGGATCGTAGCCACGCTTGGCCTCAGAGAAAGTCTGAGCCTGGATGTCTGCAGGGGTAATAGCCATAACAAGTCTCCTTTTTCATCGCCTCGGCGCTACACGCCCGACGTAAGTTACTAAGACAGTTCTACACGAGTATACCTATAAGAAGCTGCAGAACCAGCCTCTGCACCAACTGCAACGCAATAATCGCAACGACCGGCGAAAAATCGATACCGCCCATCGGCGGGATGAAACGACGGAACAGGTTGAGCCACGGACCGCACACGCTATCAAGCACCGCAGCAATATCCTGAAGCAAACCACCCTGCTTCATGGGAATCCACGTCATAAAGCAGTAGACGACAATGAGCGTGGAATAGAAGTTGAACAGCGTGTTGACCAGCTGGACGATAGTGTAGATGTTGATGGGAATCTCCTCGTCTTGTCTTTACTTAAGGTAGCCGTCGGCACGAAGCTTCTTGAGATCGGAATCTTTGACCTCGCAACCGGCGGGCAGCACCATGAACACGCGGTCGCCCACCTCCTTGACCGTGGCACCCAGACCGCAGGCAAAGCCGTAAGAGAAGTCCAAGACGCGCTTGGCAACTTCGGTGCGTACGCCCACAAAAATCAGTGCGACAGGCTGCTTGGTGCGAACGCGGCGCACCACGGTCTCCACGTCGTCATAGCTCTCGGGGCGCAGGACATAGGCCGGCAGCTGCGGTGTGGCGTTGATGATATTGCTCGCATAGGCCGAGGCATCGCTCGGTGCAGGCGCAGGCGCAGCGGCGGCACGGGCGCGGGTGTTCTCGGCGTAGCTCGACGGCGTGTCATAGGCACCAGGACGATAACCGCTCGCAACACTGTCCTGCGAGCGCGAAGGCGGGTTATACGTCGTGGCATGGCGGGAGTCATCGCCGACCAGCTGCCCGGAGCGTGTATACACGGCAACCGACTCAGCTTCACCACGGCGCGTCTGACCAAGCAGGCCGTTGCTCGGCTCGTCTTGGGTGTAGAAGCACTCGCCCGAAGCACCGCTGTAGCCGTTGCCCTGATAGCCATCGTCATAGCCATCATCGTAGCCGTAGTCGTCGTCCTGGCCATAACCCTGGTCGTAACCCTGCTGGCCGCCCAGGTGCATCTTATTTTTAATCTCGTCAAGGAAGCCCATGGTTGTGTCCTCTCGCGGTTTAGTGCAGGCGCCCCGATAATCAGTGCGCACTTCAGAGCCTTATTTTACTGCAAACTCCGGGCTAAATACTACCCTGCCCAGGCGAACGAGCGTAGAGCCCTCCTCAAGGGCAGGCTCAAAGTCTTCGCTCATGCCGCAGGAAAGCTCAGGCAGGTTCAAATCGGGATGCGCCGCCTCCAGCTCATCCCTCAGCTCACGAAGCCCCGCAAAGGTGCGGCGTGCCACATCCTTATTCCCCCGGGGCGCCATAGTCATAAGCCCCTGTACGCAAATTCCCTCAAGTTCCGCAAGCTCACCCGCGGCGGCGCGAATCTCATCGGGCGAAAAGCCTCCCTTCGACTCCTCACCACTCACATTGACCTCAATGAGCACACGCTGGGGGCCGGCGAGTTCGCCTGCCTCAATCTTGCGGGCAGCACGGCTCGAGATCGCCTGCGCCAGATGCAGCGAACCCACCGAGTGAATCAGCTCGGCTGAGCCCAGCACCGCATTGATCTTATTGGTCTGCAGGTTGCCGATCATATCGAAGCGCACCTCGGGCAGCTCCGGATGCTCCGCCAAACCTGTGAGCTTGCGAACCAGCTCCTGCGGGCGATTCTCGGCAAAATGGCGATACCCCGCCTGGATGGCGGCAACGGTCTCATCGACACCAACGGTCTTGGACACGGCAATGAGGCGCGCGGCGTCGTGGGGACGGCCCGCGCGATCGAGCGCCGCATAAAAACGTTCCAGAATCTGCTCGCGGCGAGCGCGCATCAAGTCCAAATAGTTATCCATTGCCAATCGCCTCCGCTGACAGCCAAACAAGTAGTCCCATGCTAACGCAAGAGCGCGGCCCCGCATGTGCAAGGCCGCGCTCACTTAGGTATTTACAATCTTTCGACGAACGGGGCTACTTACTCCTCGTCGTCCTCGCCATCGTCCTCATCCTCAAGATGATCGAGCAGGTAGCGAAGACCCTCGCTGACCTCGTTAACGGGCACCTTGGCAACGTAGCGTGCATCGACGGCGGGCCTCATGATAACACCCTCGCCCGAAGGCACGCGCATGCTCTCGAGCTCATCCTCATCAGTGCAGGCGATATCACCGGCAGTCATACGCTGTCCGGTCAACAGGAAGGTCAGACGGCAGGCGGCATCGATGGAAATCGAGGCGATGCGATCGAGATAGCGCGATACCATGATGGCGCGGCGCAGGTCGTCATAGTTGCTGTCGTCGTCCATAAAATCGCCCGTGTCCATGCGGTTAAAGGTGCGGAAGAACTTCTCGTAGGCGGCGTGCACTGGCTCGTCCTCGACGGCCAAGTTGCAGATGATGGACATGTCGTTGGTGACGAGCGCAGAAAGCGAAGAGCCCAGCACCTGGTAGACGGCCTCAGCCTCGGCCTCGACCGTGCCGACAAGCTCCTTGGGCAGCGAGATGTCGGCCTTGATCATATGACGCGTGGCGCGGCAAATCTGGCGAACCTTATCGGTCATGCGCTGCAGGTTAAAGTCGACGTAGATGATCGTCTGCAGCAAGCGGAAGTCGGAGGCGACCGGTGACTGCGTGGCAATCAGGTTGTAGCAGACGGCCTCCAGGTTGGCGCAGCGTGCGTCAATCGAAAGCGTACGCTTCTTGGTCTTGGTGGCGAGCTTGCGGTCGTCGGTCACATAGGCCTTCACGGCATCGTGGAGGGCCAGATCGACGGCCTCGTAGATGCTCAGCATCTCGTGACGGGCCTCGATGAGCTGACGGGAAAACAGTTTGCGCATGGTTCACTCCAATCAGTTGGGTGCGGTCATGCCGCCCGCACAGTGAATACGCACCGGACCAGATCCGATCGGCTTGGGACTAGTCGCACAGATCAGCCAAAGCGGCCGGTGATATAGTCTTCCGTCCGCGAGTCCACCGGGCTGGTGAAGATCGCGTCGGTTTGACCATACTCGATGAGCGTAGCGGGCTCGCCGGCAACTTCCTGCAAGAAGAACGCGGTGTAGTCACTGATACGAGCTGCCTGCTGCATTGAATGCGTGACGATGATAATCGTCATCTCGGGCGCCAGCTCGGCCATCAGATCCTCGACCTTAGAGACGGAAGTGGGGTCGATGGCGGAGCAGGGCTCGTCCATCAGGAGGACATCGGGTTGCACCGCAAGCACGCGCGCGATGCACAGACGCTGCTGCTGACCGCCCGAGAGCGCCAAACCATCCTTGTTGAGCTGATTGGATACCTCTTTCCAGAGGTTGGCGCGCTTGAGCGATTCTTCCACGATGTCATCGAGGTCGCTTTTGCTAGTCACGCCCTGCAGACGAGGGCCAAAGGCGACATTCTCGTAGATGGATTTGGGAAACGGGTTGGGCTGCTGAAAGATCATGCCCACGCGACGACGGAGATCGACCGGATCGACACCCTCGGCATAGATATCGTTGCCGTCGAGCGTCATGGTGCCCTCGACGCGCGTGCCCTCAATCAGGTCATTCATGCGGTTGATGCAGCGCAAAAACGTCGACTTGCCGCAGCCCGAAGGGCCAATGAAGGAGGTGATGGCGTTTTTGGCGATGTTGAGGTCAAGCCCCGTCAGCGCATGAAAGTCACCGTACCAAAAGTTGAAATCCTTGGCCGTAATGGCCGCTTGCTCCAACGCGGGAGCGGACTGAATAACGGACATGGGACTCCTTAACTAGCGACGCTTGCGCGACAGGAAGCGCGCAAACAGGTTGAAGGCCAAAATGATCACCATCAGCAAGAGCGCGGTGCCGTAGGCTGCGTTCATGTTGATGCCGTCGTTGGCAAGCAGGTACAGGTGAACGGTCATGGGACGACCGGAATCGAGCGGCGAAATAGGTAGATTGATGGCCTGGCCCATGGTGTAGAGCACCACGGCGGTCTCGCCGATGGCACGGCCGATGGCAAGGACGATGCCCGTGGCAATGCGGCCAAAGGCCGAAGGAAGCACGATCTTGGAGACGACCTGCCACTTGGTAGCGCCCAGGCCGTACGCGCCCCAACGGATATAGCGCGGAACGGCGCGAATGGCTTCTTCGGTGGTGCGCATGACGATGGGAAGCATCAAGAGCGCGAGCGCCAGAGCGGCCGAGACCATCGAAAGGCCCAGGCCCATAGCCTCGACAAACAAGGCGTAGCCAAACAGGCCCATAACGATGGAGGGCACCGAGGCCAAAGCGTCAGCAGCGTAGCGAATGAGCTCGACGACCTTGCCCTGCTTGGCGTACTCGGCCAGATAGACGGCTGCCAGCACAGCGATCGGCGTGCAGATAAGCATGGCGAGCGCCGTCACGTAGACGGTCGAGACGATCGTGGGCCAAATTCCGCCCTCGGCGTTGACGCCCTGGGGCCAACCGAAGATAAAGTCGAGCGAGATGTGTGGCAGGCCGTTGATGACCACGTAGGCGATGATAGCGACCAGCACCAGCGTGGTGATGTAGGCAGCGGCACGAAACACGCCAAGCATGATCTTGTTGGACAGGTCCTTGTTGATGCGGCCCTTCTTGCCGTGGGAAAGGGCACGCTTGATGCGCTCGCGCGACGAGGTCGTATCGACCGTCGTGTCAACGGAATCGGACATAGCCTACCCCCTCTTCTTCTTGGAAATCAGACGAACGATACCCACCAGCGTGGCGGAGATGATAAACAGGACCACACCCATGCCGAACAGCGCCGAGCGGTGCAGACCCGAGGAATAGCTCATGTCGAGCGCAATCTGGCTCGTGAGCGTCGAGATGGGGCTCGCAATGCTGTCGGGAATAACCGGGGCGTTACCTACGACCATGAGCACGGCCATGGTCTCGCCGATGGCACGGCCCATACCCAGCACGATGGCATCAACGATACCCAGCTTCGCGGCAGGTAGCACGACCTTATAGATGGTCTGCCACTTTGTGGCGCCCATGGCATACGATGCCTCGCGAATGCCCATGGGAATGGAATTGAGAGCATCGATGGTGAGCGTGGTGATGGTAGGGACGATCATGATGGCGAGCACAAACCACGCCGTCAGCGCACCAAAACCAAGGCCGCCGGTCAGTTGTGCGATAAACGGGCGGATGATGATCATGCCAAAGAAGCCGTAGATGATGGAGGGTATGCCCGCCAGCAGGTCAACGGCGGGGCTGATGAGCTTGCGCACGCGCTTGCTGGCAATCTCGACCAGGTAAACGGCCGTACCCACGCCCAGCGGCACGCCCATGGCGAGCGCACCGACGGTCACCAGACCCGAGCCAGCAAGCAGCGACAAGATGCCGTAGTGGCCCTCGGAAGGCGCCCACGTAAAGCTAAAGAAGTCAGCCAGACCGATGTCAGTAAAGACGGGCAGCGCCGAGTACGTGGTAAAGACAAAAATCAGGATGACGGTAACGACCGCCAAGAACGCGCAGGCAAAGAAGATCCACTGCAGCGCCTTCTCCTTGATATAGGTACTGCGCGATACGAGCGCCAGCTCGCGCTTCTTGGGCGTCTGAACATTCTGCTCAGTCTGGGAGTTTTCCTGTGCTTCCATGCTACTCACTCCCCTTCTCGTCGTTGGTGACGGGAATAAAGCCCGCCTCGCGAATCTGCTTGTCCATCTTTTCGGACGTCACATAGTCGATGTAATCCTGCGCCTGCTGCGAAGGCACACCCTTCACAAAGAAGTAAAGGTCGCGCGAGATGGGATAGCCGCCACTCGCGACCGTCTTCTCGGACGCCTCAACATGATTGACCGAGACGGCCTTGACCGAGGTCTTGGCGTTGAGGCTATCGACGAAGCCCAGCGAAATGTAGCCGATGGCCCCACGCGAACGAGATACCACGTCGCGCACCTGGCCCGTACCCGAAAGAACGGCCGAGCGGCGATCGAACGGCGTGCCATCCATCACGATGGTACGGAAGGCCTCGCGCGTACCGGACGCCTCGTCTCGGTTGATGACCTGAATCCTCAGGTCCTCGCCACCGACCTCTTTCCAATTGGTAATCTTGCCGGCGTAGATATCGCGGAGCTGCTCGGTCGAGAGGTTATCGACGGGGTTGTCGTCGTTCACGATGACCGCAATACCGTCGTGGGCAATGACAATGGGAGTCAGGCCCAGATCCTGTTCGTCGGCATTGAGTCCACGGGAGGAGCTGGCGATATCGGCCGTGCCGGCGCTGACGGCCTCGATCCCAGCGGAAGAACCCAAACCGGAAACGAGCACGTCGATGCCGGTCTCCTCCTTAAAGCCCTCGGCCGCAATCTCGGCGATAGGAAGGCAGGTCGTGGAGCCGGCCACGGTAATGGAAGAGCTAGAAGATCCCGAAGAACAGGCGCACAGCGTAAGCGTAAGCACAGCGGCGCTCAGGACCGATACGATCTTTCTCATAGCATCACGCCGATCGCAGCATGGCGCCCACAGGTGCCGTCCTCGTTACGGTAGGAATAAAAGCGGTCGTTCTGACGCACGGTCGAAAGCTGGGTATCCACGATATTATCCGCGTCGACACCGACATCTACCAGCGCCTCGCGAATGGCAGCGGAAAGATCGAGCATGCGAGAGGTATTCGCATCGATGCAAGAGAACTCGGCGGCAAAGCGATCCATGAGTTCCTGGGATACCTCATATTCGTCACCCAAGATATGGGGGCCGATATAGGCGGAAACGTCGCTCGCATCGCAACCGGCAGCATCGCAAAGCGCCTGGCACGCCTTGGCGGAAATACGTGCAATCGTGCCCTTCCAACCGGAGTGCACCACGGCAAATCCGCCGGGGGCCACCAGCACCACGGGAACGCAGTCGGCAAAGCAGAGCAGCACGGGTACGTTATGCGCCGTACAGACGATGGCATCGCAGCCCTCGGCAATCTGCTCGCGAACGTCCTCAAGGTCATCGGCGCCGTTCGAGGTCACCGCAACGATATGGTCACCATGGACCTGATTGGGAACGAGCAAGTTGTGCTCGCACTCGGCGGCACCCATAGCCTCGAGCACGCGACGACGATTTTCTTGAACAGCAAAGGGGTCATCGCCAACATGCGAGCCCAAATTGAGTGAGGAGTACGCATCTTCGGAAACACCACCGGCGCGCTCGGTGAAGGCAAAGCGAACATCGGATGTCGCGCCTTCCACCAACGTAACTCCATCATGGTCGACACGCGAAACGTTGTCCGCACGTGCTGCCATACTAAAGCCTCCTAATAACACAAGTACCGCGGCATCGCCGCTACAGCCCGCGTTTATACGGCTGTCATACTTCTCTAAAAGGATACCTGCTGCACTGGAGGCAATCGTAAAGGGAACGTAAAGAGATTGGAGGTTCTAGTTTACAAAGTCGAAATAAAAAGGGCGCGTCCATACGGACACGCCCCCGTGAGCAACAATGCAAAGAACGACTTAGAAGCTACCGCGCTTCAGGAAGTCGGGAAGCTCGAACTGATCGTTGCCGAAGTTAGGAAGCTCGGTGCCACCGACGTTGCGGGTCGGAGCGGCCTGAGCCGGGCTGGTGGCCGGAGCGGTGCGCTGCGGCTCAGCGGAGGCAGCGGCCTTGCTCTGAGACTGCTGAGCAGCAAAGAGCTCGTCCTGACGGTTGACGTTGGAGTCGGAGAAGCCCGTAGCGATGACGGTGATACGCACCTGATCGCCCAGGGACTCGTCGACAACGGTACCGAAGATGATGTTGGCCTCGGGGTCGACGGCGTTGGCGACAACGTCGGCGGCGTCGCTGATCTCCTGGATGCCCAGGTCCTTGGAACCGGCGATGGAGAGCAGCACGCGTGTGGCACCATCGATGGAGCTCTCGAGCAGCGGGCTGGAGATGGCCTGCTGGGCAGCGTCGACGGCACGGGTATCCCCAGAAGAGGTACCGATACCCATCATGGCGGTACCGGCCTGCTTCATGATGGTCTTAACATCGGCGAAGTCCAGGTTGATGATACCGGGGACGGTGATGAGGTCGGTGATGCCCTGGGTGCCCTGGGAAAGGACGCCATCGGCAATCGCGAAGGCCTCGAGCATGGTAGTCTTCTTCTCGGCGATGTCGAGCAGCTTATCGTTGGGGATGACGATCATGGTATCGACGCAATCGGAGAGGGTCTTAATGCCCTCCTCGGCGCTCTTCTTGCGCTTGCGGCCCTCGAAGGTGAAGGGCTTGGTCACGACGGCGACGGTCAGTGCGCCGACCTCGTTCATCGCGATATCGGCAACGATGGGAGCAGCGCCGGTACCGGTGCCACCGCCCTCGCCGCAGGTGATGAACACCATGTCGGCGCCAGCGAGCGCCTCGGCAATGTCGTCGCGGGACTCATCGGCAGCCTTGCGGCCAACCTCGGGGTTGGCGCCGGCGCCCAGGCCGCGGGTAAGGTCGGTGCCGATGTGCACCTTGATATCGGCATCAGAGATCGCGAGTGCCTGAGCATCGGTGTTGATGGCAACAAACTCGACGCCGCGGATGCCCTCTTCGATCATTCGATTGACCGCGTTGGTACCGCCGCCGCCGACGCCGACCACCTTAATGACGGCAAGGTAGTTGTTGATCTCTGTCTCGTGCATGTCGGTCCTCCGAACAAAGGTTATAGCCATAGCATGGGTCGACCCCTGCGCACATTAACCTTCAGGTTGAAAGCAAATGCAAAGGTAAACCGTATTATGGTTGCACATTATGAACGTATCAGTCAAATAATTGACCGTGAAAACCAAACAAACCAGATAAACGGCGTGGTATGGCCACTCAACAAAGCATCAACCAGCGCTATGAGGTCGGAGCATTCCTAAATGTGTAGTTGCCCGGAGAGCGCACATTGATATACGTTACGCCCTCTACCTGCGAAAGCAACTTGGTGACTACGCGTTCCTTCTTGGCGATATCGTCCGAATCGCCCAGCGACACCTCAATGCCGTTATTGAGGTTTGCCGAGATGGCTTCGACCGAAGGCGTGGAAATATCCTTGACTTGTCCCAAGAACTCGCTCGAAAAACCACGCACATAATCCAAGCCAGCCTTAACGGCCTTGGAGCTCACTGCCTGGCCGGAAACCGGAGCGACATCCGCCGAGACATCAGTCAACAACACCGCGCCATAGTGCTTAGCGAGCGCCAGCGCGGCATCGATTCCGGTCAAGGTATTTGAGCCCTGCCCTGTCGTGATGACGTTGCCTTGGTCGTCCACTTCGACCGACGTCGACAGTGGGGCGATCCAGGTGTCATCATCCCCGATGGCCCAGGCAAGGTCATCGGAACTGATATAGGCAATTGCGATGACCTTGCGCTCCATCGGCGTAATGATGAGCGTATGCGGGAACTGACGCTGGACATCCACGCCCGAGACCCACGGATTCTGCTTGAGGTCCTCGGTAATCTGGTCGGGATCGACGTTAAAAAGCGACGTTCCCTCGGGCAAATCGATCAGCTGGATAGCATCGTGCTTCGTCACATGCTCGCTGCCTTGAATCTGAATATCAGTGGCGGTAAACAATCCAGAGTTGATCACCACGATGGCAACGACGACGAGCACGGCCAAGGCGGCCAGAACGCCGCCCACGATTTTGCCTTTGCCTGCAACGACAGAAGCGGCGTCTGATGTTTTATTTACCATCGCCCCAAGTGAAGACAACGGGTTGACGCTTTTTTTACCCGAAGGCTTCTTGGCGGTAGCCGGCACCGATGCCAGCGAGCGCGGTTTCGATGCGCCCAGCGTGCGACCTGGACGCGGCGCTTTAGTTCCCGTCGAGGGCTTAGGAGTTGCCATGGGACGGGCAGGTTTGGCGCCCATAACAGGCTTTGACGTCACCGAGGGACGCGAGGACTTTTTTGCGGCCGGACGATTACCGAGCTGCGAGCCGACAACCGGACGACTGGTCTGTCGAGCATGCCCGACAGACTTAGAGTGCGCGACGGTATTGCGTTGAGGTTTGGCAGGCGCGCCGGAACGCCCTCCGGCGCGGCGGAAGGTGGGTTTCGATGCTCTAGAAGCCGAGGAATTTAACTTCCGGTCTGAGCTCGATGCCATACGCCTCCCTCACCTTTCCGTGCACATGTCTGATAACCGCGGCAACGTCATCGGCCGAGGCAGTTCCGTTATTAACGATAAAATTAGCGTGAACGGGCGAAACTTCCGCGCCGCCAATCGAAAAACCCTTTAATCCACAATCCTCGATAAGCTTGCCCACACTCGCATCGGGCGGGTTACGAAAGACCGACCCACAGGATGCGCGACCCATGGGCTGCGTACGCTTGCGCCTCGTCAGGTACCGTTCCATGCGCTCGCGAATGTCGGCCTTGGGCGCCGGTTTAAGCTTGAGCACGCACTCGAGGATGATCTCATTGCGGGGAAGGCTACATTCGCGGTAGCCCCAAGTGATCTCGGACCCCGCATAATGCTTGATACCGGATGCCGGGTCAAACGTTACGACATCCTCAACCAGCGAGCCAATCCACTCGGTCCGTGTGCCGGCATTCATAGATATCGCACCGCCAACCGAACCAGGGATGCCAACGGCAAACTCAAGGCCCGAGAGGCTACGCGACAGGGCATCGTTGACCAGGCGCGCAAACATCACGCCCGCACCGACCGTCAGCGTACAACCGTCATCGGCAACAACCGTGCGCTGAAACTCACGTCCGAGCGAAATGACGGCGCCGCGATAACCGCCATCGGCAACCAGCAGATTGGAGCCCTTGCCGATGATGACCCACGGCACCTGCTCGCGATCGAGCACCGCCACGGCGCGGCGGAGGGCATGATAGCTATGGCACGTCACAAAGAGGTCGGCCTTGCCGCCGATACGATAGCTCGTATGACGCGCAAGGCGCTCGTCCTCGATCACATCCGTGTCGATCATGCCCGAGAGCGCCATGACGGCGTTAAACAGACCCATTAGACTTAAGCGTCTTTCTTGGCAGTCAGATACTCAATGAACTCGGGACCGACGGTCGTAACGTCACCGGCACCCATAGTGAGCAGCAGGTCGCCCTCGCCCACCATCTGCTCGAGCTCCTGATTGAGCTCAAGACGGCTGGAGCAGTACACGACCTCCTTGCCAGGATGCTTGGCGCGCACGGTATCGGCGAGCATCTTAGAGGTGACACCCGGAATGGGCATCTCGCCAGCCGAGAACACATCAATCAGCAGCAGTTTATCGGCATTGGCAAATGCATCGGCAAAGTCGTCGCACAGGGCCTGCAGGCGCGAATAGCGGTGCGGCTGGAACACGACGTCGACGTGCTTGTAGCCCAGCGACGAAGCAGCAGCAAGCGTCGCCTTGATCTCGGTGGGGTGATGGCCGTAATCATCGACCACGGTGATGCCATCGATATCGCCCACGTGGGTAAAGCGACGGCGGACGCCCTCAAAGCTCGAGAGCGCCTTGGCGGCGGCGTCGATGTCAAGGCCCAGGACATGGGCGACGGTGAGCACCGCCGTGGCGTTGAGCATGTTGTGGCGACCGGGATTGCTCTTGATCTCCACAGCGTGCTCAGTGCCGTCCTCAAAGCGAACGATAAAATCGCTCTGGATGCCCTTGACATCCGGGTGCATGCAGACGATGTCGTTGCTCTCGGCAAAGCCGTAGGAAAGCACGTGACGACCCGTCGACTTGGCGAGCTCGACCAGATGCGGGTCCTCACCGCAGACGATGACGGTGCCGTCCTCGCCCACCAGGCTCATGAATTTGGCGAAAGTTGCCTCGATCTCCTCGATACCCGAGTAGTGATCGAGGTGGTCGGCCTCGACGTTGGTCACGATGACCACGTTGGGGTTCAGGAACAGGAAGGAGCTGTCGGACTCGTCGGCCTCAGCGACAAAGTAGTCGCCCGAGCCGTTCTTGCCGTTCGTGTCATAGCCCTCGACGATGCCACCGATCAAGAAGCTCGGATCCAGACCCATACGGTCGAGCATGGTGGCGCACATCGAAGACGTGGTGGTCTTGCCATGCGTGCCGGCAACAGCGACGGTGGTGTAGCCGTGGCCCAAAGCAGAGAGCATCTTGGCACGGGGCCACACGGGAATACCAAGCTCGCGAGCGCGCACGAGTTCAGGGTTGGACTCCGGAATAGCGGTGGAGACAACAACCACGTCGGGCTTGACCTCGTCGATCGTGGCGGCCTCATGGCCCACATGCACCTTCACACCAGCGCGGGTAAGCTGGCGGATATAACGTGACGTCTTAAGGTCGGAGCCGGTAACGGCATAACCGCGCTCGTGAAGAACGAGGGCGATGCCGCTCATGCCGGCGCCGCCGATACCGATAAAGTGGGCGCTCTTAAACTCGGGCGCGGAGGTTGCAGTCTGGGAATCAGCCATGTGCTCGTGTACTCCTTGCGTAAACACTGCCTGTAACCCGTTAACTGTACCGCACCTACCGCATCAGCGCGAGGGCGACCGACGATATCCCGTCTAACTAACGCAAACCCTCTACCGCATCCGCCAGAAGAGCGGCGGCCCTATCCTGAGCCAGACCACGCGCCGCCTGACGCATGGCGTCGCGCGCCGCCGCGTCATCGACCAGGTGCAGCAGTTCATCGGCAAAGGCAGAACCGTCGATATCGGCATCGGCGCAGAGCACGCCGGCCCCAGCGTCGACCAGATAACGGGCATTGGTGGTTTGGTGGTCGGCCGTCGCATGCGGGTACGGCACGAGCACCGAAGGCACGGCGAGTGCAGCGATCTCGGCCACGCTCGATGCGCCCGAACGCGAGAGCACCAAATCGGCAGCAGCCAGCATATCGCCCATGTTGTCGATGTAAGGCTGGACGCGGTAACGCTTCGCCTCCTCGGGCGTCAGCGCCAAAGCGCGCTCGGTCTCCTCAAAGCCGTCGGCACCCGTCGAATGCAACACATAGAGGTTCTTGCGCGAAAGCAGCTCGTTTTTGAGCGAAGCCACACGCTCGTTGAGGTGCTGGGCGCCAAGTGAACCGCCAAAGACGAGCAGCAGCGTAGCGTCCTCGGGAACGCCAAGTGCCTTGCGGCCGCGAGCGCGATCGCCCTCGATCACCGAGCGACGTACGGGGTTGCCGGTCATGAGCACGTGGTCAGGGTCACCTTCGCGCTCAAAGACCGAACGCGCTGCCGGCACCGAGATGCACACGCGGGCGGCGTGGGAGTTCATCATCTTGTTGGCCAGGCCCGGAACAGAGTTCTGCTCATGCAGCAGATACGGAACGCCCGCGCCCTTGCACCACCCCAGCAGCGGAACCTCGACATAGGCACCAAAACCAATGGCGGCATCGGGCTTGCCGACCTTTGAGAAATGACTGGCGAGCGCACGCTTGGCTTTGTTGACACGCCACAGCGAGGTCAGCGCCGTCCAAGGACGGGAGCGGTCGAAGCCCGTGACCGTAATGGGCACAAAATCAAACCCAGCCTCGGGGACCAGACGACCCTCGAGCTTGCGCGACTGGCCCACGAACACAACGTGGTGGCCACGGTCACGCAGCTCTTCGGCCAAGGCGAGCGCGGGGTTGATGTGCCCGGCCGTGCCGCCGGCTGCAATAGCAACGGTCATTTTATCGGTCATGGTAGTCCCTTCGTACACGCGGTCCCTGGTCGTCGGTACGCAGACGCGCCGACGGGTCCGAGTTCAAATCGATTCGATTATATCCGCCGCCCGCGTTGCGAGGGCTGGGGCGCTGAGGACGACCTTGCGGCGCCGTTCGCTGACGCGGGCGGGCTGCCGGCTCGGTCGCAGAGCCATCCAGGACGGTAAAACCGTTACGCGAAGATCGCTCGCCGCGCACGTGGGGCACGCCGGCGGTACTCTCATCCATAACGGCAAAGCTCTCGCGGCGGCGGTCATACTCATCGCGGCGGGCGCTCTCGTACGAAACGCGCAGGATCAATCCGGCAAGCATAAGCGACACAATAATCGACGAACCGCCGTAGCTAATAAACGGCAACGGTTTGCCCGTCATGGGAAACACGTTGAGGATGCCCAGCGCGTTAATCAAAAACTGCACTGCGAGAATGACCGCGGAGCCAGACGCCATAAGCGCGCCCCGGCGATCGGTCGCCTGCTCGGCAATGCGAAACGCCGAGTAGATCAGCATCGCAAACACCAAGAAGAACAGCACGGTTCCGACAAAACCGACTTCCTCGCCAATGATGGCCAGGATGTAGTCATTGTGCGCCTCGGGCAGATACGAGTACTTCATGGTTGAGTTGCCGATGCCACGGCCGAACAGACCGCCCGAGGCAAAGGCCATAATGGCAAGCGTGGCCTGATAGCCGTCACCATACTCGTCGGCCCAAGGGTTCAAGGCAACCTGAATACGCACCATACGGTACGGCTCTGCGACAAGCGCAATCACGATCACGAGAATGCCGAAGATTAGCACGCCGATGATAAATCTGGGGTCGAGACCCGCAAACAACGCCATGCACATGAGGGTCAACAGGATGATCAGGACAGTACCGAAATCGGGCTGGATAAAGATCAGAAAGAGCGAAATGCCCAGGTAGATGCCCATCTTGCGAAGGAATTCGTTGATGTTGCCACCGGGCGAAAAGAAGCGATCAAGCATGATGGCCGAATACGCAATGGCAAATGGCTTTAAAAACTCGGAAGGCTGGAACTGAATACCGGCGATGTTAAGCCAGCGCGTGGCGCCACGGCTGCCGCTGCCCACCAAGAACACCAGAAACAGTAGCCCTATCATGCCTATGAGGAAGATCCTGAGCACATCCTCCCCAAACCAGCTGTCCGGCAAAACGCGCACGATGGCAATCAGCGCCAGAACACCGACCACGGCAAACGCGGCCTGTCGACCCAGAAAAAACGTCGCCGAGCCATTCTCGTGCAGCGCCTCGACCGAAGACGCCGAGTACACCATCAGCAGGCCAAAGCATACCAAGGTAAACAAGCAGGCCATGAATATCAAACGGGGGCGCATGATACGGGCGGGAACGCCGGCAATATAGCGTTCGCTAAACGACTGCCCGCCGCGACCGGAACGCGGTGTGCTGCGCCGCGAGGAAGCACGGTCCGAGTCGGGCCTCCTCATACCTTGTCGGGGGCTCTCCTCTCTCACCGGCAACCCCTATTCCATTTGCGATTTCGCCGCAGCGGCAAGCTGGGCCACATAGTCCTTAAACACGCGGCCGCGCTCCTCATAGCCCGAGAACTCATCGAACGAAGAGCAGGCAGGAGAAAGTAAGATCACGTCGCCACGGCTCGACAGCGAACGGGCGACGTCCACGGCATCGCGCAGGTCATCCGCCTGGGCGATATCCACATCGCCGTCGACATCGGCCTCGTCCATAGCGGCGGTGAAACGCTCGCGCGCATCGCCAAAGCAGACGACCGAGCGTACGTTATCCATAACAACGCGCGCGAAGTCCGTGAGCGGCGTGCCCTTATCGTGGCCGCCGAGCAGCAAGATCACGTCGTCATCGGGAAATGCCGTCAGTGCCTTCTCGACCGCATCGGTGTTGGTCGCCTTGGAATCGTTGACGTAGCGCACGCCGTCAATCTCGCCACACGGCTCCACGCGGTGCTCGAGCGGCTGGAACGAGGCAAGACCGCGGCAGACACCATCGACATCGGCACCGACCGCCAAGGCAGCCGTGGCGGCGCACAGGGCATTGATAACATTGTGATGGCCCGAGATCTTGAGCTCGGATGTAGCGATGAGCGGGGTCTCGACGCCCTTCAGGCGCACGACCATCTTGCCGTCGCGCACAAAGGCGGCATCCTCGCCCTCAGGCTCGTCAAAGGCAACCTTGCAGATGCGACGACCCGGCGTGTAGATGTACTCATCGAACTCGTGAATGCCGGCGTCTTCGACGTCGACAACCGCCAGATCGTCATCGACCATATTGTCAAACAGTTTGATCTTGGCAAGCGCGTAGTTCTTATGGCTCTTATGCCAGCCCAAGTGGTCGGGAGTGATGTTGAGCAGCACCGCCACGCGGGGGTGGAGCTCGGTTGTCGTAGCAATCTGATAGCTCGAGAGCTCAGCCACAAACCACTCGTTGTGGGCTCGGCCGTCAATCTCGTTGACCGGCGGCTCGCCGATGTTGCCGACAGCAACGCTGGCCTCGCCGGCAGCCTTAAGCAGATAATCAGCCAGCGACGTGGTGGTCGTCTTGCCGTTGGTGCCCGTGATGGCAATCCAGTTATCGGGCGACAGGCGATAGGCAAACTCGGGCTCACCCATAATCTGGGCGGCATGCTCGCGCCCGGCCTTAAAGAAGCCCGAGAACTCCGAGATGCCCGGGCACGTCACGCATACGTCATAGGCGCCCTCGACCTGTTCGGTCCCATAGACAAACGACGCACCAGCAGCCTCGAGCGCACGCGTGGCGTCATTGGGTTCAGAGGTGCCACCGCCATACACGGTAACGGCACTTACGCGCTCGGGATGTGCCAGCGCCCAGCGGGCGACATCGAGACCGGATTTGCCCTGACCCAAAACGAGCAGGCTAAAGACATCAGCAAGAGGCATGAAAGACCACTATCCCAACTGGAAGAACAGGGCAAGGCCTACGGCACCAAAGGCAGCAGCGATAATCCAAAAACGGATGACGACCTTGGTCTCGGCCCAGCCCTTCTTTTCGAAATGATGATGGATGGGCGCCATAAGGAAGACGCGCTTGTGCGTAAAGTGGAAGTAGACAACCTGAATCATGACCGACAGGGTCTCAACGATAAACAGGCCGCCGATGATGAGGGAGACGACCTCGGTGTTGGTCATGATGGACGTGCAGGCAAACGCGGCGCCTAGGGCAAGCGAGCCGGTATCGCCCATAAAGATGCTCGCCGGATAGCAGTTGAACCACAGAAAGCCCAAGCAGGCACCGGCACACGCGGTGCAGAAGATGGACAGGTTCACGTCTCCGTGCAAAAACGCCATGGCAGCCATGGCGAGCATGGCAATCATGGAGGTGCCGCCAGCAAGACCGTCAAGGCCATCGGTCAGGTTCACGGCATTAGAAAGACCGGCGATCATCAGCCAGCAAAAGACAATGTAGAGCCACGGGAACGAAAGGCCGCAGATGGTGGTCGAAAGCACGCCAAGGTCAATCGTCAGGCCGCCGGGAAAACGAATCTCGGGGGCGACGCCGCACCAGTTAACGGCAAGTACCGTAAAGGTGACACAGATAATGGTTAGGCCGATCATCTTGGCATGAGGCGTCAGACCGAGCGAGCGCCCATGCGTAACGGAGGTCAGGTCGTCGATCAGGCCCAGCACGCCTGTCGCCAGCGTGGCGAGCAGCACGAGCACGAGCTCGGTGGTGAGCTTGCCCATCAGCAGGCAGGTCAGCGAAATCGCGACGAGAATGACAACGCCACCCATGGTGGGCGTTCCCTGCTTAACCAAATGACGCTTGGGGCCGTCGGCACGAACCTGCTGGCCGATACCCTCGACCTTAAGTAGCTTGATCCACCACGGCATGAGCAGCAGCGCAATGGCAGCGGCGATGCCAAGCCCCAAAAAAGCCTGATACGTTGGATACGAGGGATTGCCGAACATGGGCTAGCACACACCTTCCACAAAGCGGTCGAGCTCAACAAAGCGGGAACCCTTGACCAGTACAACATCATGTTTTTCAAGCGCGCCGCCCATGCGGTCGAGCACCTGCTGATAATCGGAGAACACCTGGATGCGGTCCTCGTCCATGCCCATCATGCGCGCGGCATCGGCCATAAGCTGGGCCAGCTCACCACCCACGCACGCCAGCATGTCGAGCTTCTTGGCGGCGGCATAGGCGCCCACGAGCTCATGCATGCGAGGAGCCTCATCGCCCATCTCGCCCATCTCGCCCAGGATCGCCATACGAGACCCCGTGCACGAAAGCGAGCACAGTAGATCGAGACCAGCAGCCATGGATTCGGCGCTGGCGTTATAGGAATCGTCGATGACGCGGGCACCGCTCTTGGCGCGCTTGATCTCCTGGCGGTGCCCGGTGATCGTGAGGCCCCTAAAGGCAGCATCGATCTGCTCGGGCGTCACGCCCAGGCGATAGGCAACCGCGGCGGCCTTAACGGCATTTGGAACGGACTGCACGCCGGGGATGGCAAGCATGGTATCGATCGTCTCACCCTGGCCAAAATCGAGCGTAAAGACCGGACGGCCCTCGTCATCAACACGAATGTCGCGGGCACGGACCTCATCGTCGTCCGAGACGCCGGCCAGCATCACGTCGATACCAGCAGGCTGGGCGAACGTATCGCGAATGAACGGCGTAAAGTCGTCCTCGCCGCCCAAAACCAGCAGCGGCAAGAAGTCGCCGGCGGCGCACATGCCCTGGACAATCTCGGCCTTAGCGCGGGCGATGTTCTCGCGGCTGCCCAAAATGCCGATGTGAGAGGTACCAATCTTGCTCACGATGGCAAGGTTGGGATTGGCGGACTGGGACAGGCGCTCAATCTCGTGGAAATGGTTCATGCCCATCTCGAGCACCAGGACCTCGGTATCGGCCGGAGCGGAAAGCACCGTGAGCGGCATGCCGATCAGGTTATTGAAATTGCCCTTGGTGGCCCAGACACGATAGCGCTTGGCGAGCACAGCGGCGAGCACGTCCTTGGTCGTCGTCTTGCCGATGGAACCGGTAATGCCAACGACCAGGCAGCCAAGCTCCAGGCGATACGCGTGCGCCAAACGCAGCAGAAACTCCTCGGGATCATCGGTCAGCAGGATGGCGCATCCTTTGTCCTGCGCCAGCGAGACCAGCTCGGCCTCGGGCTCACGCGTCATCACGACGGCGCCGGCACCCGACTGGACGGCACGGGAAGCAAAATCATTGCCGTCGACGTTTTCACCGGGAAAGGCGACGAAAATCGTCCCTTCCTCGACCTGGCGCGAGTCGATAACGCACCCGCGGCATACCCGATCGACTTCTTCCGTCACGGTTCGGGCCCCCGTTGAGGCCGCGAGGTTGTTGACGGCGATCTCTATCATTGCAGCTCCCCTGTAAACCTAATAATGCTATCGGCGTATTGTATCCCAGTGCCATGCGCGCGTGGTGCAGGGCATGTGAACACCCTTCAGATCAAACGGCAGACCACGCTCAAGATTGTAACCCCCTACTTCGTGCGCGGGATACCTAGCACGTCGAGCGCGTTGGCCATAATGGACTGGAATGGCACCGCGGCGGCATCCGAGCCGCTCGGCGTTCCATCGAGTGTGATATAGCACAGCACCTTGGGCGATTGTGCCGGCGCAAAGCCCATAAAGGACGACATGTAGTTCTCCTTGAGGTAACCGCCGTTCTCGTCAGCACGCTCGGCCGTACCGGTCTTGCCCGCCACGTC
Organism: uncultured Collinsella sp.; assembly: GCA_902495155.1. GTDB lineage: Bacteria > Actinomycetota > Coriobacteriia > Coriobacteriales > Coriobacteriaceae > Collinsella. The sequence continues at coordinate 27,530 of CABUWD010000007.1, forward strand.
ATAGCCATCGACCGCACCGCCAACGCCCGTGCCTTCGGACACGACCGTCTGCATGCACGATGTCACCTGGGCGGCAGCGTCCTCCGAAATCGCACGCTCGCCTTCGCCCCAGTCCTTCTCATCACCCTTGCTGGACTTATAGAAGTGCGGAGTCATCATCACGCCGCCGTTCGCGATGCCGCCCACGGCACGTGCAACCTCAATCGGCGAGACGGACAGCGCCTGGCCAAAGCTCATCGAGCCCAGCGTGGCGCCGTCGTACTGGTCGCGCTCCTTGACGATGCCCAGGCTCTCACCCGGAAGATCGACACCGGAGCTATGACCGATACCCCACTTGTCCACATAGGTGGCAAAATCATCGGCACCGATCTTGCGTCCCACCAGGACAAAGCCCACATTGGACGAACGGCGCATCATCTCGCGCACATCCATGGTCATGGCGTAGTCGCGCTTGTCGGCATCGGTGACGGTATCGTCGCCCACCTTGATGCTCGCCGGCACCTCAAACGAC